>CAZMOT010000001.1:0-14780 GCA_964568065.1 uncultured Anaerolineales bacterium
ATGTTAAAGACTTTGCCGTCGTAGCCGGTATCAATCAACACCACGTCCACCATCGCCCGCCAGTCGGGGATCTGGGCCTTGAACAGCGGTGTGTCCATCTCCAGCCGCTCGACGATGGTAGGCGAGATAAAGTCCTCGATCTCCACAACGACCTTCCCGTCCTGGCGCTCGACCTGCACCTGGGCTTGGGCCGGCTGGTGGACAAAGAACTTGCCATACTTCTGGTCGGTGCGCAACTCGATGACCTCGATCTTGTTGACCGGGCGGCGCTTGTTGTATTCCTCCAGCCAGGCGTCTACCGCCATCTCCTGGCCCAGGCAGACCAGGACTACGTCCCGCTCCTCGTCGGGACGGGCCTTGAACTCGTCCTGCACCAGTTGCAGGTCGAGGGGGGTGAGGGGGTGGTTGAAGGGCACGATCTTGACCAGCCGCCGGCCCAGCGTGCCGTCGAAAAAGACGTCCGTCTTGACGCGCTCGATGCCGATCATCTCCACGGCCAGGTTGACCGCCTCGTTGTGCTGGATTTGCAGGTCGTAGTCATTGACGCGGTAGGCGCTGAAGGAGAGGGCCACCGGGGGTGGCGATTCATCTGTCTCCGCCTGTTCCCCCTCGAGGTTGAGGTTTCCCTGCTGTGGGACGACGCCCGCCTCGATCTGTTCGCCGATGATGGCTTGCAGACGCTTGGAGGTGGTCTGGACAGCGCCCTTGTTGATGTCGCCGGCGATCCAGCGACGGCCCAGCTTTTGCGCCACGGCAGCGGTGGTGCCAGAGCCGACGAAGCAATCCAGGACGAGGTCGCCGGGACTAGATGCCATTGTGATTATCCGAGTCAGTAAAGCTTCTGATTTCTGAGTTGGGAAGTACAGTTTTTCAGGATCCGTGGGACTGGTTATCTTTTCAATGTCCGTCCACCAATCATTGATCGGTGTGCCTTCTGGCCTAAGCTGTGCATGCTCACCTTTAACTGCGGTTCTTCCACGCTCTAGGGTGCCCTCCGAATAAGGCCGATACTGTACATGGTAAGTCCATTTGTTAGTCTTGGAGTACCAAAGGATGTTATCATGTTTGCGTGGCAATTCATTTGTAGGAATACCCCCGCCGCTGTAGCACCATATTACCTCATTGTGAATGTTCTCCAAGCCAAAGATCTCATCCGCAATACACTTCAGGTAATGTACCCTGCGGTAGTCTAAGTGAAGAAAGATGCTCCCCTCCTTGGCTAGCAATTCTTTGAGCAACAAAAGGCGCTCGTACATAAACTGGAGGTACGTGTCGTTGGCCCAGATGTCGGTGTACTGGATCTGCTCACCCAGGGTGTAAGTCTCGCCCTCCAGTTTAGTCGAACCCTTCACGCCACGCAGTTGCACCCGCCGCACGTAGTCCGCGCCGCTGTCGAAAGGCGGGTCAATGTAGATCAGGTTCACCTTGCCCCGGTAGCCGTTCGCCAGCAGCCAGGCCAGCACGTCCTTGTTGTCGCCGTGGAAGAGGAGCCCCTGTGCATCGGTCTCCTCGCCGGCGGGATTGAAGGTCTCCACCAACTGCGCGGGGAAGGCAGTCACGTGGTCCAGCGTGCGTTTGCCCACCCAGTGCAGCATCGGGCGGCCCTTGGCCTCGGCTATTTGAACGGTTTGCTTTTTGGTCATCGTTGTACTCCTCTGAGACTTCCGAAGTCTGTCAGACTTCGGAAGTCTTTGCCTCAGTCAAACAACAACTCTGCGATGATCTCTCGCTCGCTGGGGATGTAGGATTCCACAAACTCGCGGTATGTCTCTGGCGACGGAAACTGCGACAGGACAACCTCGGGCGCGGGCAACGTCCCACTGCGTATGCCGACGTACTCCGGGTAGCTCGAAAAATCCCACTCTTCCGGTCGTTCTACCAGGCCGGCGATCATGGGATTCAGATGGATGTAACGAGACAGATGTAGCAGATAGTCGTTACCATCCACGTGTTTGGCCCGAAAAGCCCCCTGGAACAGCGCACCGACGCGATCATATCGCCTGTTCATTGCCTTGGTGTATGAAATGGAAAACAGTTGCATGCGATGAGATAGATCAGCTTCTTTCAGCATTACCAACAGATGGTAATGAGTGGGCATCAGACAATATGCCACGATGTCCAGAATGGGGACGAGATGTTTCCGTAGCCGTCGCAAAAAGAATAGATAGTTCTCGCGTTCGAAAAAGATGCGCTCCCGGTTGTTACCCCGGTTGTAGAGATGATAGCACTCGCCTTCGCATAACTCGATGTCACGTTGTGGCATAGTTGCTGCCCCCAGACTTCGGAAGTCTTTGACGGCACTCTACCCAACAACCCTTGAGGCAATTTCAAGCTGGCTTTGTCCTCAAAATCTCTGACGAAGACTTCCGAAGTCTTGTTGGAACTCAATCTCCCTCGATAAACTGCCTGGCCGGTGCCAGTTGGTTGAAAGCCACACTGTCAGACGGGGTAAAGATCATCTCGTATTTGAGCCGTTCCGGGTTCAGCCCCACCCACTGCTGCACGGCGATGGCCTTGCGGCCGTTCTCACCTTCCACGGCGTCGTCCCGCAGTTTCTCCATCTTGATCTCGACAATATAGCAGCGCCCATCCTTGCGCCGGATGACAAAGTCGGGGCTGTAGTTATGCCACTTGCCGTCCACGCCCTTGTACTCCACGTAAAAGTCGGTCTTGCGCGGGTCGTGCAGACCCCCGGTAAAGTAGATGTCCTCCACCTGCTCCGGTTTGAGGTTCACCGCATCCAATATCTGGGTGAAGAAATTCTTCTCTGGGTTGGAATCAAAGTTGTAGGGATCGTAGTGGAAGCCGAAATCGCCCTCGTTCCGGGCGGCCCAGTCTTTCCAGCGCAGCAGCAGGTGCTCTTTCCCCTTCTGGTAGGTGATCTCGGCGGTGTAGACCACGTCCCCGTCCTCTTCTTTAGGTTTGAACCCTTCTGGTTTCACTAGCGCCAGGGCCACCTCGACTTCCTTTTCCTCGATCTGGTAGCGGCAAGTCTGCTCCTCGATCTGGGCAGCCAGGCCAGGTAAATGCGCCTCGGGTACTGTACTCCCCGCACCGTAGAGCCGCCTGAGTTCAGCGTAGACCGTCCACACATCCAGCCGGTAGACGGCGGCCAGTTGCGTGGCTGCGCTGTAGAGATCGGGACCGACCACCGCGTAGGCGGCCTGTTCCTCAGCTACCTGTATCAGCACCGATGCTTTGTCCGGCTGTTCCTGCGGGGTATAGACCTTTCTCACCAGCACGGTTTTCGCTTCGATGGCGGGCTTTTCGAGGCGTAGATCTCCGAGGTCTTCCGAGACCTCGGAGGTCTGGGCGACAGGAACAACCCGCTTGATGATCTTTTTGACCACCAGCGGTGGCACGTCCAGCTTGCGCACCACCAGCCGGGCGGTGCGCGTGTTTTGGCTGGCGTGGTTCAGGTCAGCGATGGTCTCCCCGTAGGTCTCCTGCAACTGCCGGTCCAAAGCTCCCCGATTGTCCATCGAGAGATAGATGCGCGCCTTGTGCGGGTTGCCGGACACCTGCCTGAGACAACGGGTGCTGGCCTGGAGCACGAAATTCTGGCTGCGCTTGAGCTTGCGGGCCAGCCCGCAGGCAAAGAGGCTGGGACAATCCCAGCCCTCGGTGCCCTTGTTGACCAGCAGGATCACCCGGTGGGGTGAGCGGGGATCGTTGAGCCGGTTGAAGGCGTCAATCTCGGCCTGGGTAGATTTGGACGTGTTGCGCAGAACCATGTCGGTGGAATACCCCAACTCCATCAACGTCTGTTCCACCACCGGGCGCAGTTCGCGCAGGTCTTTGGTTTGGGGAAAGTACATCGCCAGGCGGGCCGGAGCGCCGCTGGGCAACGCCACGTCTCCATAGTCCTGGAAAAAGTTGCGCACCACCTCGCTCACGAACTGCTCGGCGTCTTGCTGGTCAAAGTCGTATGCATAGATGCTGCCATCCACGGCCTTGAGAATGTTATCGCGGATGCCCTGGGAGAGGCCGTACCAGATCACCACGTCGCGCAGGGGCTGCCGTTCATAGTAGGGTGTGCCGGTGGTGTTGACGACGCACAAGACGTCAGTCTTTTCGTGCAGGTAGTTCACCGTCTGCCGCACCCGCTTGAGCCGCGTCCCGATCTCCCGACCGTAGGTGTGGTGGGCCTCGTCGGAAAAGACGCCCAGGTTGGGCAGCGAGGCGATGGCCAGCAGGCGCAGGTTGGCTATCTCCTCGGACTGTTCCAGCTTGAGCCGGTACTGAAAGTCGGTCCACGAGGCGTGGCGGTAGGTGCGCTTCTGGATGCGGATTTTCTCGGTGTTAGTGACGATCAGGTTGTAGCGACTGCCCCGGATAACGGGCAGGTCTTTTTCGCCCTCGCGAGTAAAGATGAGCTTGTAGGTGGCCTCGAAGGGCCGATGGAGGCGCGGCGGGAGGATCTTGGCATAGTCCACCTCGGCCAGTTCGCGCAGGCTCTCCAGGATCGTCAGGCCAGGGGCAAAGACCAGGGCGTTCTGAATGAAGGGGCCGTCAGGGTGTTCCAGGGCCATAGCGAACTCGCTGGCTACGATAGCCCCTATCAGGATCGTCTTGCCCGCGCCCATCGCCAAAGCCAGGATGTAGCTGGGGTAATCGAGTGTCAGCGTCTCGTGGACGCTTTCCAACTTGTGGGCCTTGACAAATTCCCCATCCGTGCGGATGCGCTCCCAGAGCGCATCAAGCCCCTCGTTCAGCACAAAGTCCTTGATCTCATCCCGGTCGAGCCCCAACGCCGCCAGCAAGTCGAGCGGCCTGGGGTAGTACCTCTGGTAGAGGTCAAAGATGTGAGGCGTGTCCTCCACCAGGCGCAAGTACCAATACGTCTCCAGGGCACGGAGTTGGGCGACGCGGAGGAAGCGTAGACCACCGCCCTCCGGCAGCATCGCATAGTCGAGGATTTCAGCGATGGCCGCATAGTCCTCAGTTGGGTAACCGTCCTCCCGCCACGCGGCGACGTTTCGCTGGATTAGCTCGTAGAGGTGGGTCATAGAATGATACAATCCTTCTCAAAAGCCGGGCCAACCCTCGCTGATAACGTGCGCCAGCGCGGTCGGATGCAGTGAGTGTTAGCGGCCCAGAACCCCTCCGGCGTTCTTCGTACGGAGAGAAACTGCCCGAGAGCTGTTGAAGCGTTTGTAGTGAACACAAGCCAGTTTCCTAGTAGGCCGCCCTGATATCTTAAGAACAGCCCCCTTATTTGAAGGGGGCCTCTGCAACAAGAGCAATTTTCAACCTGTGCAATTAAAAAACAGGACACGGATTCACACAGATTTCACGGATAAAAATGGTCAAAAATCCGTGTTTTTCCGTGAAAATCCGTGTCCAAAATAAATGATTTCAGTCCTGCGACATCTGAAGTAGAATTAATTGCACAGGTCGGCAATTTTGCCAGCTACGAGCTACACCTCTGTTCACGCACGATTTGCTCGTACTCTTCAACAGTAAGAGGGCAATTCACCAAATCTTCAAATTGCCTGGTAGTCAACCTTAAGCTTCTCTTAATTTGCTGCAAAAAGCCTGTCGAAATAGCCTGTGAACCACCGTGCCAATTAGGGAGCGTTACTCTTAGCACTCTTCGGTCATCCAGTGTATACCAATAAACAGGGTGAGGAGAACGTTTTTTCTTGGTGGATTCTAAATCAAGCTTCTGGGCAACACCCTCGTAGAGGTCACCGCAAGTAAAATTACGCCACTTCATAGCGATTTAGGACTTGGAGATAAGATTGCTTAACACCCGCCACCACATTCGCGGGTGTCTACCTAGATTCTCCGGTTTTGCTTTAGAAAGCTCATCGTACAGATCTAGAATAGCCAGTTTCAAACTCACAATGGCCTCTGGCTCACTGTATCCCTCGCCAAAGGCTTCTACTTCTGGAAACCGCGCGACCACACTTTCATCACGGTACTCTTCAATTAAGATCTGAATAGGCTCCTGAAGCGTATACCCCTCCTCTCCCAAATCCCGTATCTGCGTAGTCCATTTGGTAGGGCGCTCCATCAAAACCTCTACACGACCTACCAATTCACCTAAATCGCTCTGAGCGATTTGTTCCTCTTCCAACTCTGCTCCAGGTGTCACTACCCAGGGAGTACCAGTTCCTGTTATATCAAATGCTTCCCTAACTTCAGTTCTAGGATCGGAAGTTCTATCAAATATAGACGTTGTCATCTTTGGAATCCTCCAAACTGGTCAACGAACGCTATAGATCGTTGTTGCACCTCAGTTTCCCCCAACTTCAAAAACTCGGCCAATCCCTTTTTGAAGCCTTTGACATGAAGTTTCGGCTCTTCGGCATACAAGTCAAAATCTATAAACAACGAAGTTCTCGGCAGCTTCTCTTGGACAGTAACAGAATCAAAGTATCCTTTCAATTGCTCCTTTTGCATTGGCCCCATACGGAAGTTTGCTTTATAGTCACCAATCTCAAGTGTCAAAGGAAGACCTATATCTATAGGATACCCCCCAAGTCGATCCCACGCCTCATCGGACAAACCATACAATGACCCACGCATTTGAGCAAGTAATGTAGCAAAACTCTTACGTTCAGCTATTTGTAACAAACGTAAGCCAATACGCTCAAGCTTCCTAATATCCAATGTTTCTAGGGTATGACATAACACCTCAAGCGTACACTCACGAAAATCTCGGTATCTTTCTGGCAACTCCATAACACAAACTGCCCGCCTGTACCCCACCTGAAAACGTGGTGTCCCGGATTTGCTGTTATACAAAGTGACTTGATTGTTAGTAATTCTCCAATCTGTGAGGCCAAATTGCCGATGCCACTTTGCAGCTATACTCCCGCGTCGATCAAATATCAGCGCAGCAGCCGGATACCTAATCTCACAAATTGCCTTCCAGATTTTCAAATCACTCATCTTTGGCTCTCGTAAGGGATTTCTTTCAGTATATCACACTATTGTTCTTACCGCCACTTTTCTCTGTCGTCTTGGCCACCGCCTCGAACTGCACCCAGTTGCGAGGCGATTTCTCTTCCATTGCGCCCCAAGTATAGTGCAACTCTCCCCAGAAGTCAAAACCTCGCAGCGCCGACTTGCCCCTTCCAATCTCCAATCTCTAATCTCCATTCTCCATTCTCCATTCTCCAATCTCCCTCCTCCAACTTGCATCTTCTCCCTCTCCGAGTACAATGTACGGTACACCACAACGGGAGGGAGGCGACGATGAGCGCGAGCGACGAGCGAGGCCAACTCTACCTGGGCCGCGAGTACGACCTGAAGAAGGGCGCGGTCACCGACCGGCCTGTACACTACGACGCCCAGCACCTGACCACCCACGGCGTCATCCTCGGCATGACCGGCTCCGGCAAGACCGGCCTGGGCGTCATCTGGCTGGAAGAGGCGCTGCTTCAGGGTATCCCTGTCCTGATCCTCGATCCCAAGGGCGACATCGCCAACCTGCTGCTGACCTTCCCCGACCTGCGCCCGGAGGACTTTATGCCCTGGGTGGACGTGGAGGGAGCGCAGCGGCGTGGGGTGAGCGTCGAGGAGTACGCCGCCGAGGAGGCCCGCAAGTGGCGAGAGGGCCTGGCTCAATGGGACATCACCGGCGACCGCATCGCCCGCCTGCGCCAGGCGGCGCAGTTCACCGTCTTCACCCCCGGCTCGGAGGCCGGGCAGCCGGTGGACGTGCTCCACTTCTTCGACACACCCGCTCTCGACTGGGACGAGCACGAGGAATCGCTGCGGGAGCGCATCGGGGGGATCGTGTCGGCACTGCTGGGGTTGGTGGGCGTCGAGGCCGACCCGCTCCAGAGCTCCGAGCACATTCTGCTGGCGCGCATCGTCGAGCACGTCTGGCGCGCCGGGGAGCAACTCGACTTGCTCACACTGATTCGCTTGTTGCAGAAGCCCCCCTTCCAGCAGGTGGGCGTCTTTGAATTGGAGACCTTTTTCCCGGAAAAAGACCGCTTCGGGCTGGCGCGGACGCTCAACAACCTCGTCGCCGCCCCCGGATTCGAGAACTGGCAGGAGGGGACGCCGCTGGACGTGGGCTCGCTGCTCTACGCCGCCGACGGCCGCCCCCAGGCCAGCATCTTTTACCTGGCACACCTCAACGACGCACAGCGAGCTTTTTTCATCACCCTGTTCCTCGAGGCCGTGCGCGACTGGCTGCGCGCTCAATCCGGCACCACCGACCTGCGGGCGCTGCTCTACTTTGACGAGGTCTTTGGTTACTTCCCGCCCTACCCGGCCAACCCGCCCACCAAGGCCCCGCTGCTGGCGCTGATCAAGCAGGGGCGAAGCGCTGGCCTGGGCGTCGTGCTGGCGACCCAGAACCCGGCCGATCTGGACTACAAGGGGCTGACCAATGCCGGCACGTGGGCGGTCGGCTCGCTGCGGGCCGAGCGGGACAAGGAGCGCGTGTTGGAGGGGCTGGAGGGGGCGGTTACCGAGGCCGGTGCGACGCTGGATCGGCGCACGCTCGATCGGGCGCTGGGCGCGCTCAAGCCCCGCGTCTTCCTGCTCCACGACATTCGCGAGGGCGCGCCGGTCTTTTTCCACACCCGCTGGGCCATGTCCTACCTGTGCGGGCCGCTGACCCGCAAACAGGTGCGCGAGCTTACCGCCCTCACCCCCCAGCCCCCTCTCCCAATCCTGGGCGAGGGGGAGGCCAAGGCGGCGGCACCAGCCAAGGAGCGTGCGCTTGAGCCAGCCTTACCAGACCTGAGCGCCACCCCGCCCACGCTTCCTCCCGATCTCCCCCAGGTTTTCCTCCCTCCGACCACGACCTTTGAGTGGGCGCTGCGAAATTACGAGGAGCGATCCGGGCGGTCGGTGTTGGCGCGGGAGCGGCGGCTGGCCTACATCCCTCACCTGCTGGCATTGGGCACGGTGCGCATGCTGGATCGGAAGCGGGACGTGGATCACCAGGAGATGGTAGCACGTCTGGTGCAGCCCGGCGAGGGGCCTGCGGCGGTGGATTGGGAGGAGGGAGAGGCTGTGGTGAGCGAGAGCGACCTTGCGCCGAGGCCGCTGGGGGAGGGGGTCTACGCGCCGGTGCCTTCGACGCTGGCCCGCCCACGCGACCTGAAGCGCCTGGAGAAGGACTTGGCCGATTATCTTTACTACAACGTTTCCACCAGCTTGTGGCACAGCCCGGCGCTCGAGTTGTACGGCACGGTGGGGGAGAGCCGCCGCGACTTTCGCGTGCGCTGCGAGGGGGAGGCCCGCCGCAGGCGGGACGCCGAACTGAAGAAGGCCCGCGACCGCGTGGAGAAGGAAATGGCTCGCGTGCAAGCTGCACTGCGCCGCGAGCAGCGGGAGTTGGCCGAGGATCAGGAGGAACTGGAAGCCCGCAAGCGGGAAGAGCTGCTGACGCTGGGTGAGTCGGCGCTCAACCTGCTCACCAGGCGGCGGTCGTCGGCTATGATCTCCCGCGCCAGCCGCAAACGCACGTTGACCAAGAAGGCCAAGGCCGACATCGAGGAATCGCTGGATGCCATCGAGGACATGGAGGAGCAACTGGAAGCACTGGCAGGGGAATGGGAGGAGCAGGCGGCCGAGATCAACGACCGCTGGGCCGACACACTGGAGGAGATTAAGACGATAGAGGTCACCCCCCGCCGCGCCGACGTGACGGTTCAGTTCTGCGGCCTGGCCTGGGTGCCGGCCTGGCAGGTGACGCTGGAGGATGGGCGCCAACTCGACTTACCGGCCCGCGAGCCGATTGCCCAGGCAGACTGAGAAAACCCTCTATGTTGTTTGGGCATGTGGCTGTTTCGATCTTGCAGCACCGCTATCTGAAAGTAGACCTAAAGCCGGCGGTCGCAGCAGAGATTTTCCCCGATGTGGTGGATAAAACCCTGTGTCAGGTTCTGCACTTGACGCCCAGCGGCCGCATGTTCGGGCACACGTTGGCGGGCCTGACCTTTTCGACTGCGGTCGTGGGGTTGATTTGGGGGCGACGGGCCGCGTGGAGTTGGGGGATGGGTTATCTGGGGCACTTGCTGGGCGACGTCGGTGGGTCTGTGCCGTGGCTGTATCCTTTTGTGCAGTACGATTTTTCACGCGACTCACTCGGACTGCTCGAGATCTTGCGCCGGAGGCTGGCGGACCGAGCCGCGATGAGACTGGAACTGGTCCTGTGCGTGTGGGCGATATGTGCCTTGTTCTGGCCCTGGATGAGCACTCGTTTGCCAGTAGCAACAAAACTCGAGTCCGGGGCGAGAAGTGGAGTTTCTCGCCGGGTCTAGTTACGAACGACAAGACGGCTTCCAGTATGGAGGCCGTCTTGACCGTGTGGTAATTGTGCTCTCAAGGCGGGTTAGTCCGAGAAGATGACCTCGAGAAACGTCCCCAGGTTATCCTTGCCCTCCAGCGTACGCAGGTTGTACACCTCGGTGTAGCCGCAGTTGGTGCAGGAGACGAAGGCGTAGCGATGCGCCTGGATCTCGAGCAGTCGTGATAGCCCCGTCCCCGACATCGCCAATCGCTCGACGTGAGCTCCCGCATGTTTGCAGCGAGGGCAGGCAAACTCCTGCTCCAGTAGACGTTCAACGTTTTTCCCCATTTTGTACTCTCCTCATGCGTGACATTCGTTTCACAAACTGTCTGGTAGTGGATCCAAGCCTGACTCGTCCAATTCAGGAAACTCTTCTGGCTCTGGTTCTGTCTCGAAGCTCTCTATCTCCAGGCCCTCCAGGGCGCGCAGTTCCCGGTAGGTGAGCGTCCACACGCTGGACTTGAACACCTCCATCAGCCCACCCAGGAACAGCCACGGCAGCGCCATCACCAGGATAAAGATTGGGATACCGATCACGCCTGCCAGAATCCACGGCCACGCTCCCTCGAAGAACAGGCTAGCCAGTCCCCACACCAGGAGCGCCGGCAGTCCTCCCAGTACTCCTCCCACGATGATCAGCAGGAGTATGACGGGAATCAGCACGATTGTGGTGACTATCATCGCGATGGCCCAGGCGATTTGTAGGCCGATCATGATGAGCCACATGATCGCCACGTCCTTGAGGTTTCGCCGTATGACGTCGAAGCCATAACGGATCGACTCGATCACGCCTAGTTCCTCCAGTGCGCACGCTCGCCAGAAGAACTTGACCAGCAGTGAGATCGCTGCGCCGACGACGATGGCCAGGAAGAGGAACAGGAAGAACATGCCGACGGTGGCAACCGTGCCGATTACGCCAAGCGCCGTGCTCTTCGTAAGCCACAGCAGCAGCGGGGCAAGGGCCAGCAGGAACAGCACGGTAAACACCAGAGCTGTCGGCAGACCAATCAGCAGGTTAATCAGAAAGAGCCGGAATGCAGTGCGCGACCAGCCCATGCGGAACCCCTCGCGTATGCTGCGCTTCTCGCCTGTCTCTTCGTGATCGTCCACCATCCGTATCAGCGCCGTCTCGGCCACGTAGCGCGCTATCGTCCCCACGACAATCAGGATGGCGATCGCGCACGCCACGCCGACGCCGACGACGATCAGTGTGCTCACTACCTCTGGTGGAGTCTCCGGCCAGGTGAACTCACCAGGTGGCCAACGGAACTCACCAGGTGGAGGAAAGCCTCTATCACCACCGTCACCACCGCCACCGTTACCGCCACCACCAGGATTGGCGGTGGTCAGCGCCAGGATGATGCCAAAGATCCACAGCGCCCGGTAGCGCCAGGTGGTTTCCCAAGCTCGTTTCAAAACCTTCATGTGATCCATTTCTATCTCCTTATTCTATCTAGATTTGACCGCGGTGGCGGCTATGCGCCCAACAGCAGCGGGCGTACACTAGCCGCCCAGTCACGGATACCGTCCCAAGCGCGGAAGTCGCTCTCGGGCACCTTTATCGCTTTCATCAACAGCCGAAAGACGAAGGGCAACTTGCTGTAGCTCATCGCCCCCGCGAACAGACCCACCCCTCTCGAACAAAAGGGAAGCGAAGCGGCGTCCACCGCCGCGCCACCGGGTGATCCTGGATTTCCCATTCATATTGCCTTCCCATTCCCGTTGTGATGCTGGCGGCGAGCCCACCAACTGACCAGCCAACTCCAATACAGCAGGCCGATTACAACCAGTGATACCACATTCAACGTGACGCCCCAGCCCACCGGCCCGCCATTGCTCAGCATCCGTAGCATAATCCGGCCGACGTCATTCAGGCCTGCGCCTGAGAGACTGGAGAACTGCATCAGCCACGACCCTCCTGAAGGAGGCAACAACTCCGCCACCACGTCGCCCCCCAGACCCATGCGCAGTGCATCCAGCACCACCCCGGACACGAAGAACACCGCCTGGATGAAGGCCCACGCGCCGAGCAATCCCACCGGTATCAGTCGCCAACCAGTCTCCAGCGTCCGCTGCCAGGCAGTGCGCTCTGGACGGCGCGGCAGCCGCAGCCCCACCTGCGCTATGAAGCGCTCGGGCGGTGTCAGGGTCTCGGCCGCGGGGCTTTCCTGCAACAGCATCGTCAGCGCGCACAGCTTCTCCAATTCGGCGCGGCACACCGCACAGCGATCCAGGTGGGCCTCTACTTGTCGCAATCGGAGCCCCTTCAACTCGCCGTCGTGGTATGCTCCCAGCCAGGGTGTTACGTGTTGGTTCATACTACCTCCAAGTAAGGAGCCAGCGTCTCGCGCAGCCGGTTGCGGGCATAGTTCAGCCGCGACATCACCGTGCCGATGGGGATGCTCAGCGTGTCGGCGATTTCTCGATACGAGAGCCCCTCATACTCCCGCAGTACCAGCACCGCGCGGCTGGCCGGTGGCAGTGTTAGCACCGCTTGCCGCACTCGCTCACCTCGCTCTATTCCTTCCACCGCGGCCTCCGGCCCCTCGTCTGAAGTGGACAACGGCAGCGTGTCTATATCCACCGTCTCCCGCTCGCGGCGCAGCGCGTCCAGCGCGACGTTGCTGGCGATGCGATACACCCAGTTGCGGAAGGGTGACCGGGGCCGGTAGCTGGGGAGATGCTGCCAGGCGCGGATGAAAGCCTCTTGTGCCGCGTCCTCTGCCAAACTCGCATCTCCACACATTCGATACACCACGTTGATGACCCCCTCCCGGTGACGGCGGACCAGTTCACCCAAGGCCTGCCTGTCTCCCTGTTGAGCCTGGGTGATCAGCTCTAGTTCGGTTTTTGCTGACGGTGCTGACTTGACGCTCACTCCGCCGACTGTCCTTTCTACTCCTTCAACGTCGTTGCTGGTGATTTTATTCGGAATATGAGGTCTGAAAATTGCAATTCGTGTCAGGTGTAGTATACTGTAATGGCGTGAAATGTGAAATGTGAGAACGTGTTGCGTGGCCGGTTACGTTCCGGGTTGGCACGCCGGTGTCGCCCCGAAGGAAGTGAACTATGATTCCATTACGAGATACCATACCCACTCGTCGTTTCCCCATCGTCAATACAGTGATTATTGGAGTCAACGTGCTGATCTTCCTGTTCGAGGCCGCTATGGGCCCAGAGCAACTGGATCAGTGCATCTGGACTTGGGGGTTGGTGCCGGAACGTTTCTGGGAGGGCGGTGTGAGTGGCTGGCTACCCTTGTTCACCTCGGTGTTCCTGCACGGCGGCTGGATGCACCTGATCTCCAACATGCTTGCCTTGTACATCTTTGGCGACAACGTCGAGGATCGCCTGGGGCCTGTACGCTATATCTTCTTCTATCTTCTCAGCGGTCTGGCTGCCAGCGCCGCACACTTAGTGGCCTACTCCGGCTCTACGCTCCCGACGGTGGGAGCCAGTGGGGCCATCGCGGGTGTGCTGGGCGCTTACCTGGTGCTCTACCCCTACGCCCGCGTCGTCACTCTCGTGCCCTTGTTCTACTTTGTCCGCATCGTAGAACTCCCGGCCTTGATCTACCTGGGCTTCTGGTTCATCTCCCAATTGTTCAACGGTCTCTTCGCTCTGACCGCCACCGACGTCCTTCAGAGCGGCGGCGTGGCCTGGTGGACGCACATTGGAGGCTTCATTTTTGGGTTGGCGGTGATTCGTCTCATCTCTCCTCGTCGCCCCCGCACCTGCGCTGACGAGTACCGACCCTGGTGAAATCTGCAATGAAGGTGCGCCTACTAGTTTTCCTCTGCATCTTGCTCGTTTTCCTACTCGGCTCGGTGCTGGCATTTGAGTTGTACCACGCCGACCGCATCTACCCGGGCGTGTGGGTGTGGGGCCTGGACGTGGGCGGGATGCGGCTCGAGGAAGCCGCCGCCGTGCTGGAGGACGGCCTGGGACTCGAGGCACCGTTGGTGACCCTGCTCGGGCCGGACCGCTCCTGGGGTGTCCGTCCCGCCGACCTGGGCCTCCGGCTCGACCCGTGGGCCACGCTGTCGCCCGCTTACTGCCTGGGACGTGAGCACTCCTGGGCGGGCAACCTGCTGACCCACGTGCGACTGCTGGTCTTTAGCGTCAATCTGCCCCCCATCGTCGTCTACGACGAGCGCGTGGCCCGCCTCTACCTGGAGGCGCTGGCCGGGCGGGTGAACCTCTCCCCCACCGACGCCAGCCTCTCCCTCGACGGCGTCACCCCGGCCGTCAATCCTGCCCAACCCGGACGCTATCTGGACGTGGAGGCGACGTTGGTGGCGCTGGCTCCGGTCGTGACCCGGCTGGCTCCCGCTGAGGTGGAACTGGTCGTCCGCGAGATCCCGCTCGAGCCAAGAATCAGTTGTTTCGTCAGGAGCAGGATGGGCAATTCGTCGATGTCACCGAGCAATCGGGACTGGGTGACGAAGGCTACGCCGTTGGCGTGGCGGTGGGAGATATTAGCAACGACGGATTCCCCGATCTCTATATCACG
>CAZMOT010000001.1:14790-60128 GCA_964568065.1 uncultured Anaerolineales bacterium
CACCCCGGTCGTCAACCCGGCCCGGCCTGGACGTGACCTGGACGTGGAGGCGACGCTGGCGGCGCTGGCCCCGGCCGTGACCCGGTTGGCCCCCGTCGGGGTGGAGCTGGTCGTCCGCGAGATCCCGCCCTCCGTCGCCGACGCCGAACCTGCCCGCGCCGAGGCCGAGGCGTTGCTGAATGGCCCCCTCACGCTCGTTCTCGCCCATCCCCGCGAAGGCGATCCTGGCCCGTGGTCGCTCCTGCCGGAGCAACTGGCCGCAATGCTGGTGGTGCGGGCGGAAGGCGGGGAGTTGCACGCCGCGCTGAATGAGGATGCACTGCGGGTCTACCTGGAGGAGTTGGCCCCCGCGCTGGTGCTCGAGCCGGTGGACGCCCGTTTTCACTTCGACGAGGAGTCGGGCCAATTGGAGCCTATCAGTGCCAGCGAGGAGGGCCGCGCGCTCGACGTGGGGGCGAGCACCCTGTGCATCGTGCAGGAGCTGGCGGTGGGCAAGCGCTACGTACCGCTCGTCGTGCAGGCCGTCCCGCCCCGCTATCCCGACACCGCCACCGCTGCCGAACTGGGCATCGTCGAACTGGTGGCTGAGGGGGATTCCTACTTCATCGGCTCCCCCTCCGGGCGCGACCACAACATCCGGCTGGCGAGGACCAGGTTTGATGGCATCGTCGTCGCACCGGGGAAGACCTTCTCTTTCAACCACTACCTGGGGGAGGTGAGCGCCGAGGCGGGTTACGACGAGTCCTACATCACTGCCGGGGAGCAACTGGCGGTCGAGGTCGGTGGCGGCATCTGCCAGGTCTCTACTACTGCCTTCCGCGCCGCCTTCTGGGGTGGCTACCCCATCGTCGGGCGCTGGTATCACCAGCATCGGGTGGGCTATTACGAGTTGATGGGTGCGGGAGTGGGGATGGACGCCACCGTCTATTCGCCACTGGTGGATTTCAGGTTCACCAACGACCGGCCTTACCCACTGCTGATTGAGACCGAGGTCGAGGAGACGGCCCACCGGCTGGTCTTTCGCTTCTACTCGACCGACGACGGACGGCGGGTGGAGAAAGAGGAGCCGGAGATTACCGACGAGACCAAGCCCGGCCCGCCCATCTACCAACTAGACGAGGAATTGGAGCCGGGGACGGTGATCCGGTGGCAGACGGCGGTGGATGGGCTGACGGCGACGATTGAGCGGCGGGTCTACGACGCGGCGGGTAACTTGCTCTATAACGATACCTTCGTCAGCAAATACGCCCCCCGCCGCGCCGCCTACCACTACGGCCCCGGCTACGAACCACCGGAGGAAGGGGCTGAGCCGTAGGTGGGCGTCAGAGGAATTCCTTCCGTGAGGATGTTCTGGTAGAGGCCGAAACGGCGCTGCTTCATACGCTCCCACCGCTCCTGCCCGATGACCCGAGGGCCGATGAGCACATCATACTCCAGCGACACGCGGGCAGCTAGAGTGCTGATGGTGTGGCTGAACCGCCAATCATCGCCCATCAGTGCCCGCGCCAGTTGGTATTCTCTCGTCTCCGCCGCCAACTTAATCGCTACCCGGGCCAGGACGGCGAGCCTTCGACCTCTCATCGCTGCACTTCCCCGTTCGACCTCTGTCGTGCTAGGGTGATAGGAGCGGGAAGATGAGCGCCATCAGCACACCCGCCGCGATGACCGACGCCATCTGCCCGGCGGTGTTGGCGCCGAGGGCGTGCATCAGGATAAAGTTCTGGTTGTCCTCCTCCAGCGCTACCTGCTGCGCCAGTCGCCCGCTCATCGGAAAGGCGCTGATGGCCGCCGCCCCCACCAGGGGATTGATCCGTCTGCCGGACAATACGCACACCAACTTCCCGAACATGATGCCTCCAATGGTATCGAGGGCGAATGCCACCAGGCCCAGCAGCAAGACCTTGACGGTGCCCAGGTTGAGGAAGGCCTCGCCTTGCATCGTCGAGCCGATGGTCAGTCCCAGAAAGAGGGTGGCGGTGTTGGTGATCGCCTCCTGCGAGGTGCGGCTGAGCCCCTCCACCACGCCCGACTCCCGCATCAGGTTGCCCAGCATCAGCGTGGCGATGAGGGGCGCGGCCTGCGGCAGGAAGATACCCGCCAGCAGCGTCACCACAACAGGGAAGAGTATCACCGCTGTCTTGGAGACCGGGCGGGGCATGTACTCCATGCGGATCGCTCGCTCCCGTTTGGTGGTGAAGAGCCGCATCAGCGGCGGCTGGATGATGGGAACCAGGCTCATGTAGGAATAGGCGGTCACCGCGACCGCTGCCGCCAACCCCGGCGTCTCAAAGAGGTGGCCTAATTTCGCCCCCACGTATATGACCGTCGGCCCGTCAATGGCGCCAATGACGCCGATGCTGGTCGCCTCGGCCAGATTGAAGCCCATGAGCACGGCCACGACCAGTGTGGCAAAGATGCCCAGGTGCCCCAGCGCTCCCATCAGGACGAAGATAGGCTGGCTCAGGAGCGGCCGCATATCCATCATCGCCCCCACGCCCAGGAAGATCAGGAGGGGGAACAGTTCTGTCTCTATCCCGGCCCGTTTCAGCACCCCGAACAATCCCTCCGGCCCGATCATGTGGGCCGAGACCGGCAGGTTGCCCAGCATGCAGCCGAAGCCGATGGGCAAGAGCAGCGTCGGCTCGTACTCCCTGGCGATGGCCAGGTACATCAGCACCCCGCCGACGATCACCATAACCGCCTGCTGCCAGGTGATGGACAGTAGGCCTCCCAGAAGCCCGTTCAGGTCGATTTCACTCACAGGTCTGCTCCTCAGTCTGCATAGTCCAGCAGGGGGTCGCCATAGGCTACCTGGCGGCCCTCGGTCACGTGGATGGTGGCGATGGTGCCATCGCGGCGGGCGCGGATGACGTTGTCCATCTTCATCGCCTCTATGACGAGGAGTTCGTCGTCTACGACGACCCGTCGACCTGGCTGCACGGCGATGGACTTGATCACACCGGGTAGAGGGGCGACGATCACGTTGCCTGTCGTTGACGTTTCCCCGGGAGCGGGCGTCGGCGCGGCGGGCGGCAACGCGACGACCGGGGCTGTCTCTCCCGGGGTCATCTCCGCCGCCACCGGCACGGCCTCTACATCCACGACGAAGGTCTCTCCGTCTACCTCTACCCGCACCTTTCCTTGGCGCGGATCGTCCAGCACTTTGACGTCAAACGTGTGATCCTCAAGTGCAATTCTGTATTGTTTCATCGGACTCTCCTCGTGGGCCGGTTGAGCGTCAGTTGGCGCTGGTGGTGGAGCGCCCGCCAGGGGCTGGATGTCCCTTCTGCTTCTGGTGCGCCGATGGCACCCAGTTCTTGTTCGGCGCGGACCAGCGCGACGGCGATCACTGCTGCCCGCCATCGCAGCGCTCTTTGTTCCCCTGTCCCCTTGTCTCTCTGTCCGTCTGCCACTGCCGCCGGCCGGTCCTTGATCAGCGCCTGGATGTTTGTTATCCACGTCATCAAATACATCAGCACGTAGAGGAAGGCCAGCGCCAGGAAGAGCATCAGCATACCAATACCAGACACGATCAATGAGATGACGAGTGGGTTGTCCATTCAGTCCTCCCTGTCGAGATACAGCGATTCAGAGCAACGTGGCGCGAGAGCGTTTTCCATAGCCGCATAGCTCAAAGCCCCCCAATATGCAATATCCAATACCTGATCTCCAATCCCCAACCTACAGCGGGATGTTCCCGTGCTTCTTTGGCAACGGCGTGGCCTGCTTGTCACGCAAAAAGTCCAGCGCGGCGATCAATTTGGCCCGCGTCTCGCTGGGCAGGATCACGTCGTCCACGTGGCCGCTGGCCGCCGCGGCGTAGGGACTGCCGAACTGCTCCTGGAACTCGGCGATGAACTGCGTCCGTATCTCAACCGCCGGATGTTTGCTATCCGCGTTCTCCACCTCCGCCAGCCGCTTCCGGTAGAGGATGTTGACCGCACCCTCTGCCCCCATCACCGCGATCTCCGCCGTGGGCCAGGCATAGACCAGGTCGGTGCGGATGTACTTGCTGCTCATCACGATGTAGGCCCCGCCGTAGGCCTTGCGGGTGACTACGGCGACCTTGGGCACCGTCGCCTCCGAGTAGGCGTAGACGATCTTGGCCCCGTGGCGAATGATGCCTCCGTGCTCCTGTACCGTCCCGGGCATAAAGCCGGGGCAGTCCACGAAGGTGACCAGGGGGACGTTGAAGGCATCGCAGAAGCGGACGAAGCGCGCGATCTTGTCGGATGCGTTGATGTCGAGCACGCCGGCCATAGAAGCGGGCTGATTGGCGATCACGCCTACCACCTCGCCGTGGAGCCGGGCGAAGCCGACCACCACGTTGGGGGCGAACCGGGCGTGCACCTCGAAGAAACTGCCCAGGTCGAAGATACGGGCGACCGCCTCCCGGATGTCGTAGGATTGGCTCCCCTCGGGCGGCACCAGTGTGTCCAGCGCCGGGTCGGCTCGGCCTGGGTCGTCGGTCGGTTCGATGCGCGGAGGCGGTTCGACGTTGTTCGACGGCAGGTAACTTAGCAACCGTCTGGTAGTGGTCAGGGCCTCGTCCTCGCCGGCGGCCACGAAGTGGGCCACGCCACTGACGCTGGCGTGGGTCTGCGCCCCGCCCAGCGTGTCAAAGTCTACCTCCTCGCCGGTCACGGTCTTGATCACCTCTGGCCCGGTGATGAACATGTGGCTGATACGCTCAGTCATGACGATAAAGTCGGTCAGGCCGGGGGAGTAGACGGAGCCACCGGCGCACGGCCCCAGCATGACGCTGATCTGGGGGATGACGCCGCTGGCCTGCGTGTTGCGCCAGAAGAGCTCGCTGTATCCGGCCAGGCTCCAGACCCCCTCTTGGATGCGCGCTCCCACCGAGTCGTTCAACGCGACGAAGGGCACGCCGGAACCGATGGCCAGGTCCAGCACCTTGCACACCTTCTGCGCCTGCACCTCGGAGAAGGAACCGCCGATGACGGTAAAGTCCTGCGCGGCGATGGCGACTTTGCGCCCGTCCACCTGACCGAAGCCCACCACCACGCTGTCGCCGGGGAACCTCTTCTGGTCCAGGCCGAAGGCAGTGTGACGATGGGTGATGTAGGGGTCTACTTCCTGGAAACTGCCAGGATCGAGCAACCGGTCAATCCGCTCGCGGGCGGTCAGTTTTCCCTTAGCGTGCTGCTTCTCGATCGCCTTGGGGCCGCCGCCCTGGCGAATTGCCTCGCGGCGACGGAACAGTTCCAGGCTGAGGTCATTGGCAGCCATAGAGGCCTCCTTCTTGGAATATTAGGCGTAATGCGTGTTACGTGATGCATAATGCCGCGGTCTGTGCCGACAGTGCCTCATTATAGTGTCGAAGGTGAAGAGGGTCAAGCGTCGTGGCGGTGCGGTAGTTCATCAGTTTGACATTGTTGACATAGTGATATACATTTATTATCCGCCGTTCAGGTCGAGAGCGACCATCCACGTTGCTGGGCAAAGAATGAGGGTAAGCACCTATGATTCTCGTTACTGGCGCAGCCGGCAAAACTGGCCGGGCAGTCATCCAAGCGCTTACCGCCAGGGGGGAGGCGGTTCGAGCGCTGGTACATTGCCTTGAGCAGGTCCGGTCAGTCGAAGAGTGGGGTGCGCATAGAGTTGTCGTCGGGGATATGCGCGTTCAGGCAACAATGGATCAGGCTGCTCGGGGAGTCCAGGCGGTCTACCACATCTGCCCCAACGTCAGCCCCGGCGAAGTTGCCATTGGTCAGGCTGCCATCACCGCTGCCTGCTCTGCCGGGGCCGAGCACTTTGTCTACCACTCCGTGTTGCACCCTCAAACCGAGGCGATGCCACATCATTGGCAGAAGCTACGTGTGGAGGAGCAGTTGTTCGAATCAGGGTTGTTCTACACAATCTTACAACCCTCGGCCTATATGCAGAACGTGTTGGTCCATTGGGACCAAATTCTGGAGCAGGGTGTATATCCCGTGCCGTACGCAGTAGAGACCCGGCTGAGCATGGTCGATCTGGAAGATGTGGCTGCTGCCGCCGCTGTTGTCCTCACCGAACGGGGGCACGCGGGAGCTACGTACGAACTGGTCGGCACGGAGGCGCTGTCCCAGACCGAGGTCGCCACAGTTCTGGGCCAACAACTGGGACGTCCGGTCCGCGCTGAAGTCGTGCCTCTTGAGGCATGGGAGCGACGGGCTCGGGTCTCGGGTCTGGGTGACTACCAGGTTGAGACACTGGTCAAGATGTTCCGCTATTATGAGTGCTATGGGTTCTGGGGCAACCCGCGTGTCCTGGGTTGGTTGCTCCGCCGTCCTCCCACGACCTTTGCGGCCTTTGTCGAACGAACCGCGCGGGAGCGGTTGGTGCGTGATGCATGAAACGTGAGGCGCGAAGCGCGACGAGACGAAGGAGTACACAAGAACCGTGCAAGCTACGACGGATGTCGTGATCATTGGAGCGGGCGTTATTGGATGCAGCACGGCATACCATCTTGCTCGCGTGGGCATAACGGATGTAGCTGTGGTCGAAATGGATCAGGTAGGCAGTGGTTCGTCTGGCAAGTCCGCCTCTATGCTGAGCTTGCAGTTTAGTGCCGACGAGTTGAGTGCTTGCATGGGGCAGTACTCGTACGCGAGGTATATGCAGTTTGAGGAAGAGATTGGTGTTCCGATTGATTTCAAGAGAATAGGGTGGCTATCACTTGCTACTCAAGAGAACGCCGAGCACTTGCTCAGGAGCGCGAAGATGTTGCAGTCTCTGGGCATCGAGACGGACATACTGACGCCAGAGGAGATCAAGCGGCAGTACCCCGAAATAAACACCGACGACATCGTTCTTGGCACCTGGGGGCCAGACGATGGGCCTTTCGATCCACATATGATTATGTGGGGGTATATCGGCAAGGCGCGTGAGATGGGGGTCAAGTTGCATCAGGGTGTACGCGCCACGGGAATCCGGGTTCGGAAGGGACAGGTGGAAGGTGTCGTTACCGATGAGGGCTTTGTGGCGACCAGAACGGTGGTGAACGCTGGAGGGCCGTGGGCGATTGAGATCGGAAAGTGGATTGACGTCGAGATTCCGATCATCAACTCAGCCAGGAGCATTGTCGTCACCGGGCCTTTCCCCGACATCCCCTCTACCAGACCTTTCATCGAGGACGTAACGGCGGAGTGGTATTTCCGCCCCGAAGGCCCCGGCATCCTGATGGGCATGGGCGCATCGCCCGCTGAAAAACTAGACATCCCATTCCGTATGGAAGTGGTGGATGAGATGATAGAGACGGCAGTACATCGCGTGCCAGTACTGGTGAACGCCTCTTTTTTGACGGGCTGGACGGGAATCCGGCCGATAACGCTGGATGATCTGCCGATCCTGGGCCCCGTGCCCTCAGTTGATGGGTTTATTCTCAACTGCGGGTGGGGCGGCACAGGGATCATCCAAGCACCGATGGCTGGACAGCTCGTGGCTGAATACATCAGCGATGGACATACTTTAACTATAGATATCGGACCGTTTCGGATGGAGCGCTTTGAGGGAAAGTCCATTGAGGAGGTGAGGGGCTTCACGTAGCTGCCCGACAGGGTCTCAAGCAGTAGCTTGATATGAGGCAGACGGTCGTTGATGGGAGGCGATATAAACCAGGTGAGGAGAACGATATGAAAACTGTGAGATTGGGCAAGACAGAACTAGAGGTCTCCCGGGTGGGATTTGGCGGCATCCCCATTCAACGCCTGACCGAGGACGAGGCGATCAGGGTAGTGCAGCGTTGTCTTGACCTGGGCGTTACGTTCCTTGACACGGCCAATGTCTACACGACCAGCGAGGAGCGAATCGGCAAAGCTATTGCCGACCGGCGAGATCAGGTGGTCATTGCGACCAAGACGACGGCGCGGGATAGCGCTACCGCCCAGGAGCACCTGGAACTGAGCCTGAAACGGTTGAACGTGGATACCATTGACCTCTGGCAGTTCCACAACGTCAGCACGTTCGAGGCGTATGAACAGGTACTCGGACCAGATAGCGCTATGGAGGCGGCACAACGGGCCTTGCGAGCGGGCCAGGTCAGGCACATCGGCATCACCACCCATTCGATGGACGTGGCCTTGAAGGCGGTCCCTTCGGGACACTTTGAGACGATCCAATTCCCGTTCAATTTCGTCACCAACGAACCTGCCGAAGAACTGGTGCCCTTGACCCACAAGCACGATCTTGGATTTATCGCCATGAAGCCGATGGCCGGTGGCCTGCTGGACGATGCGAATCTGGCCATCAAGTACTTGCTCCAGTTCGAGAACGTGGTGCCGGACCCGGGCATCGAAAGGTGCGAGGAGATAGAAGAGATTGCAGGTATCGTCGCCGGACCCTGGGAACTGACGCCCCAGGAACGGCAGGGGATGGCGCGTATCCGTGCGGAGGTGGACACTCGTTTCTGCCGGCGGTGTGAATATTGCCAACCCTGCCCGGAGGGCGTGCGCATTCCCGTGATTATGAACCTGCACAGCTTCTGGAAGCGGCTCCCTGCTGAGAGGTTTGTCAAGGGTTGGATTGCAGACGCTATGGAGAGTGCCAAGAACTGCGTCGAGTGTGGCGAATGTGAGGAGAAATGCCCCTATCACCTGCCGATTCGAGAGATGCTGGTCGAGAACATGGAATTCTATGAGAGTGTTGTGTCTCGAGTTCAGAGCTCTTTTGAATTGCAGTGAGTGGAAGCGTCAACTTGTTGACGCTATCAGTAGGATTCACAAGGATGAAAAAAGAAGGAATACTTAAGTGAGGAGGATGCACAATGCAACCACTGGAAGGCATTCACGTGGTGGATCTCACGCGCGCCCTGGCCGGTCCCTACTGTACCATGATGTTGGGCGATCTGGGGGCGGATGTAATCAAGGTAGAACGGCCTGGAAAGGGGGATGACTGCCGGGGTTGGGGGCCGCCTTTTGTAGGAGAGCCTTATAGTTCCTATCCAGGTGAATCGGCTTATTTCATTGCCGTTAACCGGAACAAACGCAGTATCACCGTTAACCTCAAGAGCCCGGAAGGGCAGGAGATCGTGCGCCGGTTGGCTTCTGTCTCAGATGTGCTGGTGGAGAACTTTCGCACTGGTGTGTTGGACAAAATGGGACTGGGGTATGAAGAGCTACATGCTCTGTATCCCCGCCTGGTCTACTGCTCTATCAGCGGCTACGGTCGCACCGGTCCCTACGCCGACTGGCCCGGCTACGATCCCATCATCCAGGCTGAAGGGGGATTGATGGGCATCACCGGGCCGGAGGAGGGGCCGCCGTATCGGGTGGGCATCCCCATCATAGACGTCACGGCGGGAATGTTCGCGGCAACGGCAGTCCTGGCGGCCCTGCACGCTCGCAACCACACGGGCGAAGGGCAGTTGGTGGATATTTCGCTTCTGGATGCGGGGGTGGCTCTTCTAGTAAACGTGGCTTCCAACTACCTGGTCGGAGGGATAGACCCTCCCCGTCTGGGCAATGCCCACCCTAACATTGCCCCCTACCAGGCATTCCGCGCTCGCGATGGCTGGTTCGTGCTGGCGGCGGGCAATGAGCGGCTGTGGCATACCCTGTGTGATACAATCGGACGGCCAGACCTGAAGGACGATCCGCGCTTTGCCACCAACGGGGCGCGCGTCTCCAACCGGCCGGCGCTGGCGGAGATACTTGGTAAAGTCTTTGCCACCCGCGATGCCGACGAGTGGCTGACCATCCTGCGAGAGGCCGGAATCCCCTGTGGGCCGATCAACACCATACCGGACGTCTTCGAGCATCCTCAGGCGCAGGCACGAAGCCTGGCATTGGAGACAGAGCATCCCACGGCCGGCCCGGTGCGGGTCACCGGCTTTCCTTACAAGTTTTCGCAGACCTCGGCGGAGGTCCGCCAACCATCCCCCTTGTTGGGTCAGCACACGGATAAAGTGCTAGAGTTGTTGGGCTATTCTGACAAGGAGGTGATGGCGTTACGGGAGCAAAAGACAGTCTAGTATCTCATCGAGTGGAGCTTGCGTGAAACGCGCGCAAAATTGACATCGTTTTCAGCCTATGCTATACTGACATTCCTCTTGAATTGAAAGCTCTTAGCCCTCGTCCAAGGGTGGGTTTGCAAGGGGATTTTCCCCCGGGACGTCCCTGTGGACGGGAACTATGAGCAGGGTTTTGTGGCTTTTGTTCTAATACATTACTGATCCTCGGCACAGCCAACTGAATTCTCTGAGAGTTGCTCTATGTCAGTAACCAGGGTGGAGATTCGATCTGGAGCCTACTACGACTCCGTGGTCCTGATGCAGTTGCAGCGCTCCCTGGCTGCCCTGCCTGGCGTCCTCGACGCTGGCGTGGTGATGGGGACCGCCGCGAACAAGAATATCCTGGCCCAGAGTGACTTGCTGACGCCGGAAGTCCAGGCTGCCGTGGCCGATGACCTGGTCATCGTGGTCCGGGCCGAGGACGGCGCCACAGCCCAGGCTGCACTGGGCCAGGTGGACGAACTCCTCACCAAGCGTCGGGGTGGCGTCGAGCAGGAATATCGCCCCAAGAGCCTGGAGTCAGCAGCGGAGATGATGCCCGCGGCCCTTTGGGTGCTCGTCTCGGTTCCGGGTCGCTACGCCGCCGGCGTGGCCCGCCAGACGCTGCGTCTGGGCAAGAACGTATTCCTCTACAGCGACAATGTGTCCCTGGATGACGAGATGGCCCTCAAGCAGATGGCGGCCGAGAAGGGCCTGCTGGTTATGGGGCCAGACTGCGGCACGGCCATCGTCAACGGCGTGGGGCTGGGCTTTGCGAACCGGGTGCGCCGGGGGCCGATTGGGCTGGTCGCCGCATCAGGGACCGGGTTGCAGCAAGTGAGCGCCCGCATCCACCAGTTGGGGAGTGGCATCACGCACGCCCTCGGCACCGGCGGGCGTGATCTCTCCGAACCGGTGGGCGCGATAACGGCCCACCAGGGGCTCGACCTTCTCAGCCGTGACCCCGAAACGCAAGTCGTGGTGCTCGTTTCCAAACCGCCGTCTCCCAAAGTGGCCGATGAGTTGCTGAGAGCCGCCCGGACGATGGACAAGCCGGTCGTGGTGGATTTCATCGGCTATTCCCCCTCGGTCCGCCGGGTGGACAACCTGCACTTTGCCAGCACCTTCGACGAAACGGCTGAGCTGGCTGTCCAGTTGGCCGCCTCGACACCCGACACGAAACCTGCTCCAGACCTGGATCTGGGCCGCTTTGCCCCAGGTCAACGCTACCTGCGTGGACTCTTCTCCGGCGGCACCCTGGCTTATGAGGCGCTGCTTATCCTGCAAGACTATCTGCCCGGCGTCTACTCTAACACTCCGCTAAGCAAGGATTATCGCCTGGCCAACTCGATGGTCAGCCAGGCCCACACCATCGTTGACCTGGGCGAGGACGAGTTCACGGTGGGTCGTTTGCACCCTATGATGGACAATGATCTCCGTATCCGACGGCTGCACCAGGAAGCCGACAACCCGGAGGTGGCCGTTATCTTGCTCGACGTGGTGCTGGGCTACGGCGCGCACCCCGACCCGGCCAGCGAACTGGCCCCTGCCATCACCAGAGCGCGTGACCGTGCGGCAGAAGACGGGCGACACCTGGAAGTGATCGCCGTCGTCGTCGGCACCGACGAGGATCCCCAGGACCTTGATGCCCAGGGGCAGCAACTCAAGGCAGCGGGAGCGCGGGTGGAAACCAGCAACGATGCCGCCGTGCGCTACGTGGGACGCCTGGTTCGGGCCCTCAATCCAATACCCAATATCCAATACCCAATACCCAATATCCAATATCCAATATCCGTAGACCTGTCCGTGCTGCATCGCCCCCTGGCCGCCATCAACGTCGGCCTGGAGTCGTTCGCCGAGAGCCTGATGGCCCAGGACGCCCCGGTCATTCACGTAGATTGGCAGCCCCCGGCCGGCGGCAACGAAAAGTTGATGGCGATCCTGGAGCGGATGAAGAGGTAGGGGGGAGAGATGAGCGTTCCAGGCGTGATATGCAAAGTGCTTCGCAGATTCAGTAGTCTGGCAGTGACATCGTTGAGACATTTGGGCATGGTTCATTTTAGCCCTCTACGGAGCAAAAAACTCCTTGACACTTTCTCGTGTCCCACTCGACATCTTTGATTCTCCCTGTCTCGCCGTCTGGGCTGATTTCGGTCACGCCAATCTACACCTATCTCACCCAGCGTGGCTACACACCGCAAGGAGAATGTATTGGCATCGGAGGCTGGCCTGTGCAGTTTCTTCCTGTCTACAACGAACTGACGGAAGAGGCTTTAGCACGGGCGATTGATGTGGTATTTGGCTCAACGCCCACCCGCGTGTTGAGCGCGGAGCACTTGGCTGCCATTACGCTGGATACGGGACGGCCGAAAGATCATGCCCGCCTGACTCAGTTCTTTGAATTCGACGTACTGAACCTGGGGATTCTGGAAGACATTGTTGCACGTCATGGCTTAACAAAGTGGGAGAGCTTTCAAAGGTGATTCTTGAATGAGAGCGGGTAACAGGAGGCGGCTCCTGCAGCAGGTCTATCCAGACATCTCTGGCATCCTATCCGCCCAGGCGCAGCGAAGATTGGCGCTTGTGGCATTATCCTGGGAGGAGAAAGTAGCAATCATCGAGCGGATGCAGATATTGCTGCCAAAGGACCTGTGGAGAGACAGGCCGGCGGATGAAAGAGTTCCAGGCCAAAACGACAGTGCCGCCGAACCCTGACCGTTATACGTGCGAACTGACAAATCTTGGGTGAATGCGTAGAAAGGAAATGATGGTCACCACCACCTTTGTGACCAGCCTGGAAACGGACGAGTTGTGGGACCTGGCCGATGAGACCCCTGGCCGCCATCAACGTTGGGCTGGAGTCGTTCGCCGAGAGCCTGGTGGCTCAGGACGCCCCGGTGATCCAGGTAGACTGGCAGCCCCCAGCCGGCGGCGACGAGAAGTTGATGGCGATCTTGGAGCGGATGAGGGAATAGGGACAGGTAAAGGAGGGGGTAAAGATGAATGAGCAGACCAAAACCACCCGCCGCCAGTTCCTGAAAGTGGTTGGAGGCGCTGTTGGGGCAAGCGCGCTAGCCTGCATTGGCTTGGGTATATTGGTTACGCGCCAACCAGAAGTAGAATTCGTCGAATCAAGCTGTGGAGAGGAGAAGAACATGGGAGACAAGATATTGGTAGCCTATGCCAGCCGCACCGGGGCAACCGGTGAGGTTGCCGAGGCCATCGGGGAGGTACTGTGCGATGGGGGCGCGGTGGTAGACGTTCGCTTGGCCAAAGACGTGACCGACCTGAGCCCTTATCGGGCTGTGGTCGTGGGCAGCGCCATCTACATGGGCCAGTGGATGTCGGAGGCGGTGAAATTCGTGGAGACGCACCGGGATGCGCTAAGCCGAGTACCCGTGGCCTACTTTGTCGTCTGCTTGACGATGGAGGACGACACGGAGGAGAACCGCCGCACGGTGGCGGCCTATCTGGACCCAGTGCGCGAGGTGGTGCAGCCGGTGGATATGGGCCTCTTCGCAGGGGGGTTGGACTACAGCAAGTTGCCCTTCCTCTTCCGGCTGATCATCAAGGCGATGAAGCAGCCAGAGGGCGACTACCGTAATTGGGAAGCCATACGGGCCTGGGCTGGAGAACTGGTTCCGCTGCTGGGGAGCGCATGATAACCTGGATCCCGAAAGGGAAGTGCCAAGTGCGGGTTCGAGTCAAACTGCACGGCTTGTTCACGATCGGGGTTGGCAATCCCGACGGCCTGATCGAATTGACCGTGCCTGACGGGACCGACGTCTCGAGGGTGATCGAGGCCCTCCGCGAGACTTCACCCATGCTCGATCCGCGCTCTTGCCTCGTCATAGTCGGTGGCGCGAGAGTGCTGTTGGATCAGACCTTGCAGGACGACGAAGGAGTGTGCCTCTACTCTCTCTTCAGCGGAGGGTAAGATTGATTCCGAGAGGGGATACAAAATGAAAGAGTTTATCGCTGCTTGCGTACAAATTGCCGTCACACCCAACGATGTCCAGGCCAACGTGGACAAGGGCATCGCCTGGCTGGAAAAGGCCGTCAGCGAATACGAGGCCGAGCTGGTCGTCTTCCCGGAGACGGTGACCACCAGCTTCGTGACCGGCCTGGAAAGAGAAGAGCTGTGGGACCTGGTGGACGAGGTCCCCGGCCGCATCACGCGCGATGTGCAGACGGCCGCCAGGTCGCTGGGAGTTCACGTCGTCTGGCCCTCATACCGGCGCGGGCCGGAGCGCGGCGTGATTTACAATTCGGCGATACTGATCGGGCCAGATGGGGAGATCATTGGCATCTACGACAAGACGCACCCCTTTCCACTGGAACGGCGCGATTGCGGCGGCTGGGTAACGGTCGGCAACCGCGCCGACGTGTTTGAGACCGCCCTGGGCAGCATCGGTATGATCATCTGTTACGACGGTGACTTCCCGGAGCTTTCGCGATTGCTGGCAGTGAAGGGGGCCGAGGTCATCGTCCGGCCGTCGGCCCTGTTGCGCAGTTTCGACATTTGGTATATAACTAATGCTGCTCGCGCGTACGATAACCACGTCTACATGGTCGCCACCAACGCGGTGGGGCCGGACGCTGGCGGCAGCTACTACTTTGGCCACAGCATGATCGTCACCCCCATCGCCTGGCGCTTGGCCCAGGCCCGGGGCAGCGAGGAGATCATCGCCGCCAGGCTCGACCCCGACCCGCTGCGCTACGTGACGTGGGGCAGCAAGAGCCCGCAGACCTTTGATCACCTGGAGGATCGCAATCTGGAGCTTTACGAGGAGATTCTCAAGGAGGCGCGTTCCCGGTTCGAGATTGGGGAGCGCATCCCGCGGACGGATTAGAGATTGGAGATTGGAGGTAGAGATTAGGGGACGGTGATCCTGTGATTATGGGCTCTGACTGATGGAACGCAGACGAACGCTGACAAACGCTGGTTCTATTGAGCGGGGCTGGCCAGGTCAACATCGAGGCGCTTTCTACAGAGGTGTTAGAAGTAGACCTACCTGGCGCTTGCGCGATCAATGTGAACGGCAAAGTGGGGGAGCAGAGGATTGCGATAAGCGGCGCGGGGAGCTACAGCGCTCCTATCAGACCTTGGGACTGTAACCAGCCTGGGCAATCCCTGAGGACACCATTGTTGACGACTTGATCATGGAGATCAGATCTCTGGAATATCGTGGCGAAGAGGCTTACGAGAAGATCCGCAGGCTCCTGGTGGAATGTTATGCGATCAACAGGACGATGCATTGCTGGGGGCTGGAGCGGCTGGACTGGTGGCGCTTCAACATCCATTGGGACGATGAGCGAAGCGGATCACGCAAATGGCAGAAAGACATCCGGCTGTGGGAAACTGAGGGGAGGAAGCTCATCGGCGTGGCGCACCCTGAAGGCGATCTGCGACCCGAACGGGACCACGGCGACATTTTCCTGGAAATACACCCCCATTACCGACATCTCGAGGACGAGATGCTCGCCTGGGCAGAGGAACACCACGCCGACAATAGGCCCGACAATGCCAAAACCTGGCCACTCAAGACTTTCGTTTACGATTATGATAAGCAGCGTGCGGACCTGCTTGGTCGGCGGGGCTACCAGAACCTGGACCAATGCGGATACAAACGCAGATGCTCACTGGATCATCCTATCCCGACTGTGGAACTACCGCCAGGCTACGTGATACGGACGGTCAATGAGAGCGAAATGGAGGCATGGGCAACTATAGTCGGGGCTGCCTTCAATAACCCATTCAGCGAGGCTGAGAGGTGTCGCGTGTGGCTCAAGGCTCCGACGAAGCGCTTGGATCTGGTTGTAGTTGCTCCAGACGGGGCTTTCGCTGCGTTCTGCATTGCCTGTTTCGACGAGGAGAATCGCATTGGGATGTTTGAACCGGTCGGCACCCATCCTGCATATAGACAGCGTGGCTTGGGGAAAGCCATAATGAGCGAGGGATTGCGGCGGCTGCAAGCGCTAGGCGCTACCGTGGCGTATGTTGGCTGCGGGCCTGGCGTAGCGGCAAACCGGCTGTATGAGGCAGTTGGTTTCACGGACTTCGTCGTGTATTGCTGGCAAAAGGATTTTTAGTGGCTGAAAGAGTTGAATCCCCGGTGAATCATGTCATTCGAGAGGCCCGACAGTTGGCCTTTGATGAACTATACCGCGCTTCTCAAACAGAATTCAGCCTCGTGATAGATGATTCCTTTCCCGAAAAGTTCGTTGATGAACTTTCCCGACTCGAGGTGTACAATAAACATCTCTTCCGCCCCAATACATATCTGCATAAATGGTGGGCGCGACGCTGCGGTTCTACTTTTCGCGCCATACTCAAGCAATTTGTGCCCAACGTTAAACGGCGTGATTACTATGCGCCTGGTGGATTGGAGGGCAAGATTGTGCTCGACCCAATGATGGGCGGTGGCACCACCCTTCACGAAGCAATCCGGTTAGGTGCGAATGTCATCGGGGCAGACATAGACCCGATTCCAGTTGTACAGGCTCGTGCTACACTCACTCAAGCAGCTTTGGGAGATTTACGGGCCGCTTTTAATCAGTCTTTTGCCGGGCTACATCGTAGTTTGGGGCATTATTTCCAGACTGAATGTCCAACCTGCAAACAGACTCTGGACTTTCAGTACACACTCCACGGCCTGCGCAAATCTTGCGCTTGTGGAGAGGTTGTACAGATTGACCAATACGATCTGCGCCACGAGGCCGACCGCAAGATCCGCTTATGGCCGGAGAGTTGGGAGATCACCGACAGCCAAAGCCATCCCAATGGTTCAGCAAAGACCACGCGCTTGATCACTAAAGCTGAGAAGGCATGTCCAGTCTGTGGGCTGAAATATCAGGAATTGCTTGATGTGCCTTATTATGCTCGCTACGTGCCGATTGCGATTGTGGCAACTTGTCCTGAGCATGGTCTGTTTTTTCGCTCTCCTGGTGAGTCCGATTTGACACGAATTGACCAGGCTGAAATGCTGCGGGACGGGCTAGACTTTGGAGCGCTAGAAGATTTCGCGGTGCAAGATGGCCCTAAATCCGCTGATTTGCTAAGGCGCAACATCAACTCGTATCTTGACGTTTTCTCATCTCGTCAATTGCTTTACCTTCACCAAGCCATTCGGCAATTGCGTGATTATGATGGGGTGATAAAACTCAACCTGGGTTTGCTTGTATCCACATCACTTGAATTCAACTCTATGCTTTGCGGTTACAAGGGTTGGTACAAGCGCCGGCCAGGCGCTATTCGGCATGTTTTCTCCCTCCACGCTTATTCTTTCCCCTACACCGCTTTGGAGAACAACCCCATCAATCGCCAAAAGTCTTCTGGCAATCTGCAACTGCTTTTTCGTGACCGCATCGAACGCGGACGCAAATGGGCTGTATCACCAGTGGAACGAAAGATCGGGCCAGATGGTAAAAGCCAGTTGATCAAGATACCAGGAGAAGAAGATGGAGGCATTGAGGTTCTTGACCAAACTGAGCTGACCACCACTCGACAAACCTTTTGGCTCATTCACGGCGACTCACGCGACCTGCCGATTGACGATCATTCGGTAGATTTGATTGTGACCGATCCTCCCTACTATGACAGCGTACAATATAGTAACCTGGCCGCTTTTTTCCGAGTGTGGCTGGCACGCTTGCTTCCTGACAAAGCCAATTGGGCTTACAACGAAACCCATAGTGCTGTCGCAACCAGAACAACTGATGGTAGCAGTAGCTTTATGACGGTACTGGCAGGCATTTTTGCCGAATGTGGGCGCGTACTTAAACGTCATACGGGACGGATGGTATTCACGTTCCATCACTGGGATCCTAATGCTTGGGCAGAACTTACCATTGCCCTCAAAAGTGCTGACTTCAGACTGATGAACGTCTACGCCGTGTTTTCGGAACATCCCATCTCAGTACACATCAAAAATCTAAACTCGATCAAGCACGACAGTATTCTAGTTTTTGCTCTCGATGGGAATGAGCCAACCCTTCGACAAGCTCAGGACACCGCCGCCTCCTGGTCACCATTGGAAGCCATTGACACCAATGACAGTGAAACCTTCTGCCGGCAATGTGGCATGACAGTAGGTTGGCTGTTGGAGAGTGGACATTCAACGCTGGAAATTCGTACCATTTGGAAGGAGCTTGTAGGAGGAAAAAGCTAGGTGACGAGAAGCACAGGTAACCGTCCAGCAGAGATTTTTGGATACCCAATTGGGAACCGCTCAGCAGAGGCTGAAGACATCCGTGAGAAACACTGGTGCCCGTTCGTGAATCGCCCTTGCAACAAGAAAAGTCGGCTGATTGATTACCCTTTTGGTGTCTGTTCTGCGGAGCATAATGGCGAAATCCACATGATTTGTCCGCGTCGTTTTGAAGAACAGGGCACAATCGATGGAGTATCCAGGGTCCTGGAGGACGTTGCTTTACACTACTTTGGGGATTTCAGTAACACCATCGTGTTCCCTGAAGTCAGGCTGCCAAACGTGGGTAGCATAGATTATGTTCTCGTGCGGCATAAACCAATGAAACCTGAAGTGGAGGATTTTGTACCTGTCGAGTTTCAATCTGACTCCACGACCAGTACAGGAGGATTGATTCAAGGGATACTCGATTTCTTTCAGGGGCGCGATCTGCAAGAGCAAACTTACAAATTCGGCATGAACACCTACGATTCCATCAAACGCGCAATAACCCAGTTGATGAATAAAGGCATTGTGTACGAAACCTGGGATACGAAATGCTATTGGGTGGTTCAAGAATATATTTATGCAAACTTGGTCAATCGGTATGGCTTCAAGATGGACGGGTTTTCATCTGGACATGCTTCGCGGTTTGCTCTGTACAATCTTGTTCGCAAAGGCAATCGCTTGGCCCTAATCCCAAGTCGCTTCATTTCGACCACTGTAGAAGAGGTATACCAGGCAATGCGAAACAACCCTGGCTTACCCAACAAGGACGAATTCGTGCAAAAACTGAACACCAAGTTGCAAGCCAGGCTCAGTGTACAGTTCAGTCAAACTAAAAAGCGGGGGAGCAAAGGGTTGCGATAAGCGGCGCGGGCCGGAGCGCGGGGTGATTTACAATTCGGCGATACTGATCGGGCCAGATGGGGAGATCGTCGGTATCTACGACAAGACGCACCCCTTTCCACTGGAACGTCGCGATTGCGGCGGCTGGGTAACGGTCGGCAACCGCGCCGACGTGTTTGAGACGTCCCTGGGCAGCATCGGCATGATCATCTGCTACGACGGTGACTTCCCGGAGCTTTCGCGGTTGCTGGCGGTGAAGGGGGCCGAGGTCATCGTCCGGCCGTCGGCCCTGTTGCGCAGTTTCGACATTTGGTATATAACTAATGCTGCTCGCAGGCTCGACCCCGATCCGCTGCGCTATGTGACGTGGGGCAGCAAGAGCCCGCAAAGCTTCGACCATCTGGAGGATCGCAACCTGGAGCTTTACGAGGGAATCCTGCGAAAAGCCCGTTCCCGGTTTAAATTGGATATTAGAGATTAGAGATTGGATATTAGAGATTGGAGACTGGAAGATTGTGCTCTGTTGCCCTAATACCCAATATCCAATACCCAATACCCAAGAAAGGAGTAACCAATGGATATCGAAAAAGCCAATACTAAAGCCACAGAACAAATGATGGAGGCCCGCCCGGTGCTGGTGGGACTGGGCCAGGCCCTGGACGTAATCCCGGACATGCGCGATAACCTGCTGCTGCACGCCGGTCCCCCCATCACCTGGGATCGAGCCTCCGGGCCGATGCGAGGTGCGATTACCGGGGCTTTGATCTTTGAGGGCAAAGTGAAAGATGAAGCAGGAGCCCAAGCCCTGGTGGAATCGGGCGAGATCGAGCTGGAACCCTGCCACCACCACGGGGCCGCCGGGCCGATGGCGGGCCTCATCGCGCCTTCCATGTCGGTCTACATCATCGAGAACAAGACCCACGGCAATCGCAGCTTCTCAGGCCTGAACGAGGGCTATGGCAAGGTGCTGCGCTACGGAGCGTACAGCGAGGAGGTGCTGGCCAAGCTGCGCTGGATGGAGGACGTGATGGCCCCCGTCCTGGCCGACGCCATCGAAGCCAGCGGCGGGATTGACATCCGCGCACTGCTGGCCGAAGCCCTGCACATGGGCGACGAGGGGCACAACCGCAACAAGGCCGGCTCCATCCTGTACACGACAAAGCTGGCGCCCTTTGTCGTCAAAGCCACCGACGCCGATACCGCCTCAGAAGTGCTGCGCTTCCTGGGCGATAACGCGCTAAGCGTGCTCAACCCGGTGATGGCCGCCTGCAAGGCAATGGCTGACGCTGCCCACGGCGTCGAGGGTAGCACGATAGTCACCGTCATGGCCCGCAACGGCACCGACTTTGGCATCCGGGTCAGCGGGCTGGGCGATCGTTGGTTCACTGCCCCGGTCACGGTCCCTCAGGGCCTCTACTTTCCCGGCTTCACGGCCGAGGATGCCAGCGGCGATATCGGCGACAGCACCATCACCGAGACGGCCGGCATTGGTGGCTTTGCCATGGCCAGCGCACCGGCCATTGTCACCTTTGTCAGTGGCACGCCCAGGGATGCGATCAATGCCACCATGGAAATGTACGAGATCTGCTACGCCGAGCACAAGTACTTTAGCATCCCTCCGCTGGACTTTCGGGGTACACCGACCGGCATTGACATACGTAAAGTGGTGGAGAAGGGCATCACGCCGCGCGTCAACACGGGCATTGCCCACAGGGATGCCGGCGTGGGGCAGGTTGGCGCCGGGCTGGTGCGCCCGCCGATGGCCATGTTTGAGGAGGCGCTGGTGGCCTTTGCTGAGCAATATGAGTATTAGGGATTGGGGATTGGGGACTGGAGGGTGGGGATGGCGCTGACGTTTGAGGAATTGAGGGTGCTGCAGGCTGCTGAAGCCGTGGCGGATGGTATTTGGCGGCAGGTCGTGCGGTGGGACACATTTGCACGCGATGTCGTTGGTAAGCAACTGGCGCGTGCTGCGGATTCAGTTGGGGCGAACATCGCCGAAGCCTTTGGCCGCTTTCATTACGGAGAGAAGCTCCAGTTCTTGTATTATGCCCGTGGCAGCCTCTTTGAGACCAAATACTGGCTCAACCGGACACGAACGCGTGATCTGATGCCATCTACTCAGGTGCAAGATTACGCCTCTCAATTGACCGACCTGGCACGCCAACTGAATGCCTTTGCCTCCACCCTGAAGGCCCAACGCCGCAGCAGCCGGGCACAGCCAAAAACGGTGCGCGAAGCCCCCGTCGAGTACGTAACCGATTGGCCAGACGACCCACTACCCCTGTTCACCGAAGAGGAACTTGAATGGCTAGAAACCGTCCCCAATACCTAATACCCAATATCCAATACCCAATATCCAATACCCAATATCTAATACCCAATATCCAATACCTTGAAAGGGAGGAACAACAATGGATCGTGAACAATTCATCAAGATCATAGCCGGCTCCAAGCTGTACGACCTGACCCAGGGTTGCAGTATCTTTACGCCCCCGTGGCCTGGGGAAAAGGCACTGGAGATTCACTTCTTCAAGCGAGTCACAGGCGCTTATGGTGGAGGACAGGGGGCCAACGGCCAGTTGTTGAACTGGAGTAACACAGTCGGCACTCACCTGGTAGGTGAAACGGCCTTCCACTCCGGGGGAAAGGCCATTGCCGACATTCCCCTGACAAACCTGTGTGGGCCTGGCGTCGTAGTAGACATCTCTGATGCGGTATCCGATTACAGTCTGTATACGCCCGAGATGATCACGGAGCGGGCCACCGTCAAAGAGGGGGACATCCTGATCATCAACACCGGCTATCACAGATACTCCTGGGATCGGCCAGACGTCTACAACAAAGATGCCCAGGGAGGCGTGGAGTCAAAGGAGTTTGGATTCCTCGTGAGACACCCCGGCCCTGCGCCCGAGTTCTTCCAGTGGGCGCTGGACATGAAACTCAAGGTTATCGGCGTTGACTGCGGCTGCGCCGAACACCCGATGAATACCCCCATCCGCCGTATGCACGAGCGCGACTTTGACAAGGCCGAGACAAAGTTGAAGGCAGAGTATGGCAAAACGTGGGACGAGATGTTCCCGCCGGACGAGTACTACGAGCTGACCCACATCACTATGCCGAAGGCCCATCTGCTCCTGGCTGAATCTATCGTGGGCGACATTGACAAGCTGAACAATCAGCGGGCCTGGATCATGATTCAGCCCATACCGTTTATGGAAGTTGAAACGGCGTGGGCGCGCGCCGTCGCTCATCAGGCTCCTGAAGGCATGGACGAGGAAGAGTTCTTTGAGATTATGAACTCGGCCGAGATGCTGGACCTCACGATCCCATTCAGCGTCCAGACGCCCCAGTGGGCGAACTATGTGCCGCTGACCGTGACCTACACCAAGCGCGTCGGTGGCCAGCACTTTGGCATGGGCCGGAATGGCTCCATCTGCAACGCCAGCATCCACCTGGCGACCCACATGGATGGCGAGAAGCACTTTTGGCCGGCGGGCAGAGCCATCGGAGAGGTGCCGCTGGAGGAGTGGGTTGGCCCTGGTGTCATTGCCGACATCTCCCACCTGGTCAGCAATTCCAGCGTGTACACACCCGAGATGATCGAAGCCGTCGTGGATGTCCGTAAGGGGGACATCCTCATCATCAAGACCGGGTGGTACAAGTACGGTTGGATCAGCCCGGACTCTGACGAATTCCGCTACATGATCAAACACCCCGGCCCTTCTCCCGACTTTGCCCAGTGGTGCGTTGACAAGGAGATCAAGTGGATCGGCGTGGACGCTGTGAGCGCCGACCACCCGATGAACACCATCCAGCGGATCTGGCACCCCAAGACGTTCGAAGAGGCCAACCGCAAGCTGGTAGAGGCGTTCGGCAAGGACTGGGACGAGATGTACCCCCTGGACAAGTATTACCAGGATATGCACCTGAACCTCTTTCCGAAAAAGATCGTCCACGCCGAAAACCTGGGGAAGGATATCGCGACCGCCGAGAGCGGGCGCTACTATATCGGCTGCTACTTGCAGAAAGGCATGGAAATCGCCTCTATGTGGGGGCGCTTCGTTGCTTTTAAGGAGGGCAGCTAGAGGACTATTTCTTCGACAGGCTCACCGCCACGCCTGCCACGCCCGCCACGCCCGCCACGAGTACTCGCGGTGGAGTACTCGCGGTGGAGTACTCGCAGTGGAGTACTCGCGGTGGCAGGGCAGGCCCATCGTAGCACCGGCGTGTGCACCGGCGCGCTGGAAGCGACGTTCTACCGCAGCAGCGATGTGCGCACCGACGCGGCGGAGGGAGTTGGGGGAGACGGAAAGGCGGGTTTAATCATGCCAGAGATCATTCTGCCCACAGGATTCACCGAGAAGGGTCGTCACACCTTTGCCAGCCTGTACACTCACCTTATGACAGTCACCTGACTGATCCGTTCATCACTGCCCTGTACAGCCTGGACGACCTGGATCAGGGAAGCGTATCCTTGTGGGCCTCCGGGCCTACCAGACCCGACAGGAGGTACAGGATGAGCGAACAAAGGACAATTGAAAACATCTCGGCAGACTTCACCCTTCTGGTTTGAGCGCTTACCCTGGAGACTAGAGATCGGAGGTTCGAGATTGGAACCCCAATATCCCCAATCCCCAATCCAATACCCAATACATACCTAATACCCAATATCCAATACCTAAACTAAGGAGGTAGAATTCCATGAAACCAGCTCCATTCAAATACTATGCACCGACCACAGTAGAAGAGGCCCTGGCCCACCTGGCCGAGCACGGCTACGATGCCAAGCCGCTGGCCGGTGGGCAGAGTCTGATTCCGACGATGAACTTTCGTTTGTCTCAGCCTGCGGTCCTCGTTGACCTGAACAACGTCTCCGAGCTCTTCTACATTCGTCCTGATGAAAACGGCGGCTTGCTCCTGGGAGCGATGACCCGTCAGAGCCAGGTGGAGCACGATCCGCTCGTCGCCGAGCGAGCCCCTCTGGTCCACGAGACGATGCCCCTCATTGCCTACCCACAGATCCGCAGCCGGGGCACCTTTGGCGGTAGTATTGCCCATGCAGACCCGTCGGCTGAGTTGGTGGCGGTAAGTATAGCGCTAAACGGGCGCTTTCGACTCCGCAGCCAGGCTGGGGAGCGCTGGGTTGCTGCCGATGAGTTCTTCGTGGGGCTGTTTGCCACTGTCCTGGAACCCGACGAACTGCTGGTGGAGGTCGCTCTGCCCGCCAGACGGCCGCGCAGCGGGTGGTCCTTCCTGGAGATAACCCGCCGCCACCGCGACTTTTGCATGGCGGGCGTCGCCGTTACGGTGACCCTGGATGACAAGGATCAATGTGAGCGGGCGCGGTTGGTATTCCTGAGTGTCGGCGATGGCCCCGTGGATGCGCGCCAGGCGGCTGAGATGCTCATAGGTCGAGCCCCTACTCCAGAGACCATCCGCGCGGCCGCCGAGAAAGCTGCCAGCGACGAAATTGATCCCGGTGGCGATATCCACGCGTCGGCAGAGTATCGCCGGCACCTGGCCAAAGTGCTGGCCCGCCGGGCTTTGGAACAAGCCTTCGAGCGAGCAATATCCAATACCTGATATCTAATAGCCATCGGATATTGGATATTAGTTATTGGTAAATGACCTATTCAAAATGAGGAGATTGCTATGAATGACCTATTCAACGTGACTGTTACCGTCAATGGCACCCCATACGAACGCACTGTCGAGCCGCGTCTGCTGCTGAGCGATTTCTTGCGCCACGAGCTTGGTCTGACCGGCACGCACGTCGGCTGCGAGCACGGCGTGTGCGGCGCGTGCACAGTTCTGTTCGACGGAGAGCCGGTCCGGTCCTGCCTGATGTTTGCGGTGCAGGCGAACGGCCACGAGGTTCTCACTGTCGAAGGGTTGGGAACCATGGATGATCTGCATCCCCTTCAGGAGGCGTTCCGCGAAGTTCACGCCGTGCAATGCGGCTTCTGTACCCCAGGCTTCCTGATGACCCTGGTGCCCTTCCTGGAAGAAAACCCCCATCCCACCGAACCGGAGATACGCGAGGCCATCTCCGGCAACCTCTGCCGCTGCACTGGCTACCAGCACATTGTGGATGCGGTGCAGTTGGCCGCGGAGAGAATGAAAACGTGAAACGTGAAAACGTGAAACGTGGACGAGTCTCACGCATCACGTTTCACGCATCACGCATCACGTTCATAGATAGGAGTGAACCATGACAGAAAAATACGTTGGTAAACGCATGACCCGAACCGAAGACCCTCGTCTGCTGACCGGGCAAGGTCTGTATGTGGACGATGTAGAGATACATGGCATGCTCTACGCCGCCTTTCTGCGCAGCGACTATGCCCACGCCCGCATCAAGAGCATAGATGTTTCCGCGGCCCGCAGCCGGCCAGGCGTGGTGGCTGTCTACACCGCCGAGGACCTGGGCGACTTCTGGCAGCATGGCCCCCCGTTGGTGCCTGCCCCCCATTCAATCGAAGGAGTGATTTTTCACTCCCGCACCCAGGTTCCTCTGGCCAAAGGCAAAGTCCGCTACGTTGGCGAGGCGGTCGCTGTCGTCTACGCCGAAAGCCGCTACATCGCCGAGGATGCCCTGGAGGACATCGTGGTTGATTACGAGCCTCTGGAGGTAGCGGCGGATCTGGAGCAAGCCCTGGAGCCAGACGCCCCGCTCATCCACGAAGACCTGGACTCCAACCTGGCCTCCCACCTGGTTCAGGATAAGGGCGACTACGCAGCGGCGCGGGAGCAGGCCGATCTGGTCATCAAGCGGCGCATCGTCATTGATCGGGGCGCGGCGGGGGCAATGGAAAACCGGGGCATCGTTGCCCACTGGGATGAGAAAAGCCAATACCTGACCGTGTGGGACACGACCCAGGCGCCCATTCCCGTGCGCAACGGCCTGGCCAAGATCCTGGGCCTATCCGAGTCCCAGGTTCGGGTGATCGCACCGTTTGTGGGCGGCGCCTTTGGCCCCAAGATCATGATGTTCCTGGCCGAGGAAGTTCTCGTCACCTGGGGGGCGATCAAACTGAACCGGCCGGTCAAGTGGATCGAAGATCGGCGCGAGAACTTTTTCGCCACCACCCAGGAACGAGGTCAGATCCACGACGCCGAGATCGCACTCACCCGTGACGGGCGCATCCTGGGGGTGAGCCACTCATTCCTGCACGACACCGGCGCCTATAACCCCTACGGCCTGACCATCCCCCTCAACACCCAAAGCCACTCGATGTCGGGGTACGATGTCCATAACTACCACAGTGAACTCAAAGTCGTGTTCACTAACAAGATGATCACCACCCCCGTGCGCGGGGCTGGCCGGCCACAGGGAATCTACTTGATGGAACGGCTGGTGGACATTGCCGCCAAAGAGTTGGGCCTGGACCCGATTGAAATTCGCAAGCGCAACTTTATACCGCCCGACGCCTTCCCCTACAACCACCAGATCATTGACCAGGCCTTTGCGCCCCTGATGTTCGACAGCGGGAACTACCTGGCGACGCTGGAGAAGGCAGCGGCCATGATCGGCTACGAGCAGTTCGTGAAAGAGGAACAGCCGCGTCTGCGCGCCGAGGGCCGGCACGTAGGTCTAGGCATCGTCTCCTTCGTCGAGACCACCGGCGTCGGCCCTTACGAGGGAGGCCGAGTCACCGTCGAGGCCAGCGGCAAGATCAGCGTGGCCACCGGCGTCGGCACCCAGGGGCAAGGCCACTTCACCTCCTTCGCCCAAATCGTGGCCGATCAGTTGGGCGTGAGCCCGCGCGACGTGCGCCTGGTGACCGGCGACACGTCCGAATTCCACTGGGGAACGGGTACCTTCGCCAGCCGCGGGTCTGTGGTCGCTGCCAATGCCATCCATGCGGCGGCCAAATCTGTTCGCGCCAAGATCCTCAAGCTGGCCAGCAAAGTGCTAGAGATGCCCGAAGAGGAGCTAGAGCTCAAGGACGGCCTGGTGCGAGTGGCCGATATGCCCGAGCAATCCATCAGCCTGGGTGAGCTGGCGGTGCTGGCCAACCCCCTGCGAGGGGCAGTCGAGCCCGGCAGCGAACCTGGCCTGGAGGCCACCGACTACTATGGGCCCCAATACGGGGCCGTCGCCAGTGGCACCCACGCTATGATCATCGAAGTGGACCCAGAAACGATGATGGTGGACATCAAGCGCTACGTGGCCGTCGAAGACTGCGGCACGATGCTCAATCCACTGATCGTGGAGGGCCAGGTTCACGGTGGCGTGGCGCTGGGCATCGGCAACTCCTACTACGAACAACTCATCTACGACGAAAATGGGCAACTGCTCAACGCATCGCTGGCGGACTACCTGATCCCGACGGCTTCCGAGATTCCCCGGATGGAGGTTGGCCACGAGGAAACAAAGTCGCCGCTCAACGAATTGGGCAGCAAGGGCGTCGGTGAGGCCGGGTGTATCCCGACTCCGGCCCTCTTCGCGCAGGCCCTGGAGGATGCCCTTGCCGATTACGACATAGAGATACTTGAGACTCCTATGAGTCCAAATAAGCTGTTTGAGTTGTTGCAAAAAGCGAAACCTATTGCATAGTCCGCATTCCGTTATGCAATACGCAATACGTAGTCATAACCAGGAGGAACCGCAGTGAAGTTAGAAGGTAAGTACGTCTTTAACGGCCCTCGTGAAGAGGTCTGGGAACTGGTGCGAGACCCAGACGTGCTGGTCACCGCCCTGCCCGGCACTAAAAGCCTGAACCAGGTCAGTGAAAACGAGTACGAGGGCGAGATGAACGTTCGGGTAGGGCCAGTGGCTGGTGCCTTCTCTGGCCGGATTGTCGTTTCGGACGAGGTACCACCCGAAAGCTACACCCTGACGGTGGATGGCAAGGGCAAGCCCGGCTTCGCCAAGGGCGCCGGCCACGTGCAATTGATTGATCAAGGCGATGGCACGACGCTCATGAAGTACGAGGGTGAAGTGCAAATCGGCGGCCGACTGGCCAGCGTGGGCCAACGGCTGATAGACAGCGTGAGCAAGAGCATGCTCCGCCAGGGGTTAGAGGCTCTGAACAAGGCGTTGCAAGCGCGGATGGCGGCCAAGTCCGAGGGCCAAGACGAAATCAACTACAAGCCCCCTTCGGAGGCCGAGTTTGCGGCGACCGTTGCCAAGGATGTGGCAGGCAAGATGCTCTCGTCGTCGCAGATGATATGGGTTGTCGTTGCCGTCGTCATCGTCATAGCCATAGTGTCTGTGATCTGGTTTAGCAGAGGTGGGGGTTAATGGAGTGTGGACTGCACAACTCGCCCCCAAAGTGAAATGCACCTGGACCCCTCGCTAGTTTTCTAGAGGAGCCTGGTCTAGGACTCTTGCTCAAGCCCCGAAACGTATACCTAAATAACTGGAGGAAACGCCTATGGCAAAGCTAGAGGCAGAGTTTCTGGGCATGTCCTTTCCCAACCCATTTCTGCTGAGCGCAGGGCCTCCAACAGAGGGTGGAGAGATGATCAAGGAGGCTTTCAAGGCAGGCTGGGGCGGTGCCGTTCTAAAGACCGTTGGGCTGGAACCAACCAGGGTGCCAAGTCCACGGTTGCACATCCTGAAGAGAGGACGCACCTACAGGGGCATGGTCAACATTGAGTTAATCACCCAGTTGCCCTTGGAACGCTGGCAGGAGGAGCTGGATCTGGTCCGCGATGCCTATCCTGGTCGGCCCATCATCGCCAGCATCATGGGTGGCGATAACCCGGATGAATGGCAAGAGGTAGTAACACGCCTTGAGCCCCACGGTGTCAGTGCCTTTGAGATGAACCTCAGTTGTCCCAACATCGCTGGCGAAGAGAAAGGTGCGCAGTTGGGACAAGACCCGGAATCGTCCGCCCTGGCCATCAGTTGGGTACTGGAAGCGACGGAACTGCCCGTGATCGTAAAACTCACACCGAATGTCTCGGACATTGTCCCATTGGCACGCGCTGCCAAAGAGGCTGGTGCGCATGCAGTGACTGCAACCAACACGCTATCGGGATTGGCAGGAATAGACCTGGAGACTTTCAGCCCGTTGCCCAGCGTGGATGGCCTCGGGATGTACGGCGGATATAGCGGTCCGGGGTTGAAGCCGGTGTCGCTGCGCTTCGCCGCAAGTATAGCGAAGGCGGTAGACATTCCAATTATCGGCTGCGGTGGCATAGAAACGTGGCGAGATGCGGCCGAGTACATAACCGTCGGTGCATCACTGGTGCAGATTTGCTCTGTGGTGATGTGGCGCGGTCTTGGGATTCTCGATAAGCTGACGCGAGGGCTTTCCGGGTATCTGGACGACCACGGATATTCGTCACTAGATGACATCAAGGGCCAAGCCCTGCCTCAGATCGTCACTTTTGCTGATCTGGATGTGTCGCTCAGGCTGCTGCCCGAAGTAGATGAGGAGAAGTGCACGGGGTGTGAACTCTGTGTCGAGGCCTGCGATGCTGGCGCGTTTCAAGCCATAGAAATGGACGGTGATCTGGCAGTCGTCAGCCGCGATCGGTGTGATGGCTGTGGGCTGTGCGTCGGCGTCTGTCCGGTTGATGCCATTTCGATGGTAGACCGATAATGGAGGCAACGTCGTCATGATGAGTCAACTGCTGATCAAGGATGGGAAGTGTGTCGGCCCGGGCGGCAGCTTCAGTGCAAACCTGCTGATAGACGAGGGCCGAATCGTCGCCATCGGCCGGGGATTGAATAGCACGGCCGAGCGAGTGATTGACGCTCGTGGCAAGCTGGTCTTGCCGGGTGGCATTGACGTCCACGTGCACTTTCCGTGGCCGACCGGCACTCACATTTCCACGGATAACTTTGCCTCAGGGACGAAGGCCGCTGCCTTTGGCGGAGTGACCACTGTCCTTGACTTTGTCATCCCTGAGGAGGAAGAGGGCCTGATCGAGGCCCTGGAGAGGAAACTGGCCGAGGCTCGGCAGGAGGCTTGGGTTGATTACAGCTTTCACCTGAACGTCCGTGGCGAGGTGGATGATAAGATTGCTGAGATTCCGCATCTGGTGGGAGACGGTTTCCCCAGCTTCAAGGCGTTCATGGCCTACGAGGGCTTCCGCTTGCCCGACTCCGACCTGTTGAGGGTGATGAAGGCCATTGCCCAGGCGGGGGGCATGCTGGGAGTCCACGCCGAGAACGGCCTGTTGGCCGACTGTCTGACGCAGGAATTGGTGGAGAACGGGGAAACGGCCCTGGCCAACTACCCGCGCGCCCGCCCCTCGCCGTGCGAGACCGAGGCGATTCACCGCGTGCTGTCCTACGCCCGGTTGATGGGTGTTCGCCTGCACATCCATCACGTGAGCACTGGTCAAGGAGCGAAGCTGATCGGCAAGGCACGCAGAGAAAGCCTCCCCGTCAGCGCGGAGACTTGCCCCCACTATCTGGCCTTCAGTGACGAGGACTATACCGGCGACCCGGTGCAGGCGGCCTATCTCGTTTGCGCCCCTCCGATCAAGAGCGCCCAGGATCAGGCGAGCCTGTGGCAGGCCCTGGCCAATGATAGCCTCTCTATCGTGGCCACCGATCATTGCCCTTATACGAAGAAACAGAAGGAAGCCCACCTGGACAATTTCACCCTGGTGCCCGGAGGCATGGCGGGCATCGAAACTAGACTTCCCTTGGTTTACACCGAGGGGGTCGTCAAAGGGAGACTATCCTTGAGCCGGTTCGTGGAGGTCTGGGCGACAGAGCCAGCGCGGTCATTCGGACTCTATCCACGGAAGGGAATCATCGCCGTAGGCAGCGATGCCGACCTCATCATCCTCGATCCGAACCAGAGAAGCAAGTTGCAGGCGGCACGGCTGCATATGAACACCGATTGTATCCCGTACGAAGGGTTGGAGGTCTATGGATTGCCCGTAACCACGATCCTGCGCGGTGAGGTGGTGGTTGAAGAGGGGCGGTTGGCTACTGAAGGGCCGCAAGGGCGACTCATTGACCGTCGTCTCAACTGAGTTCCTGTGGGAAGAGGCAGGAGAGAGAAAAAGAAACTTGACAATCGGGCGAATTCATGATACAAACATAATTGAATTTCGGGCTGCATGCGGTGGATACACTTGATGACTTGGGCCAGTCCTTGGTCCTCAGGCCCAAGGGCTGAGGGGTCTCGCCCGAGACCTCAGACAGAAAGGAGGGTGTGTATGCAACGAAGCTGAGTTGAAGAGACGTATCCGAAAAAGCTGCTGCATCGTACAACAGCCCTAGCATCTTAGGAGGAGAAAGTACAAATGAATGGCAAAAGAATCTTTAGACTGCTGATGACTAGCCTCGTTCTGAGTTCCCTCATCGCAGCCTGCGCCGCGTCTACCCCCGAGGTGGAGAAAGAAGTGAAGGAGGGCGCTACTCTGGCGATCGAGCATTTCAGTATAATAGAAGGGACCACCTGGTCTGGAGCCCAGGATCGCGCGGGAAAGCGAATCGCTGAAAAATATCCGAATGTAGAATACGTATACAGAGAGGAAGTAGGACCTGATCTCACAAATCCCTACGCCGAAGAGTTGATCGCTGATGGGGCCAGCATCGTTATAGGAAACGCAGAGTTCATGGGGATGCCCTTGAAGGATATCGCTGACAAGTACCCGGATGTTTATTTTGGATCCGTCATTGCCAGCGATCTGACTACGAAGAGGAACTTTATCAGATACTTCCCCAAGCAGTATCAGGCGCTGTACCTGGAAGGGCTCATCGCTGGGGCTTTAACCGAGACAGGTAATATCGGGATCGTCTCGGCATTCCCATGTGTTCAGGTCATCAGGCGGCAGGCCGGCTTTTACCTTGGGGTGCAGGATGCGGCGGAGTTGCTCGGCAAAGACATCACGGTGTACGTAAAGTACGTCGGTGACTGGTACCTGCCTACGGAAGAGCGAGATATCGCAAGTACCTTGGTGACTCAGTACAACGTTGATGTCTTAACCCATCAGACCGATTCCGGGTCCCCCCTGGACGTCGCCCAAGAAGAGGGCATTTGGTTCGTAGGGAAGGACATGGACATAGTGGGGTATTACGGCTGGTCGGACACGGATACCGTGGCCGTGTCGTTCGACACGCGTTGGGAAGTCCTCTTTGAGCATATGCTCAGTGAGTGGTTGGCTGGCGAAGAAAATCCAGAAACGGTACTGTACCTGGGCATGGACGACTCAATGGTTCTTGCTGATGGCACAGAGGTTCCAACCGTTGACATAATGAACGACAACAAAGTGGGCGTTGACGCCATCAGTCCATCTGCACTCCCATTGATTCCGGATGAGATCGTACAACTCGTTGAGCAGAGAAGGGATCAGATGATGAAAGGGGAATGGGATCCATTCACCGAGCACGCGTTCGTGAGCAACGGAACTGGCTTGGATCTGGAGGGGTTGCCGATACCAGCCGCGGGGACTGAGGTCAAGCCGGCTGGTGAAGAGCCGACGGCCGCGTGGCTGCTTGCCGAGTTCAACTTTGACCTGGAAGGCACGGTGATACTTGAGTGAAACAGAGTTTGGTAGTCTCCATCGAACGTGTTGATGTATAACAACCTCTAGTAACCAAGAGGAATGAGGCTCCTATTATTGAGAGGAAAACTCCCAAAGGAGGGAGCCTCATTCCTATTATGCTGTATTTTGGTGGCTGAAATGCGGACCCTGGCTCTGAAGATAGAACATCTTTTATTGAGGAAATCCCAGGAAGAGAGACAAATGCAAAAAGGGCTCCTGGAAGGGATAAAACACGGAGAGACGGTCTTAGAGGCGAGGGGAATCACGAAGAGATTTCCGGGGGTCGTCGCGAATGACCACATAGATTTCGAGATAAAAGCGGGCGAGATTCACGCCGTCCTCGGGGAGAACGGCGCTGGGAAAACCACCTTGATGAATATCCTGTTTGGGCTATTGCAACCCGACGAAGGCGAGATCTACATCGGCGGTAAGAGGGTCAAATTCAGATCACCTCTGGACGCCATCGATCTGGAAATAGGGATGGTTCATCAACACCGCAAACTGGTGTCCGCTCACACGGTGATCGAAAATATCATCCTTGGGCACCCGAGGGCTGGAAGAATTCTGAACCTGAAGAGAGCGGAGGAGGAGGTAAAGGAGCTTTGTGAGAGATACGGATTCAAGATAGACCTCAGGGCAAAAGTCTGGCAACTTTCAGAAGGAGAAAAGCAGGTGGTGGAGATCCTGAAGGCTCTCTATCGCGGGGCCAAGGTCCTCATTCTGGACGAGCCGACTTCCGCCTTGACGCCCCCCGAAACGAAGAAACTCTTGGCGTCCATCAAAGCCATGGCTAGAGACGAACTCGCCATAGTCCCGTTCATCACACATAAACTCCCCATAGTGCTGGCGATAAGCGAAAGGGTGACGGTTCTGAGGCGTGGAAAAGTCACAGCCCGCTTGGAGACGGAACGCGTAACGGAGAAGAGCCTGGCCAGGAAGATGGTGGGGAGAGAAGTCATCTTTAGGGTGGAGAGGACAAAGGTAGAGAAGGGGAAATCCGTACTCCAGGTAGAAAACCTCTCCGCCCTCAGCGACAAAGGTTTTCTGGCTTTGAACGGTGCTTTGTTTTCTATCCGTGAAGGCGAAATCTTTGGCATAGCCGGAATCTCCGGTAACGGGCAACACGAGTTAGCCGAGGTTCTTGCTGGTCTTCGAAAGGCGGAGGGGGGTAAGGTGATTTTTGAGGGGAAAGACATCACTCACTCCTCTATCCTGGAAAGATGGCAGATGGGGATAGGATACATTCCCTCCGAACGCATAGAAGTGGGTTCGATCGGTGATTTCTCCCTGGTGGAAAATATCACCATGAACTCTTACTTCGATGATAGTTTCTCCCGGCGAGGGATCCTGGATTATAAAAAGATGCGGAAGCTTACAGAAGAAATCGTCTCCGAGTACGGTGTGGCGGCTCCGAGCCCAGACACGAAGGCCAAAAACCTATCCGGAGGAAACCTCCAAAAACTCATTTTGGCACGCGTGCTCTCACGCCGGCCGCGGCTTCTGATCGCTAATCTACCAACCCAGGGACTTGATGTAGGGGCGACAGAGTTCGTTCGGAACAAGCTCATGGAGGCGAAGAAGGAAAAAGCCGGTATTCTCCTCATCTCCGAGGACCTCGATGAGATTTTATCGTTGAGCGATTGGGTGGCACCGATTTACGAAGGAAAGTTCATGGGCATCATCCCGGGGGAGGAGGCCAAGAGAGAGAGCGTGGGTGCTATGATGGCTGGTTTGCGTCTGGAGGGGTAGGAGACATGAGGATCGGTAGCTACGAATTGAAGCTCGACAAGAGATTGACGTTAACCGGTTTGAAGGCAGCGATCATATCGATCCTCGCGATAATCTTCGCTCTCGCGCTTTTTAGCTTCATCTTCATCCTGGTCGATATCAACCCGCTGTTTGCTTATCAGGAGATCTTTTCCTACGCTTTCGCAAGCCCTTATGGCCTGCCGCTGACGATCAACAGGTTCATTTTCCTGTTGCTGTGTACATCCGCGTTCATCATCCCTTTTAGAGCTGGGCTCTGGAACATCGGGATGACGGGGCAGCTTTACGCCGGGGCGTTGGGCGCTTTCGCAGTCCTATCTGCCTTTGGCGGAAAGGCGCTTCCTCCCCCGGATCTTTCCCCTGCAATTCTCATCCCACTTATGTTGATCGCAGCAGCCTTGGGCGGTGCAGTGCTGGGAGCGATTGCTGGTTTTTTGAAGGGCAAGTTAGACGTTAACGAGATCGTGGTGACCATGATATTGAACTTTATTACTTTCTGGCTGGTTGCCCACATGATCAAAGAGGGAGGTCCCTTTATGAATCCCGGCGGGAGAGGTGAAAGCTTTGAGCTACCTCCTTCTGTATACGCGCCTCTGATCATGGACGTCCCCTTCACGATCTTCCTCGCCCTTGGGGTAGCCGTGTTGCTGTTTTTCTTATTCGCCAAAACCAAAATCGGATATCAAATCAAGGCTCACGGTCATAACCCGGCTGCGGCCAGATACGCCGGGATAAGTACATTCAAGATACCGCTCTTGGTTTTTATCATAGGAGGTGCTGTAGCCGGTTTGGCTGGATATCACTATTTTGCCGCGGTTCCCGGCGTCTATAAAATTGCGAGGAACTATGGGTATTTCGGCGATCTGGCTTTCTATGGGATAATATGTGGACTGATTTCCCAGGGAAACCCTTTAGCGGCGATTCCGGTGGCGCTGCTCTTCGGAGGATTGTCCATTGGTGGTAGATTCGTCCAGGGAAAACTCAATATGGGCTTTGGCGTGGATTATGCCCTGCTCGGAGTTTTAATGATTACTCTCGTCGCTTTTCAATTCTTTTACCGTTACAAGCTTGTCCTGAGGCCGTCGAAGGGATCGTATGGGTGAAAACCAGGAAGGAGAGCTTAGATGTGGGAGTTCCTCGCTAGAAGTCTAGACGCTTCAATGATTTTCACCTTTGCCGCTCTCGGCGAACTCATCAACCAGCGCTCAGGAGTTCTGAACGTTGGGATCGAGGGTGTGATGCTTTTCGGTGCCACCTTGGGTTTCATCACCGCCCAATCCACCGGGAGCTACTTGCTCGGCTTCTTGGTGGGGATTGCCATCGGAGGCCTGCTCGGCCTTCTCCACGGATTCTTTTCCGTAGCGCTGGGAGCCGACCAGGTTGTGGTCGGGATGGGCATATGGATCCTCGGCTTTGGCCTCACCACCTACATAGGCAACCCATACACAGGGCCTTTGGGGATGGAGAGGATACCCACTATCCTGGGTCTTTCTCCATTCTTTTATGTCGGAATCGCGCTGGTAGTCGTTTCGTGGTTCGTGCTCTCCAAGACGAGCTTGGGGCTGAGGATAAGATCGGTGGGGGAGAATCCATCGGTCACGGAAGTTTCAGGGATAAGCGTCGCGAAAACTCGCTATCTCTGTGTGACAATCGGTGGGATGCTCATGGGGCTTTCGGGTGCGATTTACTCTCTGTTTTACAACCCGGTCTGGAACTATAACTTTCTCATGGGCTGGGGTTTCATCGCTCTGGCCCTCGTATTTTTCTCCATGTGGAATCCTTGGATCCTGCTCGGTGGTGCCTTACTTTTTGGAACCCTGTGGCAACTCTCACTCAACCCACAACTAGTACTCCCCGGCGTTCTGTCCAGGTACATCTGGAGGACGATTCCCTTTGTCATAACCATAGGGGTTTTGCTGATCATCTCAACAAAGTGGTTTAGGACCAGATGGGGGGCAGCAAAACCCGAAGCACTCGGACAGCCCTACTTGAAAGAGTGAAGGCAAAGTTCTGGTCCCGCTATGCCCTGGCAGCCGTGGCTGGCACAGCGGTCACCACCGAGTGGGTCACTCAAGTCACTCGGGAGGCCATCCTCCGCTGCGGCCCGCCCAGGGAAATGGTGAGCGTATGTGCAGTCTTTTCCTCTAGACATCAAAGAAGGAGATGAGTAAACGTGTTGGCAAGACCTGGTCTTCCCAGTTTCGACTACGTGAGGGCGAGTGCCCTCGACGAGGTGCTTCGCCTTCTCAAGGAGCACGGAGAGGCGGCACGCCTGCTGATGGGTGGCACTGACCTTTTCGTGCGCATGCGCGATGGCGCCATCCGGCCTCAAGTCGTGGTGGACGTCAAACACCTGCCCGGTATGCAGGACATTGCGTATGACGAACAGACTGGGCTAACAGTCGGGGCGGCGGCCACGATGAACGAAATCGCCCGTCACCCGGACATGCAGGCCTACTACCCCCTGCTGGCAGAGGCGGCCAATTCCGTCGCTTCGTACCAACTGCGCAACCGCGCTACCCTGGGCGGCAACCTGTGCAACGGTTCCCCTGCCGCCGATACCGGGCCGGCCGCACTGGTACTGGAGGGGCGGCTCACGCTCTACGGCCCCAATGAAGAACGAGAGGTTCCGGCGGGCGAGTTCTTCCTCGGCCCAGGCGAGACGGCGATGCAGGCGGGTGAGTTGATGACGGCTATTCACTTCCCAATTCTGCCGGCCGACAGTGTCGGCAAGTATCTCAAGCTGGGCCGCAACAAAGCCGGTGACCTCGCCATCGCCGGAGTGGCGGTTTTCGGTTTCCCCGATGAGGCAACCCCCTCCGGCTACCGTTTCCGCATCGGGCTGGCGTCGGTCGCGCCGGTGCCGCTGCGGGCCGTGGAGGCGGAGGATGTGCTGGCAAAGAACCCGCCAGGAGAGGAGACCTTCACCCTCGCGGCCGAGAAGGCAATGGAAGCCGCAACTCCTATTGACGACGTGCGCTCCAGCGCTGCCTATCGGAAAGCAATGGTGCGGAACCTGGCGCTCCGGGGGCTGCGGGACGTGTGGGCGCAGCTACGCAACACGTAAAACGCGAGGATTGAAATGGCCAATCATACGATTTTTGTAACAGTGAATGGTGGAAAAGAGTATCTGGATGTGCCGTCGAACATGACGCTGCTGCGGATGCTGCGGGAGAAACTGGCGCTCACCGGCACAAAGAACGGCTGCGCGGCCGGCGAGTGCGGAGCATGTACCGTGCTGGTCGACGGGGAACCGGTGAACTCGTGCATGATGCTGGCCGTCGAGGCCGACGGACGCGAGGTGACCACGGTAGAAGGACTGGCTGGCGAGGACCAGTTGAGCGCGTTGCAGGAAGCATTTGTGGAACACAACGCCGTCCAATGCGGCTTCTGCACGCCGGGTGTGCTGGTCTCGGCCCAGGCCCTGCTGGATCGCAATCCTCATCCCACCGAGGACGAAATACGGGAGGCCCTGGTTGGCAACCTGTGCCGTTGTACGGGATACCTGCGCATCGTGCAGGCGGTCCAGACGGCGTCCACCCGGACAGTGGCGGCGGAGAATGGTATCCTGAGCTTGTCGAAGGAAGGGGGTGGGAAATGACCATAAGCGAAGCGACGTTCACCTCTGATCCCGTTGGCAAGAGCGTCCCCCGCGTGGACGTGTACGATAAGGTGACTGGAGCTGCCACCTTTGCCGACGATATGCAATTCGGCCCCGGCCTGTACTATGGCCGGTTGGTCCGCAGCCCCCACGCCCACGCCCTGATTAAGCACATCGTCGCGAGCAAGGCGCTGGAACTGCCCGGCGTGAAGGCGGTCGTCACCGGACAAGAAGTCAACGCGCGCATCGGGTTGTACCTCATTGACCGCCCCGTCTTTGCGATTGACCGCGTGCGGGTCGTCGGCGAGCCTGTGGCCGGGGTCGTCGCGACCAGCGAGGAGATCGCAGACCAGGCCGCCCGGCTCGTAGAAGTCGAGTACGAGGAGCTACCGGCGGTCTTTGACCCGGTGGAGGCCGCCCAGCCCGATGCCCCCCTGCTTCATCCTGACCTGGGCAAGTATAAAGTCGCCAACTTTATCTTCCCCGAACCGGGCACCAACATCTCGGAGCATTTCAAGCTGCGCAAAGGGGATCCCGAATCCGCGTGGCCCCAATGCGCCGCTGTGGTGGAGGGGACTTTCCGCCTGCCCCAGATTCAGCACGTGCCGATTGAGCCTCACGTGGCGGTGGCCCTGTGGGAACCTTCCACTATGAAGGGAAGCGGAGCGGCTATGGCCGGGGAGGTGACACTGTGGACCTGTTCGCAGTCCCCCTTCGCCCAGCGCGATCTGATCGCCCAGAGTTTGGGCATCCCCCACGGCAGCCTGCGCATCGTCTCCCCCTACGTCGGCGGTGGATTTGGCGGCAAGGCGGGAGTCTCGATGGAAGTGTATGCGGTCGTGCTGGCGCGGGCGGTCAAAGGTCACCCGGTTAAATTGCGCATGACGCGCGAGGAAGAATTCATCGGCACGACCACGCGCCAGAGCCTGGTGGCAAACACCAAGATTGGTTGCGACGCCGAGGGCAACCTGCTGGCGATGGAGACCGAGTACTACTTTGGCGGCGGGGCCTACAACGACTATGGCGTCAACATCGCCCGGGCGGCCGGTTACTCTTGCACCGGCCCCTACGACATCCCAAACGTCAAGGGGGATTCCTACTGCGTCTACACCAACCGGCCCATCGGCAGCGCAATGCGCGGCTTTGGTATGCCAGAGATCCACTGGGGCATCGAGCAGATCATGGACCAACTCGCCGAAAAGATCGGGATGGGCCCGGCCGAGTTCCGGCGTCGCAATTGCGTCAGGACGGGGGATACCATCCTGACCGGGATGGAGATGCCGGCCATTGATCTGGTGGCTTGCATTGACAAAGTCACCGAGGCGATTGATTGGGACGAGGATCGTAGGGGCGCGGCTCGTCCGCGCCCTTCTTCCGCGCCGCACAAGAAGCGTGGCAAAGGCATCGCCATCATGTGGAAGGCCCCGGCTATGCCGCCCAACCCGGGCAGCTCGGCCATCGTGCGTTTTAACGAGGACGCGACGGTCAACGTCGAGATCGGCGCACAGGACCTGGGACAGGGAGCCTTCACCGTCATCGCGCAGATGGCGGCCCAGGCGCTGGGCGTGCCCTACGAGTGGGTGCGCGTCTCGGTCCCGGTAGACACCAGGTACAGCCCCTACGAGTGGCAGACGGTCGCCAGCCGCATCACCTGGTCCACGGGCAACGCGGTCAAGGCCGCCGCCGAAGACGCCAGGCGGCAGATTCTGGAAATCGTGGCGGAGCACTGGGACGAGGACGTTGAGGACGTGGACATCAAGGATGGCAAGGTCGTCTCCTACAAATCCGAGCGGGAGCAGCCGCTCCAAAACATGGTGATCTACGGTCTGCCCAACGAGAACTTTGAGGGGTGGAAGGGCGGTCCCATCGTCGGGCAAGGCCGGTTTATGCCGACCTACGTCACCAACCTGGACTTTGAGACCGGCCAGGGCGCTCGCGCGGTGGTGCACTACACCGTCGGAGCGCAGGCGGTGGACCTGGAGGTGGATACCGAGACCGGCCAGGTCGAGGTGCTCAAGATCGCCAGCGCCTACGATGTGGGCAAGGCGATCAATCCCGACCTGGTTATGACACAGATTGAGGGCGGCGCGGTTCACGGGATGAGCTCAGCCTTTGAGGTGCTCCGATTCGACGAGCAGGGGCAACCTCTTAATCCCAGCCTGGTGGACTATCGCATCGCGACCGCTGCCGATGCGCCAAGGGAGATTCACGGGGACATCGTCGAGACGCCGCTGGAGGACGGCCCCTGGGGCGCGCGGGGCGTGGGAGAGCACGTGATGGTGCAGACCGCGCCTGCCATCGCCAATGCCATCCACGACGCGCTCGGCATCCGCTTCAACGACCTGCCGCTTTCGGCGGAAAAGATCTTCCTGGCACTGGAGGAACGAAAGGGAGGGGATTAGCGTTTCCTGACTTGGTAGAGTGAAAGAATTGGCGGTGACGCGGGCACTGAGAGAAGGGCAAACAGACTCGTAGAGGCCCAACTCGAAAGAAAGTTGTTCAGACCTCTGGCGCTGACGCCGTATTGAGCGAGGACGAATCAGGCCGCAGGGTGCAGCCCCGCCCAGAGGAACCCCGCTAGCGCGTCTGCGCCCGAGGTAGCGCCGTGGGTCAGCACATCTTGCACAGTCCCCGCAATCTCTTTATCGCTCCCACAAGAAAGTGCCATCAGCAGCGTGTGCCACGCCGCGCTACATTCACCTCGGGCAGCCGCTCGCAGGAAAGCCGCTGAGAGGGTCGTGGTGCGAGGTGCGGCTGCCTCGACCAGAAGGCGGCAGAGAGGACGGGGGGCGGAGTGAGTCAGCCATCCCCAGAGCATCACGCCAGTGAGAAAGTCATCACCGGCCGGGGTTAAACCACCTCCCAGGCCCGCCAGTTGGACTGCCCCTGCCTGCAACCGGGCTGGGTCCCCCTCCCAGCCTGCCTGCAGGGACTCTGCGGCCTCCTGGGCCGCAGCGAACAGACCATCGGATACGCCGACCTCTGCCGGATGGCTGGAGCCGTTGGCCCGGCTGGACGTGAGAGCCAGAAGACTGCGCTCAGGGGCGTGTTGCAGGGCGAGGGCTTCCAGGAGGGGAAGGCGATCTATGAAGGCGTCCCGGTAAGCCCGCAGGCTCTTCCAATCGGGACAGGGCTCCCAGACCACAGCCCTATCCAGAGCGACCTCCAACCCGCCGACTTGCAGCCGCCCCCCTCCCAGCCGGGCCGGCATTCCCGGTTCGACCGTTGCAAAGCCCTTGCTCATCCCGTTCACCACGATGTTCAGCGGCCCGTCGCCGGCCCGGGGGGTCACCAGGGCTACCACGTCCCCGTCGGTGGTCACCAGGTCACAGGCATGCTCGAAGGCGGCCAGGACACGGGCAGAGAACGGCCCCCGCTGCAGCCGCTCCCGCACCGGTCGGCTGATCGAACGAGCGATAATGTAAACCCTCACACAAGCCTCCGCGCCGCCCACCTCTGGGTTAGAGACAGGTACCCACAGGCGGTCACAAGTGTGCCAGGCGCAGAATAACAAGGATCAGCGCATCCTGGAGGTCGAAGCTTCACGTCAACGCCCGTACAGGTAGACTGCCACACCGGTCGCCAGGGCCAAGCCGGCCACGATGGCCAGGCCGTAGCGCATCGCGGCCCGAAGCACAGGCCCTTCCTTGCCTCCTAACCCCACCGTGCTACACCCCAGGATGATCTTGGCCGGCGCGAACAGCGAGCCTACCGCCCCGCCCGCCGTCTGCGCAGCCAGGATGATGAGCGGGCTCACACCAACCAGCGCCGCCGCGTGCTGCTGCAGGCCGCCGAAGACGACGTTGGAGTTGGTGTTGGAGCCGGTCATAAAGGCACCCAGCGCGCCGATGAAAGGGGACACCAGCGGGAAAGTCGACCCGGCCACTCGCGATACCCCCTCAGCTAGCAGGTGCGTCATCCCGGAGTGCTCCATTGTCACCGCCATGCCCACCATGGCCGCTATGCCCAGGCTGGAGCGCATCGCCCGCCGGACGACGGTTTGTACGATGCGGTGCACCACCCCGGGCGCGTAGCAGCCTCGCCAGCGATACAGCCCGTAGGTGACAAGGGAGGCGTAGGCCAGCAGCGCCCCGGCGTGGCCGAAGAGGTTGATGCTGCGGCCTTCCCCGGCCGGCGTCACCCAGCCACGGGAGGTGGTCAGTTCAGGGAATGGCACGCGGATGACTACCTGACCCAGGAAATCGCGCACGGGTGAGATCAACTGAGCTGCCAGCACGATGATGACCAGGAGGGCGTAGGGGAGCAGCGCCCAGCCAAGAGGCATACTTTTGGAGGAAAGGCTTGACCGCGAGCGTGATTCAGAATCCTGATCCGTGAATTCTGCCGATCCGTGTTCTCTGTGTGCTCGCCATCGCGCCCACACCACCCCAGCCGCCAGCCCGGCCAGCCCGGCCAGCATCCCGCCGATGGACCACAACCCGTTGGTAACGACGAGGAACTGGGTCACGGCCATCGTCAGCCCGATGAGGAACAGGGGGGCCAGGTTCGCCCGCAGTGTGCGTTTTCCTCCGGCCGCCCACAGCGTTCCTGCCCCGCAGCCCAGGCAGGCCAGCCCCAGCATCACCGCCGACCAGGGTGCCAACTCCTCCCCGCCGCGCCCCGTCGCTCCGATGAGGGCGTAGAAGGAGGAGCCGAGCGAGCCGAAGGTGACAGCCCACGAGTGCCCCACTGAGACGATGACGACGGCAGCTACAGCCGGGAAACCCAGCTCCACCAGCAGCGGCGCGACGACCGCCACCGGCACGCCGAAGCCGCTCACTCCTTGCAGGAAGGCACCAAAGACCCAGGCCAGAAGCAGCGCCTGCAGCCCCCGGTCGGGCGTGAGGCGGGGAAGCCCCGCACCGATGGCGGAGAGCGCACCGGCCTCGTCGGCGACGCGGTAGAGGAGCAGGGCAGCCCAGGTGATGTAGAGCACGAAGAGGGTCAGCAAGACGCCCTTCAGTTGGGCGTAGGCCAGCACCTGCCACCCCGCGCCGAAGCGGAGCGCGGCCACCAGCAGCGCCACCAACCACCCGACCACCCCGGCCTTTGCGCCACCCCAACGGAAGCGGAGCATCAGCACGAGGACGGCCAGGATGGGGAGGAGAGCCAAGAGCCAATTGAGCACAGGTGTTACTCCGTGATGGTAATGGTTTGCAGGACGATGAAATCGTCGGGACCGCCGCCGATGGCGAGGCGGGCGCCGGTCTCGGCAACGTACATCCCCACCTCCAGCCGGTGCGCGCCCGGCGCGGCGTCGGCACGGACAGGGATTCCGTATACGTCGGTGACGACCTCGCCGGCCAACCATAGGTTGGTGGGGTAACTGCCGCCGACCGGGAGGTTATCCTGCTGTCCGGTCATTGAGCCGCCGGGGGCCAGGAGGTGGGTAAAGACAGTGTAGCTCTCGTCCATCTCGATCAGCGCCCGCCAGTACAGGGTGAGGGTGAGCGTATCTCCACGCGCGATGACCTCGGCCGAGAGGTCGTAGCCGAGCAGTTCGACTTGACCGCCCAGGGTGGCGGTGAGTGGACGAGAGATGGATGGGGCGTCGAAGGCACGGTCGGTCGCCGGCACGGTGACGGTGCCCAGGTCGAGTACCTGGTCGCCCAGCCGGAGCCACAGGGGGTGGTCGCCCGGCAGTGTGTCACGCGGCAGGCGCGGGTCGTAGCGGTCTGCGACGATCTCGCCAGCGGTCCAGCCGGAGGTGGGGTAGGTACCGTGAACTGGAGCGCCCGCGTAGAGCGTCGCATCGCCCAGGCTGAGGGTAACGTCGTAATCAGGCAGAGGAGCCGCGTCGGCTCGCCAGAAGAGGGTCAGGTAGAGCCGCTCGCCAGGCCGGGCGCTGGGTGTATCCAGGTTAGCCCCCAACAGGGTCAGGCCACCGGTGGGGGTGTCCAGGCGAGTGCGGATACCCAATTTGTCGGGGTCCGGCGGCGCGGTGGCGCGGGCCAGGCGCAAGGGCAGTTCGACGTAGGTGCCGGCGTAGCGGTCGGTATCGTCGAGCACGGGCAGCAGGGAGTCGGCGTGGGTGGAATAGAGGCTGAAACGGATGAGGTAGTCGCCGGGGGGCGCGCCTGGGCTGACCAAAATCGAGATGTGATCCACGACCAGTTCGCCGGCCGTCCACTGCTCGGAGGGATAATGGAAATCCTGGGTGCTCCCCCAGACAAAGCCCCAGGGGTCGGCGAGACGGACGATAGGGCCGTAGTTTCCTCCGTCGGGTCTGCTCAACACGCGCCACCAGATGGCGACCTCGGCGCTTTCGCCGGAGCGGGGCTCGCCGATGACGTCGTAGCCGAGCAGCAGCGCGACGTGAGCCAGGTCGGCGGTCAGTGGGTGTGTGGGAGCCAGGACTTTCTCAGTCGAGCCGTCGGAAGCGGGGCCGACGCGGTAAACGTGAAAGGCTGGCGCGCCGTCAGGGTCAGGGAGCGTGGAGAAGAGAGCGCCATCTGGCAGCACCGACTGCACCCAGGCCAGGTCCTCCGACGCGGAGCGGGGGAAGATCAAGAGCGCCTCCCCCTCCGCCGGGAATACGACAGTCCGCCCACCGGTGAGCCAGTGGATCGCGCCATAGTTCTCGGTCAGGAAGGCCAGCGTGGGATGGCGGTAGTGGACGCTGGCGACGTAGGGCGTGGTGGCGGTCAGATCAGTCTGGTTGAGGTAGGCGGCGACGTCGGCCAGGTCGCCGTCGGCGGCGTAGTAGAGGGCAGCGGAGGAGGCCCAGTCGCGAAAGTAGACGGTGGCGGTGGTCGGGGTCAAAATGGCAAGGAGTGTGAGTGAGAGAATGAATGATGACCAATGACGCGAGAGCGGAGATTGGAGATTGGAGACTAGAGATTTGAGATTGGATAGGGCCAGGGCAGGGAAGAGGTAGATGAAAGGCAGAAGGCCGGCGGTGCGCAGGTTGCTGGGGGTGACTTCGCCGACGGCGAGGGCGCTGGGGAGGAGCATAGTCGGGAGGGAGGTGAGGAGAAAGACGCAGGAAGCAAGATGCAGGGGGGCAGAGGGGTGATTTGCGCCACGCAGCAGACGCACGAACTGCCAGACAGCAACGGCGAGTCCCAGGAGGAACAATGCCGCGGTGACCGGATCGAAGAGGGGACGGTGGGGGGAGTTGAAGCGGATGTAGGGATCGCCTCGGAGGAAGAACATCCCCAGGCATGCGCGGAATCCGGCCCAGGCTTCGGCCCAACTGGCGGCGGCGACCTGCTGCGCGCGGTTCAGGAAACTGCCGGGGTGGGTCAGCCAGTAGTGGGCCAGCGGAGCCAGGGTCAGAGCGGCGGCGGCGACGAAGAGGGCCAGTTGGCCCAGGCGGACGCGGCGACGGTTCCGGTCGGCGGCGAGGAGGGTCAGCAGCGCCGCTGCCAGTGGGATGGGGAAGGCTCGGGCGGCCAGGTAGGTGTAGGTGGTCAGGCCGCAGAGGAGGCCGGCCAGGAGGAGCCAGGGGAGGCCACCCATCCCCACCCTATTAGGG
>CAZMOT010000002.1:0-45420 GCA_964568065.1 uncultured Anaerolineales bacterium
CATCGGACCTGTGTCATCTCACCACCCGCCCCACCAGCGACTTGAACCGCCAGTATCGCTTAGTCGTAATCACCATACTCCTGACCTAAAACCCCGTCGTGCCGGTGAAGTTGAACGCGGCCAGTTTGAGGGCCGGCGCGCTGCGGATACCCAGGCCAGACCACGTGCGCTGGGCTTCCCACCCCACCACCTCCGTCCCCGCCAGCGCCTCGACGTAACTCTGGGTGAAGCGCAGGTTGCGCACCGGCGTCGTCAGTTCGCCGTTCTCGATGAGGAATGTGCCGTCGCGCGTCATCCCGGTCACCACCGCCTCGCGAGGATGGACGGTGCGCGTGTACCAGAAACGGGTGACGTAGAGGCCCCGTTTCGTTCCGGCGATCATCTTCTCCAGCGTGCTATCTCCGGTGGACATAGAAGCGTGCAGCGGGATCGGGCCATACCGCGCATTATTGAGCCAGGGGTTGAACGGATTGGCAGCCGGCAGCGCGTGGCCCGTGGAAGCCTTCTCCTCCTTGGCCGCCCGCGCCCGGTCGTAGACCGCATCGCCCACCACACCATCGCGCACGATGTCCACTCGCTGGCGGGGCACACCCTCGAAGTCAAAGGGCAGGGGCCAGCCGTCCAAATCGAGACCGTCGTCCCAGATGGAGATGAGGGGCGACATCAAACGCTTCCCTTGCCGCTCGCTCATCCAGCTTCTCCCCTCCTGCACGGCGTTTGCGCCGGCAGCAAAGCTCAGTGTTGCGAGCAAGTCGTGGGTGGCATAGGGCTCCAGTACGACCGGGTAATCGCCCGGCTCCAGTAGCTGCGGGCTGCGGCTGCGCAATGCCTTGTTGATGGCTTCGTCGCCCGAAGCGACGACGTCCACCTCCGCCACCTTCCACGACGCTTCGGCGGCGAAGCCCGAACTGTCCTCCGTCATCACCACTGTCGTCAGGTCAGCCTCCGTGGCCGGGTGATAGGCAAAGAGGCCACGACTGTTGGCGACGGCCCACTCGTGGACGCCGGTGCGGAAGGCTCCGGAGGCAACACAGCCCGCCTCCTCCGCCCGCCGGCAGACCACGAGCACGTCCTGCGCCCGCTTGGCAGGGGTGCACCCTGCGGTAGCCTCGTCGAAGGCAACGACCTCCGGCACGCTGGCGGGATTCGCCAAGCCGGGGAAGCCGGGATCCTGTGGCAGGAGCTTGGCGGCGGCGATGGCAGATTCGACCACTCGCTCCAGCCCCGCGTCGGTCAGGTCGTTGGTCGCTCCCACGCCCACGCACCGTCCCAGCGCGGCGCGCACCACGACGTAGCGGTTGGCTTCCGCCACGTGCTGGTGGATGGTGTTGTTGGCAAAGCGGGTCAATTGCGCTTCCAACCCCAGCAATACTGCCTCGCTCTCGTCGGCTGAGGAAAGCGAGAGTGCCCGCTTAAGTAGCACCTCGGTCTGTGTACGTCCGATCATGAGTTATCTCCTTCGGTTGCGCCTTCCCAATTCAGCACAGCGTGGCGCTGCACGACGGTGAACGGCTCGCCCCCCCCTGGTTCCAGCCCGAAGGCCCCCAGGTCCCACCAGCGCACCCGTCCGGTCAGCGTCTCGTCGGTGCGCAGTTCGAAGTGAGCCGTTGTCCCCGATTCCACTGCCTGCTGCAGGTAGGCGCTGAGTGCCTTGCGATACCATTTCCGATGCCACTGTAACTTTTCGAGTGGGACGTTGTAGTAGGTGGCGATCTTTGCCAACACCTCGTCGTCCTCGCCCACGCGGCGGTAGCGCTGTTCCATGTAGCGTAGTGTGCCAGGCTTGAGGCCGATTTCATCCTCGATTTCCATCAGATTGCCGCCGCCGTGGAACGCCCGCAGATAACGCAATTCGTCGCCCAGGCTCATGCCTCACCTCCGCCCTTACAGTAGTAAGCGATGGCGAGCTTGTTGAGGGTGACCTCGTCCCCACCGGACTCCCGGATAGTGATCTGGTAGGGACTGAAACCGACCACTGTGCCCTCGAATGTCTGCCCGTCGAAGAGAGTAAAGTAGAGTGGCACACTGAATTCTTGCTGCTCCTGCAAGTAGGCCAGTTCGAAGCCGTCAACCCCCTCGGGCAGGTAGGCCCGTTTGCGGTCAATGGATTTCTTTGGCGGCTTCTCCTCGGCGTTGCGGCGCATGAAATGGCCGTTCCAGTGGCGGGCCTCTTTCTGCGTCAGTTCATCCAGCGGTTTGCCGATCTCCGCCTCCAGCGCGGCTTGGTCTATATCAAAACGGGCCGCCAGTGTCAGCAGGTGCGCGATTTGTGAGTCGCGGGCGGGCAAGGGTTTAGATGGAGGCTTCCTTTCGCTTGGCGGTTTCTTCGGGCGAGGGGGTTTGGCAGGCTGCTCCTGGCGAGGTGGCGGTGATGAGCGAGGGTTGATGTCCCAGTCGCCAACGTAGAGCGCCTTGGCCAGCCGGTGCAGGTCGGCAGGGGGAATCTCCAGTTCTCCTTTCTCGTATTGAACCAGCGTGGCGATGGAGATGCCAGTCCTGGAGGCCAGTTGGTTGACACTCATCTTCTTTTGTTTGCGGATCGTTCTCAAATCCTCGGGCATCTTCTTCTCTCCAGTTGCAGCGGTTAGTAGTTCGGCAATGTCACATTAGGCCCACGATGGTTCAAATTCCATACTCAGGCTCGCGGTGGCCGACAGTCCACCGCCCTAGACGCGGACTGTCGTCCGCTTGGAGCTTGCAGAAGATAATTTTATGTTAAGTGACATTGTCAAGGTAGTCAGCACTTTGCTCATTGACTCGTTGTTCATTTGTCATTTCATCACCCCCACCCGAATGTTACGGAACCTGGCCGGTGCTGCCCCATGGCCGGTGTGGGCGATCTGGGCGGGCTGCCCCTTGCCGCAGTTGGGTGTGCCCCACACCTCCCAATGATCCCGGTTGCAGATCGCGTCGCACGAGCCCCAGAACTGCGGTGTCATCCCCGTGTAGGTGCAGTTCTTCAGCAGGCGACCCAGTTTGCCCCCCTTGATCTCGTAACCGACTTCGGTGCCGAACTGGAAGTTGAGCCGCTTGTCGTCAATGGACCAACTGCGGTTCATCTCCATGTAGATGCCATCGTCGGTGTCGGCAATCAGGTCGTCAAACGTCCACTCGCCCGGCTCGACGGAGATGTTGGTCATGCGGATTATGGGAATGCGATTCCAGCCCGAAGCACGCATCGCACCGCCAGAGCGGGCGCCCCCGAAGCGGGGGGGCGACGGGTCCGCACCCTTGAGCCGCGCCAGTTGCGCCGCCGTCTCCCGCGACGTCAGGTAGCCCACGAATAACCCATCCCGCACCAGTTCAACCCGCTGCGCTGGCACGCCTTCGTCATCCCAGCCGAAGGTGCCCAGGCCTCTCGGCAGCGTGGCGTCTGCGGTGAGGTTGACGATCGGGGAGCCGTAGCGGAGGGTGTCGAGCTTGTCGGGTGTGAGGAAACTGGTGCCAGCGTAGGCCGCCTCGGTGCCAAAGACGCGGTCCAACTCGGTGGGGTGGCCGCACGATTCGTGGATCTGCAGCGCCAACTGAGTGGGGCCGAGGACGATGGTGGTCACGGTGCTAGGGCAAGCGTCGGCGGTCAAAAGTGCCACCGCCTCGCTGGCGATTCGTTCGGCGTGGCTGGGGAAATCTACCTTCTGGATATATTCCCAGCCGACCGTGCGCTGGTCGCGCCCGAAGGAGTTGGGATAGGAGCGCTGTTGCACTTCGCCATCCCCCACAGCCAGCGCAACGATGCCTCCGCCGGTCTCGATGATCTCCTGCTCTGTGAATGCACCCTCGGTGTTGACAAACGTCTTGCGCTCCCGCAGGCAGATCAAGGTACCCTGGGCGACTTTGACCCCCGCCACGCGCCGCATAGCGCGGTCGGCCTCCAACATCAACTCGATCTTGTCCTCGACCGGTACACTGAAGGGATCAATCTCGACTGGCGTGCGATAGGTGCCGGTGCTGGTCACGGGCGGGCCGATGTCCAGTGGCTCCCTCCGGGTGAGCGCGCTAGCGCGGGCGATTTCCACCGCCAGCGCCGCCACCCGCTCCACTTCCCCCTTACTGAGGATGGCGCTGGAGGCAAAGCCCCAGGCTCCTTCGGTGATGACGCGCACGCCGAAGCCGCGGTCCTCCGTCTCACTCAACGATTCGACCACGCCGTTCTTAACGCTAAGCATCTGCTCTCGATGCTCGACGATGCGCACGTCGGCGTAGGTCGCGCCACGCGTTTGTGCCGTATTCAATGCCAGTTCAGCTAACTCTCTCAAGATGCACCTCCAGTGTGGTCTGACAAGTGACAGGGCTAAGGTCAAGCCAGGGCTGATTATGCCACTAATGAGCCAATTTGTCCAGTGCCGATGGTGTAGCGGTTACCAGTCAGCAGCCGGTCATTTGCAATCTGTCGTTGATCGTTTTATGGCAGTACCGCAAAACTTACTATGCGGTCTGGCGTGGTATCGCAAAAGTTGCTTCTCGACCATTCTTGACCTTCGAGCATGGCCTAAAATGCGCCGTTTTGATGCTCAAAATGGGCATCTGCAGCCATTTGGGCACTTTACGAGGCCCAATTTGAGGGTCTCGCGCTGACCAGTGACTGAGTCCACGTTTCTCTCAAATGGCTCGTAGTAACTTTTGCGGTATTGCGTTTTATGGATTTCGCTCTTGACAAAAATAAGCTATATGTTATAATTCTTCATAGATGACTTAATTTTCTTTAGGAGAATGCGATGTACCCCGTTCCAACTGAATGTCCTGTTTGCCACGACGACTTGCTGGTCACCCGGCTGGCCTGCCGCAACTGCGGCAGCGCTCTGGAGGGCCGCTTCACCATGGGGCAGATTTTCCAACTCACCCCCGAGCAACTCCACTTCGTGGAGGTCTTTCTCCGCTGTGGGGGAAAGATCAACCGCGTGCAGGAGGAACTGGGCCTCTCCTACCCCACAGTCCGCAGCCGCCTGGAGGATGTTATCCGCGCTCTGGGCTACGAGGTGGGTGAGGAGCAAGAGAGCGACGACGAGCACCGCCAGGAGGTTCTGGATCGGCTGGCGCGTAAGGAAATCTCCTCTGAAGAGGCGCTTCAGCTTATCCAGGAAGAAGTAGTTCAGTAGGGGATAGAAGCAATCACCTTGACGACAATGCGGCGCTAACCTGGAGTTCATAGAGGTGGCGATGTCCGTAGCAACTGGTTCGATGCAACGCCCTGCAGCCCGTGGCATGAAAACCTTCACCCTCATCTGGACTGGGCAACTCGTCTCACTCATCGGCTCTGGTCTGACCAGTTTTGCGCTGGGCGTGTGGGTGTACCAGACCACGGGGTCAGCCACCCAATACGCGCTCATCCCCTTGTTTTTCACGCTGCCCAATCTGCTGCTCTCACCGCTGGCGGGCGCGCTCGTAGACCGCTGGGACCGGCGCTGGGTGATGATCCTCAGCGACACCGGGGCCGCGCTCACCACGCTGACGATTGCATTGCTGCTCCGCGCCGGTCAACTCCAGGTCTGGCACATCTACCTGGCTGTGGGTGTAGGCTCGGCTTTCAGTGTCTTCCAGTGGCCAGCCTACTCCGCTGCAACCACGCTGCTCGTCGCCAAGAAGCATTACGGTCGTGCCAGCGGCATGGTGCAACTCGGTCAAGCGATCGGGCATATTATCTCCCCCGTGCTGGCAGGCTTGCTGGTCGTAAAGATCCAGGTCTGGGGCGTCATCTTGCTCGACTTTGCCACCTTCCTGTTCGCTGTCATCACGCTCCTATTTGTTCATGTCCCCAGGCCCGAAACGACCGCTGAAGGAGAAGAGAGTAAGGGTACGCTGCTGCGCGAGGCCGCCTACGGTTGGACTTATCTCATCGTCCGGCCTGGCCTGATGGGAATGCTGATTCTCTTCGCTACGCTCAACTTCCTGATGGGTTTCACCAACGCGCTGTTCACGCCGATGATTTTGGCCTTCACCTCAGCCGATGTACTCGGCACCGTGCTGTCCATCGCTGGCAGCGGCATGCTGGTCGGCGGGCTGGTGATGAGCATCTGGGGCGGCTCGAAGCGTCGCATCCGTGGCTTGCTTGGCTTTCTGATGTTAGCGGGGCTGTCCATCGTGGCTATCGGGCTGCGACCTTCCGTCCCTCTCATTGCTGCAGCATCGTTTGGCTTTTTCTTTTGCATCCCCATCGTCAGCGGCTCCAGCCAGGCTATCTGGCAGAGCAAGGTCGCGCCCGACGTACAAGGACGGGTCTTTTCCGTGCGGAGCATGATCGCCACGTCTGCCACGCCGCTGGCCTACATCCTCGCGGGGCCGCTGGCCGACAGAGTGTTCGAGCCGCTGCTTGCCGTCGGTGGTCCACTGGCCGGAAGTGTCGGGCGGATCATCGGTGCCGGGCCAGGACGCGGCATCGGCCTGATATTCATCCTGATGGGAGTTTTCAACATGCTGGCGACGGCTGTGGGCTACCTATACCCGCGCATACGATTGGTGGAAGACGAACTACCGGACGCCATCGCCGGCGAAACGCCTGCCGCCGATGAATGAGATGAATGATACCAACCGCAACTTTTTTGTAAGGAGGAAAACTATGTTCGAACAAACGATTGAGACATCGGCAACGCCTCACATCACTGTCACTGAGTGCCTGGGCAACCTGGTGGTGCGGGGAACGGAAGAGCCGCAGATTACCCTTCGCCTGCGGGGCGAGGCTGACGATGTGATCATGGAGCAGGAGGGGGAGACCTTTACCATCACGGCCCGCGCCGATTGCTCCCTCACCTGTCCCCAAAGTACTACTCTCACCATCCATACCGTGCGGGGGGATCTCAAGGTCAAGGGAGTGCAGGGTCCGGTCGCTGTCGGCACCATCTACGGTGACGTGGCTCTGCGTGCCGTCGGACCCACGGCTCTGGAGCAAGCCTACGGCGACCTGAGCGCCCGTCAGGTGGCGGGGGACATAAAGGTGCAATCCCTGGCAGGAGACGCGCGGATCCGCGAGGTTGAGGGTATGCTTACTGTGGACCAGGTGGGGAGCGACCTGAAAGCCGAGGGGCTCCAGGGCGGGATGGCAGCGGAGCAGGTTGGGGCGGACGTCTGGCTGGGGCCACCCTTCTCCCCCGGCACCACCTACCGACTGAACGCTGGCAGCGACCTTAGGCTCCGCCTCCCCGCCGACGCCAGCCTTCGTCTGGCTCTCCGTGCCGGTGGTGGGGTTCGCTCTAACCTCCCCGATCTGGCCCTGGAGGAAGTAGAAGGCGAGATACGAGGCGTCCTGGGAGCAGGTGAGGCCAGCCTGGAGGCACAGGTCGGCGGGCGTATCTCCCTGCGTCCTCTGGAACCGGAGGAGGGACTGGCAGAGGAGCTGTCGTTCGATTTCGTGGCTGACCTGGAGGGGTTGGGAGCGCAGATCGAAGCCAGCATCGCCGGGGCAATGGCGGAGATGGAGGTGCGCTTGGAAGAGAGCCTGGGTCGTCTAGACGTCAAGAAGATCCGTCTGGGGGCGGAGCAGGCGAAGGAGCGGGCGCTGCGGAAAGCAGAGCGAGCCGCCGAGAAGATGCGCCGGGCGGCAGAGCGGGAGGCAGAGCGATCTCGTCTGCGGGCGGAGCGAGCGGAGCGGCGCTGGCAGCGGGCCAGTGGCCGGAAGCCTCGCTCCCGCCGGGAACCGGTGACGAGCGAGGAGCAACTGCGGGTGCTGCGCCTGGTGGAAGAAGGAAAGGTTACCCCCGAGGAGGCCGCCGATCTACTGGCCGCTCTGGGAGGACGATGATGGCTGCCGACGCTGATGATAGCCAGGCGAACGCATTGGTACGACAAGTGAGGCGGGCGGCCGGACTGAGCCGAAATGCCAAACTGTACCTGGCGATGAGTGCCATCAACGGGTTGGGAAATGGCATCTTTTTGTGGGTGAGAGGACAGTGAGCGATGAGCCAATTCACAGAAATGGAGTACCCGGTGACGCAGAAAACTCGTCCAACAGGCATGCTGGGCTTCACCATTGTCTGGATTGGACAGGTGATCTCCCTGCTCGGCAGTGGGATGACCTGGTTTGCGCTCACCATCTGGGCCTGGGAGATCACCGGTCAGGCCACGGCCCTGGCGCTGGTCGGCTTCTTCTCCTTTGGTCCGACGGTGTTGCTCAGCCCCATCGCCGGTGCGCTGGTGGATCGCTGGAATCGAAAACTGGTGATGATGCTCAGCGACCTGGCGGCAGGCCTGATGACGGTGATCATCCTGCTGCTTTACGCAATGGACAATTTGCAGATTTGGCACCTGTACGTAACGGGGGCCTTGGCAGGGGCTTTCCAGGCCTTCCAGTTCCCGGCCTACTCGGCGGCTGTGACGACAATGCTACCCAAGGAGCAGTACGCCCGCGCCAGCGGCATGCTTTCGCTGGCCGAGGGGGCCGCTGGCATCTTTGCCCCATTGGCCGGAGGCATCTTGTTGGGCCTCATTGACGTCACCGGCATCATGGCCATTGACGTGATCACCTTCGTGGTGGCCATCGGCGCGCTGCTCGTGGTGCACATCCCACAGCCAGAGACTACGGAGGCTGGACGCGCCGGCAAAGGGAGTATCTGGAGGGAGTCGGTTTACGGGTTTAGCTACATCCTGGAACGTCCCAGCTTGCTCGGATTGCAGTTGGTGTTCCTGGCTATAAACCTGATCGCCATCTTTGGCTTCACCGTCCTTTCACCGATGATTCTGGCACAAACCGACAACGACGAAATCCTGCTAGGGAGCGTGCGGTCGGCGATGGGGTTTGGCGGCGTGATCGGGGGCCTCTTGCTGAGCGTGTGGGGAGGCCCGAAGCGCAGAGTCCACGGGGTATTGCTTGGCATGGCGCTCTCTTGCCTGCTGGGCATGCTGGTGCTGGGTCTTGGGAACGGCCTTGCAATCTGGATAGTTGGCGCCTTCTTCTCCTCGTTCTTCATCCCGATCATCAACGGCTCCAACCAGGCCATTTGGCAGGCCAAGGTGGCTCCCGACGTACAAGGCCGCGTTTTCGCCACGCGACGGCTGATCGCGCAGATTTCCGCACCGGTGGCGATGCTGCTTTCGGGGCCCCTGGCCGATCACGTGTTCGAGCCGGCGATGATGGCAGAAGGAAGCCTGGCAGGCATCTTCGGCAAGCTGGTTGGCACGGGGTCTGGCGCGGGCATGGCGCTCATGTTCGTCATCACGGGCGTGCTGGGGACACTGGTTGGCCTGGGGGGATACGCCTTCCCCGTCGTCCGGAACGCCGAAGACATCTTACCGGATCACGATGCCGCCGCTGGGCTCTCAGCGGCTGGATCTGACAGCGAACAGTGAATCTCGATGGAAAACAGAAAGGAGGACAGTATGTCTCAAGAAACAATCGAACGGGAATTTGCCGTGGTTGCGCCCGCAACTCTGGAACTGGCCAATATCCGCGGCTCGGTGGACGTCCAGCCGGGCGACGATAGTGTTGTGACCATCACTGCGGTTAAGCATCTGAATACAGGCGATCCCGATCGGACTGAGATTGATATCGGGCAGGAAGAGAACGGGAGCGTGACTGTTAAGACGCTGTTTGAGAGAGGTGGTTGGCTGTTCTCTGACCTGCGCCGAGCGTGCAAGGTGGACTACATCGTGCGCGTTCCACGTGCTTGTGACCTGAAGGTAAGGGATGTGAGCAGTAGGGCTTCGGTCCAAGGCTTGGAGGGTGAGTTTGATATCAAGACGGTTTCCGGTCAGATGAGCTTGAGTGATCTCTCCGGCAAAGTCAAGGCTACCAGTGTGAGCGGCAAGGTAATCGGTGAGCGGCTCTCTGGCCCAGTGGCGTTTGAATCCGTATCCGGCAAGGTGTTCCTGACCGAGTCTCACATGCCAACCGTCACAGGCTCATCTGTGAGTGGCGGCCCGACCTGGTCGGCCTCGTGCTGCAGACTCCCCTGGGCGAAGGGCCGTATAAATTCAACACCGTGTCCGGCAATGCCAGGCTGATACTGCCGCCCGAGACCGGGTGCACCGTTGGATTCCGCAGTATGAGTGGGCGTCTCAAGACCTCCTTGCCCACTACACGGAGGCAGCGTCGGCCTGGGCAATCGTACGCCGAATTGCAGGGCGGTGGCCCGGAGGTCTGCTTTAACAGCATGTCGGGCAATCTATCGGTAGTGCCGTCAGCTTGATCGGAGGACAGACGAACGTGGAACACGCACAGCAACAACCTAAATGGAAGCTCCCGTTCTTCACCATCTGGACCGGGCAGCAGCTTTCGTGGATCGGCAGTGCACTGGCCCAGTTCGCGCTGGTCTGGTGGCTGACCGAGACCACAGGCTCGGCGACGGTGTTAGCGATGGGGACGCTCATCACCGTGCTGCCTAGGGTCTTGCTGGGGCCTTTCGTGGGCGCGTTGGTGGATCGCTGGAACCGGCGTGTGGTCATGCTCGTTGCCGACAGCATCATTGCTCTGGTGTCGGCGTGGCTGGCTTACCTCTTCTGGACCAACAGTATGCAGATTTGGCACGTCTACTTCATCATGCTCGTGCGCGCCATCGGGGGCACCTTTCATGGGCCGGCTATGTTTGCTTCGACCCCACTGATGGTTCCCAAGAAGCATCTGCCGCGCGTGGCGGGGCTCAACCAGGCGATGGGCGGTGCCGTGAACATCATGTCGCCGCCTCTGGGGGCGCTCCTGCTGAGCATCCTGCCGCTGCATGCCATCATGACCATTGACGTGGTCACAGCCGCCTTTGCCATCGTGCCGCTCTTCTTCGTGCGTATCCCGCAGCCGCAGCGAGCCGTTATCGTCACCGGTACAGCGGAGGGTGGCCCGTCGCTGTGGACCGATATGCGCGAGGGTCTGCGTTACGTATGGGGCTGGCCAGGTCTGTTGGCGGTCTGCATTCTGGCAATGTTGATCAATTTCTTGATCAACCCCGCTATGTCGCTCATACCAATCCTGGTCACCAAGCACTTTGGTGGCAAAGCTATGCAGTTGGGCTGGCTGAACTCGGCCTGGGGCATTGGCTTGCTGTTGGGTGGGTTGCTCTTAGGCGTATGGGGTGGCTTTCGCCGGCGCATCGTGACCGGCTTAACGGGCATCATCGGGTTGGGCATGGGCGTGCTGCTGGTCGGGCTGACGCCGGCGACGGCCTTCCCACTGGCGTTGGTGGGGTTCTTTTTCGGCGCGGTGATGAACGCGATGTGCAACGGCTCCATACTCGCCCTGTTACAGCAGGTCGTGGCCCCAGAGATGCAAGGGCGCGTGCTCACGTTGGTCATGAGCCTGGCTGGTGCTATGACACCGCTCAGTATGGCCATAGCCGGGCCGCTCGCCGACGCGGTGGGCGTGCGCATCCTGTACGTGGTGGGCGGTGTGTCTCAGATACTGCTGGGGGTCGGCAGCTTCTTTGTACCGGCGGTCATGCATTTGGAAGATAATAACGGCAACGGCCACACCGCCATCGAGGGAGAGTCACCGGTGGTGACCGCCGTGCCTGTCCCTGTGGAAGTAAAATGAGCGAGATAGATCCTGTTCAGGAGGAACACATGAGTGAACGATTGCGAATACTGGAGTTGATCGAGGCAGGAGAGATCAGCGCCGAGGAGGGAGCGCGGCGACTGGAGGCGCTGACCGGAGCCGCCGACCCACCAGTTGCTCGACCTGCCCCAGTCGCCCGTCCGGCTTTGGTGCAGTGGCTGTGGCAGATTGTGCTCTGGACAGGGGTCGCCCTGGTGGTGTGGGGAGGGCTGCTGTTGACGGGTGCCTACGCCGGGGAGGTCACCACCGGACGGCTGGTCTGGGGCTGGCTCCTGTTCATCTTGGGCGCGCTGGGGGTGATGCTGGGATGGTGGCTGCAGCGGGCCCCCTGGCTCTCCGTGCGAGTACGACAACTTGATGGCCCCAACATCACCATTGTCCTGCCGCTGCCGCTGGGCCTCATCGCCTGGGGGCTGCGCATTGCTCGTCCCTTTGTCCCACAACTTGAGGAGACGGGGATGGACGAGGTGATCCTGGAGGTGAGTAAGGAACTGCATGCCGGCCGTCCCTTTGTCGTGGAAGTGGACGAGGGAGAGGGCGGGGAGCAGGTGCAAGTTTATTTTGGTTAGGAGGCGAAAAATGGCACGGACAGACGATGAACGAATAAAGATTTTGCAGATGCTGGAGGAAGAAAAGATCACCGCGGAGGAAGCGACCAGTCTGCTGCGGGCGCTGGGGGGAGGGCGACGCGCCACTTCCGAGGGGTCTGCGCTGAGCGGGGACAACCGCTACCTCCACGTCCGGGTGACCGACATGGCCTCGGGCAAGAACAAGGTGAACGTGACTCTTCCGATGAGCCTGGTGGGCGCAGGGTTGCGCATGGCAGAGCGGTTTGCCCCGGAGTTCGAGGGCTTTGACATGCAGGAACTGGAGGAGGCGCTCGTCAGCGGCGCGGTTGGCAAGATAGTGGAGGTGAGGGACGAGGAGGACAACGAACTGGTCGAGATCTACATAGAGTAGGCTGCGCTTCGTAGGCGCTGCGCTTCGCAGGCATCATCTCCTCCTCAAGCTCTGGAGCGGCTGGGGATTTGAACTTTGGCCGCACTTGAGGATATGCACATTGACCTGACCTACGTCCCCCGTAGAACCCTCCGCCCCATGGTCACAGCGGGGCCGACGCTCCGTGCGTCGGCCCGTGCTCGTTTCTACACGCACGTGCATCTCGGGAAACAATCCTATCACTTCCATCCGGTTGCCTCTCTGCCCCGATAATGCTATAATCGCTCCTGATCGTCAAGTGCTAACTTGCTAATCTTGGAGCGAGCGATGAAACTAAGCCGGGAACAAGTCGAACACATCGCTGAACTGGCCAGACTGGCGCTGAGCGAAGAAGAGAAAGCCCTCTATCAGGAACAGCTCTCGGCCATCCTGGAATACTTTGAACGTCTGCAAGAATTGAACACTGAAGCTATCCCGCCCACAGCGACCGTCCTGCCCCTGCGCAGCGTGATGCGCGCCGACGAACCTAAGCCTCCCTTCCCCCGCGAGGACATCCTTGCCAATGCCCCCGCCGCTGAGGAGGGATGCTTCGAGGTTCCACCGGTTTTGGAGTGAAGCTGTGAAACCTCACCAATTGACCATCCACGAGGCCCGCGACCGCCTAACCGCCGGGGAACTCACAGCGGTCGAACTGACCGAGGCGGTGATGGAGCGCATCCTGGCGGTGGACAACGACGTCAAGGCATACCTGACGCTCACGCCCGAGGAGGCGCTGGATCAGGCCCGCGCCATTGACGCGCGCCGCGCTGCCGGCGAGGATGGTCCACTGCTGGGAATACCCCTGGCTATCAAGGACGTGCTGTGCACGAAAGGCGTCCCCACCACCTGTGGCTCCCGCATCCTGGAGGACTTTATCCCACCCTACGACGCCACCGCCGTGGCCCGCCTCAAGGCCGCCGGCGTGGTTCTCCTGGGTAAGACCAACGTTGACGAGTTCGCGATGGGCTCCTCCACGGAGAACTCGGCCTTCTTCACCACGCACAATCCCTGGGACCTGAGCCGGGTGCCGGGTGGAAGCAGCGGGGGGAGCGCCGCTGCCGTCGCCGCCGATGAGTGTCTGGGCGCACTGGGCACCGACACCGGCGGCAGCGTGCGCCAGCCGGCGAGCCTGTGCGGCGTCGTCGGTCTCAAGCCCGCCTATGGGCGGGTGAGCCGGTATGGCCTGATCGCCTTCGCCTCCTCGCTGGACCAGATCGGCGTGCTGGCGAAGGACGTGACCGACGCAGCCATCATCCTGGAGGCTATCGCCGGCCACGATCCTCGCGACTCTACCTCGATGGATGCTCCAGTGCCGGATTACGTCAGCGGCTTGAAGGCAGGCGACGGATTGGCAGGGGTGCGAGTTGGCGTACCGCAGGAGTACTTCATCGAGGGGATGCAGCCGGAAGTGGAAGCAGCGGTGCGCGCGGCGGTGGATGTGCTGGCTGGGCTGGGGGCCCAAGTGCAGGAGGTGAGCCTGCCCCACACCGACTACGCGCTGCCGGTCTACTACCTCATCGCTCCGTCCGAGGCCAGCGCCAACCTGGCCCGCTACGACGGCGTGCGCTACGGCCTGCGGGTAGAAGACGGCGGCGGACCGAATGAGATGTTCAAGGCAACCCGTGGACAGGGCTTCGGTCCGGAGGTGAAGCGGCGCATCATGCTGGGTACCTACGCCCTCTCCGCCGGTTACTACGATGCTTATTATCTCAAGGCGCAGAAGGCGCGCACGCTGATAAAATCCGACTTTGACGCCGCCTTCGAGCAGGTGGACGTCATCGTCGCTCCCACCAGCCCCACCACCGCTTTCCGCATTGAGGAGAAAACGGACGACCCGTTGCAGATGTACCTCTGCGACGTCTTCACCCTCTCGATGAACCTGGCGGGCATCGGCGGGTTGAGCCTGCCCTGTGGCTTCGACGCGAATAGCCTACCCATCGGCCTGCAGATAATGGGGCCGGCCTTCGGCGAGGAGCAAGTGCTGCGCGTGGCCTACGCCTACGAGCAGGCGACGGAGTGGCACACGCGGAGGCCGGAGTTGTGAACCACGAGACGGACGTTCGGGCCTGGCTGGAATACGCCGAGGCAAACCGTCGCTCCGTGCGCAATGCGATGGCGGCGGCCGACTACCGGGACGTGGCCTTTCACTGCCAGCAAGCGGTGGAGAAGCTGCTGAAAGCCGTCATTGTCCAACAGACAAGCCAGCGCCCTCCCTACGAGCACAATCTCTGGAAACTCTGGCAACACATCTCCGGCATTGCCTGTCCGCCGGAGGTTGAGGAGGCGCTGGCAGCCCTGAATCCACACTACTTCCTGAGCCGGTATCCTGGTGTGGGCATCGAGTACGACCTGACCGCGGCCCAGGAGTTGGTGGAGCGTTGGAGCGCGTATGGCAATGGCTTACGAGGACCGCGAACTTACCAGCCGAATAGCTCACTACCTGGCATTCGTAGGACAATACGTCCAGATAGAGCAGGCCTTGCTCTATGGCTCGTATGCTTACGGAACTCCCTGTTCGCGCAGTGACATAGACCTGGTGGTACTGTCCTCCGACTTTGCCCAGATGGACCGTCGCCACTGCCAGGAACAGCTAGCCATCTGGGCCTGGCAGGCGGGGGTGGGAGATATCGAGGCCCTGGGTTCAACGCCGGAGGAATTCAAGGCTGCCAGCGACCTAAGCCTGCTGGGAGAAGTGCGTGAAAAGGGCATTGTCGTCTACGACGTAGCACGCCCGGAGCGCACCCCGGCTATGGTGCTGCGTGAACGCCAGGCGGAGCACGGAGAAGTACAAGATGAGCAACTCCTTTACTGATTACGAAACCGGGTTGAACCGTCTGTTGACACGGCTGGGCCGTGATCATCCACGCTACACCGAGGCGTTGGTTCTTCAGCAACGTTTGTTGGAGAACCTGGGCCGGGCTCGTCTGTACGGCGATACCGAGACCAGCCGTGCCGAGCGTGCCCAGATATTGGACACATTGAAGCACCTTGCTCTGGAAGTAGGTGATAGTTCTGGTGCGTCGTTCCTCACCAAGTTCGTGCGTGTAAACTTCATCCGGGATGCTGATGGGCGTATCGCCTTTGCCTACCCCAAACCCGTCATTATCGGCGGCAGTCGCGACGATGCCAGATTAGAGAACCTCCGACAGAGGCTTCAGACCGCTCGCAAGGCAGGTAAACGGGCAGAGGAGGGCGCAGTGCTGGGCGGGTTGGGTTCGGCTTGCGAGGTCCGGGGCGATTATCACCAAGCCGTTGAGCATTACAAGCAGGCTGTTGCCATCGCCCGCGAATTGAGCGACCGCCTGTCCGAGGCTATCCATTTGCAACACTTGGGACGGGTCTTTATGCTCCTGGCCGATGTTGAACCTGACCGTCGCCAGAGTTATCTTTCCAGAGCTATTGATGTGCTCCGTCGGGCGATGGAGGCGCTCGACGCACTGGGGGCGGCTTCGCTCCTGCGTGCCCGCAGTCGCTACCACCTCGGACGCTGCTACCGCAAGTTGGGCCGCTGGCGCGAGGCGATCACATTGCTAAAGCAAGCCCACGAGACCTTTTCGCGCCACAAGGCCCGCCCCGAACTGGCTAACACCCTGCTTGAACTGGGTCAACTCTACCACCAACGTCAAGACTTTGAGTCCGCCTACATCTATCTGAAGGATGCCCTGCGTCTCTTCCGGCGGCTGAAGGACACCGACGGCATCGCAGTGACGCAGGAGGCGTTGGGCAGCCTGGCGCTGCAAACTGCCCGCCCGACAGAGGCAGTTGCTTCCCTCCAGGAGGCTCGCCAGGGCTACGTAGCCCTGCGCCGGAATGAGCGCGTCCGTGCGGTGGATGATTTGCTGCGTATCGCCCGCCAGGCCCGCCAATCTATGAGAGGCAGAGGAGTCACACCATGAGTTCAATTGCCCGTTACCGCGAGACCCTGCGTCAATGGGGACTGACCGACGTTCCCTTTCGCGCCACACCACCGGAAGATCCGAAGGAATTGAGCCGCGTCTTCTACGGTCGCCAGCACGAGTTGGATCTGGCGCTCCCGGCCCTTTACGAGGGACGCAACGTACTGGTGCGTGGATTGTGGGGAGTCGGCAAGACCGCCTTTATCCTTTACCTACTCCACCGCCTCCAGCAGGAGACTGCCGCACTGGAGGAACAGATGCTCATTCTATACGTCGGCCGCTTCCCCGGCGAGACGTCGGAGGCACTGTATCGGGCGTTGTTGTTACCACTGTCGGAAACACTGGCCGACGCAGAGCCGGAGGCCCGTCGCGTGTGGGATACTCTCAGCGGCTTACAAGTCACCCACAGCCGCCAACTCCAGGTCGAGGGCAAAGTGGACCTGCAACTCATCAGCCTCGGTGGCTCGTGGGAGCGGGGAAAGGAGGAGGGCTGGCAAATTCAGAATGTCTACACCGTCTTGTTACATCTGCTCGGTGTGGCCCAGGAACGATACAGACGGGTCATCGTCGCTATTGACGACCTGGATAAGAAGGAACCGCGTGCAGTGCAGGACCTCGTGGACGACACCACCGACCTGTTGCGGCGCGGGCGGGGGAAACGGGGTTTTCTGCTGACGGGCCGTTTTACCTCGGCCCTACAGGACGTCTCCGGACAGATGTTGGGTCTTTTCAGCGAAACCGTCACGCTGCCCCGGATGAGCACCGACGAGTTGTATCACATTGCCATCAACTACCTGAACACCGCTCGCGAGCGTCCATCCGGCGAGGTCACGCCCTTTACACCGGAAGTCATCTCCCAGATTGCCGAATATGCCTACCACATCCCCCGCCAATTCAACCTGATCTGCGAAAAGGTGATGCGCCGGGGTGCGATGAACGGCGTGGAACAGATTGACAAGCAGACCTTCCCGGCCCTCTGGCGGACGGTGCAGGGCGAGTTCGCACTGGAGCTCACTCCCGACATCCGGCGGCTGCTCTACGTCGCCCGGCAAAGTGACGGGCTTTCAGCGGACATTGACGATGCCACGCTGGAGCAGTTGGGAGTCGAGACTTTTGTCGAGTTGTTGCCTATGCTCAAATCGTTGGAGGGAGATTTACTCATCCGGCAGGAGGATGGGCGGCTGTTGCCCAGCGCATTGGTGCCGGACGCGGAGGAGCGTAGTGAGTGAACCGCTTTCATCCAACGATACCCCTCTCCCCAAGTTCCTCCGTCCCCTTTTCTGGGACACGGACTTTGACTGCCTCTGCGTGCCGGGACACGAGCCGTACATCATTGAGCGGGTGCTGGAGTACGGGGACGTGCCGGGGGTCCGGTGGATGATGCGCCGTTTTTCGCGTGAACAGATCGTCCAGGTATTGCGCCAAAGCCGCAGGTTGAGCCTCAAGAGCGCCCATTTTTGGTCCTTCATCCTGGACGTACCGACCGAGGAAGTGCGATGTTTGTCCGCGTCCTGTCGCCAACAACCCGCAGCAATCTGGCCCTGGTAGCCGGGACTCCCCTGGCCGACCAGTTCTACCTGGCTGGAGGAACCGCTGTGGCGCTGTACCTGGACCATCGCCGTTCTTATGACCTGGACTTTTTCATCCCGGAGCGGGACTTTCCCAGCGACCTGCCGCGCCGGGAGTTGATGCACCTGGGGGAGTTGGTCGTCCTCCACGAAGGGGCAGGGACCTTCGTCGGCACGTTGGATGGGGAGCAGATCAGTTTCTTCGTTTACCCCTATCCGCTGCTGGAGTCAACGATGACGTTCGTAGGTGTTCAGATAGCCCAACTGCCCGACCTGGCGGCGATGAAACTGGACGCCATCTCCAGCCGGGGCACGAAACGGGACTTTATAGACCTGTACCAGATTTGCCAGGACGTTTTTCCACTGCGAGAGACGATTCAACACTTTGAACGCAAGTACGCCGGTGTGCGGTACAGTATGGTCCACCTGCTAAAGAGCCTGAAATACTTTGAGGACGCCGAGTCCGACCCGATGCCCCCTATGCTCGTCCCGCTGGAGTGGGCCGGGGTCAAGCGGTTCTTTGAGGGGGAGGTGCGGCAGTTGCTGGAGGAGTTTCTGTAATCGAAACACCGGCCACTCAAGCGTGTGCGGGCCACGAGTAACAAGCAGTGACAAACCAGCAACCAGCATTGAGAAACGAGGTGCAAACATGAAAGGCATCATCACCATCGCCGGATATGGCACCCGCTTCCTGCCGGCGTCCAAAGCAGTTCCCAAAGAGATCTTTCCCATCGCTGGCATCCCGCTGATCCAGTACCACGTGGAAGGGCTGGTGGCGGCGGGCATCACCGAGATCATCGTCGTCGTGCGCGGGGGTAGCGAGGTGATCCAGCGCCACTTTGCGCCCACCCCCGATCTGGAGGAGCACCTGGCGACACGGGGGAAAGAGGAACTTTTGGAAAAAGTGCGGCGTATCTCCCAGCTAGCCGACATCGTCTTCGTGCGCCAGCCCGAGACCCTGCCCTACGGCAACGGTTCGCCGGCCCTGGCCGCCCGTCCCTGGTTAACCCCCGGCGAGCCGTTTTACTACATGTTCGGCGATGACATCATCATCGCCGACGTGCCGGTGCCGCAGCAAATGCTCGAAGCATTCAACCGGTTCCAGCCGGCGGCCGTCTTGGCCACGCAGAGCGTGCCGGACGAAGAGACCCACCTGTACGGCTGCATCGAACTGAAGCCTGGCTCCGAAAACGAGATGGCGCGTATCATCGAGAAGCCTGCGCCGGGCACTGCCCCCTCCAACTGGGTCCAGATCGGTCACTTCATCTTCACGTCGGAGCTATTCGACGTGCTGCGGGGCTCGGAGATAGGCAAAGGGGGCGAGTTGTGGCTGGCCGACGCGGTTGACCGGCTGGCTGCCCGTTCGTCCGTCATCGTGCAGCCCATCGAGGGCCAGTGGATGGCCGCCGGAGACCCGCTGCGCCAACTGAAGGCCTGCATCGAGATGACCCTCCGGCGTGACGATATGCGAGATGGATTGATCGAGTACCTGCGGGAGGAGCTCCCGCGCTCGCTTGATTTGTGATCGTGATGGGTGCCACCGTCGAGTGCTACGCCGGATACCGCTACCCCGAGCGGCCACGCACCTTCCTCTGGGAGGAGGAGTGGATGACAGTGGAGGAGATCGAGCACCAGTGGCGCACACCGGCCGGCCCGGCCTTCCGCGTCCGCACCGCCGACGGTCGCCGCTTTGTACTTTCCTACGATGAGGCCACTGACACGTGGGACATCCAACTATGGCTATCATAGACTGAAAAGAGTCCTTCGGTGGCAATCCTGATTGGTTTACTTCTCGCTCTCGTCGCCGGCATCCTGCCGATGATCGTCTACGGGCTCATCCTGTGGTGGTTCGACCGCTACGAGAAGGAGCCGGTTGGCCTGCTGATCGCCGCCTTCCTGTGGGGCGCGATCCCAGCCGTCATCTTCTCTCTCATCGCCCAACTTGTCCTGGACATCCCGATCTCCTACTTCGTCTCGCCAGTGGCTTCTGACCTGATCGGGGCGACCGTGATTGCCCCTGTCACAGAGGAGGTTTTCAAGGGCGGAGCGTTGTTACTCCTGTTGCTTTTCTTCCGTAAGGAGATTGATAGCCCCCTTGATGGCATCGTCTACGGTGGGCTGGTGGGGTTCGGTTTCGCTGCCGTGGAGAACGTGTTGTACTTTACCGTCGAAGCTCTCGAATCTGGCCTGGAGGGTGTCATCTTCCTGGCGATACTCCGCGCTTTTGTCTTCGGCCTCAACCACGCCCTGTTCACCGGCCTGACCGGGTTTGGGTTGGCACTGGCGCGCACCTCGCCCAACTGGCTGGTAAAGATCGGCGCGCCCATCGTGGGTCTGTCACTGGGGATGGCGACTCACGGCATCCACAATGGCAGCGTGTCGCTTGCTGATCTATGCTGGCCCTGCCTGATCACCTTTGCTTCGGATTACGGGGGCGTGTTGATTATGTTTGTCTTCATCGTATGGGCCACGGTGCGAGAGCGACGCTGGATCGCCGCCCATCTGGCCGACGAGGTTAAACTAGGCACGTTGAGCCAAACCGATTACACCGAGGTATCCTCGTATGTAAAGCGGGTGGCGGTGCGGGCAAATGTCCTGTTCAGCGGTAACTTTAGGCGCTGGTGGAACCTGGGACGCTACTACCGGTTGGCGACGGAACTGGCCTTCAATAAGCATCGCCTGACCCGGTTTCCCGGAGAGAAGGATACGCAGGCACAAATCATCGAGTTGCGCCAGCAGGTAGTGGACTTGGGGAATCGGCTCTAATTACCTCGAAACACAAAAACCAGGGCCACCGGGCTTGTTCGGCGGCCCTGGTTTCTTATTGGCGGGAGTGGATGGGAGTCGAACCCACCGCGGCCCGCTCTGCGCGGCCCGCCACCGGTTTTGAAGACCGGGGAAGCCACCGGGCCCCAACCACCCCCACGTTCTGTACCAAGCGCTTTGAAACCTGCGAGCGGTGACACTTCCTCCCTGGTTTCACGTGCGTTTGGTTAGCTCAAGGATAACGCGGTTCGCGCAATTAGTCAAGTTGGTGGGGGCGAGGGAAATCAGACTGCCATCGTATTGGCTGCTAGTTGGGTTTGTGTTACAATGGAGGCGTTATGCCACTCTTAATTGATGGTCACAACCTCATCGGCCGGCTGCCCGACCTGTGCCTGGACGATCCCGAAGATGAGGCCAAACTGGTGGCACGACTGCGCGCCTACTGCGCTCGCACGCGCAAACGTGCTGCGGTGGTGTTCGACCACGGCCTGCCGGGCGGGCGCTCGTGGGAACTCTCCGGCGGGGGCGTGGAAGTCATCTTTGCTTCCACCGGCCACACCGCCGACGGCATCCTGCGTGAGCGCATCCGCCGGACACACGACCCCTGCGGGCTGACGGTGGTCACTTCTGATCGCGAGGTCAGCGCGGCGGCGCGGGCAAGGGGAGCGCGCGTGATGCGGTCCGAGGAATTCGCCGTTCACTTGAGAGCGCCGTGCAAGGTCGAGGATGACGTACACCTCTCGGCGGAAGAGATCGAAGAGTGGTTGAAGATGTTCGAGGTAGAGGACGAGAAATAGCATTCCTGTCCGAGGGGCGGGACACCGCGTTGCCCTTTCACCTGGTCGGTACACCCTCTTGAACGGCGACAAAAGAGGGCCAGCAAACCCAAAGTGCTGGCCCATCACGACTATAGCCCAACGGTAGCCTTCGCACAAACGAGCACCACCCGCCGCTCCACTCTCTCCACCTCAACCGGTGCCGGTGGGCGGAAGGCGCGGGGCAGTGTCCTGAGCTACTGGGCGACTGCCTCGACCGTCTCTTGTGCATGCGGATCGTCATGCCAATGGCCAGCCCCAGCCGTAGTTATGCCAAATGGCACGCGCTTGTGAGATGTGAAGCTAGAATCCCCGCCCGAACAGGAGTCTGGTGCAGTACGAGACCTCACGTGCGGTCGGCCCTCAACAGGCTGTGAGGTAGATCACCTTGCGGTGGGTGACCTCGCTCGTTTGAATGTCACGGAAACCGATGACCACTTCACCTTCACAGGCGGCCGCCGCCCTCAACAGGTAGACGCACCCATGTATGCCGTCTTCATCCAAAGCGTACTGATCCTCGACCACGATCCCATCGGGCACTTCTATTAAAGGCATCAGCATGAGGTAGGGTGGGACGACCGCTTGCCGCAGGGATTCCAGTTTCACAGTGCTACCTACAGGGATGCTCAAATTGTCGGTCAGTTCGGCATGGTAGAATTGCAAGAGACCACCTCCCTTGTATGGTCAGGCCCACGCGTTGGATAAGAGTCTCCGAGTAGCATTCCAGGAAACCAACGCGGTCTGAAATCACGCGCCGCCAGTTCGCAACGCATCCAGACTACCAGTCAACTCATTGAACGCACCCGACTTAACCGAAGAGCTGTCTGATCTTGCCACAGAGTCTCTTGCACAAAGACGGCCTAGCGGGCTGACCATCTCCTGGCACGACACTGTCTACCACAAAGCCGTACTTGAAGCACGAGCGGGCAAGATCGTAGTGGAAATAGGCGTAGCCCTGGTGCCCCCAACTACTGTCCCAGCTATTCTTGACAATGAGGTACTGGGATGGCCGGTTGTAGCCCACCACCAGCATGGCGTGGCCGCCCCGGCCAATCGGGTTGCCACGCGGGTCGAGCACCGGATCCAGGATGCCGTCGTTATCCTTGTCGTCCCACGATACCCAGGTGCCAATGACGATGTTGTAGCCTTGGTGCAGCAGCGTTTCCAGGTAGCGGGTGTTCTTGATACTCTCTCCGGTCAAGCCTCGGTCGGTGATGATCTTGTAAGCACTAATACCATAAGCCTGGTTGTTCCGCGCCGCCGGGGGCGGGCCGTAGGTGCCCTCATTGACCATTTGGTTGATGGTGGCCTGATCCGGGATGTAAGACCAATCCGCCTCCCGGCAGATTCGACCATCGGCGCGAGCCAGAAACGGCGCAGCTTTCGTGGTTCTGAGGCCCTGGTTCAGATTGTGCGGCCGGTTCAGGAATTCATTGAATTTGTAGTGCGTATACTGCTCGGACAGGTCGTCGGGGATGTGAGGGTAAGCCTCGAGAACCCCCATTGAGGCATGCGAGACACAAGTACCACGCCTTCCCTGATCCTTGACCGACGACTGGTCCGCGCGATGGTCAACTGCCGGCGGCAGTCCGGCCGCTTCAGCCTCGGACTCTGTAGCAACTGCCTCGCCCAGGACAACCTCGTCCTGCGCGTAGTAGCCCGCAAAGGCAGACAGCAGCGCGTCAATGGGTGCGGCAGCCTTCCTGTCGTCATCGGTAATCTCGGGCTCATAGTCAAAGTCCTCCGGCGAAATCAGGGTGATCTCAAAGATCTCATACTCTCCGATTCCCGGTTCGCCCTCCAGGCGATCTACGTCCCGGACCCGAGCCAACGCCCTATCGGTTTTGCGGTGAATGCGAAACACAACCGTGTCGTCTCGCTCGGCGAACTGCTCGTTGATCTCAGCTTCGGTAAACTTTCGGGCACTTGACCTGATGGCTTGCTTTTCGTTGTCCGCCAAATTTCCCCACGTGTTGCTCATGACCTTTCCCTCCTTTCGATTTGTTGAGATTGAACCATGGTGATCCAGATTTCTTCGACGGCAGTCTCACACAACTCGAACAGCCTTCATGTTCCCTATCATCAGCCTCTCTTCAATCTCACCAGCAGCTTGAGCGCATAACTCAAGACGGCGCACCGGCTGCCCAAACCCCATCCTCACCTTATGGATCTGGCAGGATTGGCCAGCCCGATTAACAAACAGCCAACCACCCACCGGGATCGCTCCCCGGATAGGGGCCGGCTGTCAATCTCTCACGTTACCCTCCTACGCGAACTACGATTGAGACTGGGGCTGCAACGACTTACACTCCGATTTACGCCACTATTGTACTACAGATTTAGGTAAAGCTCAATACCCGTTTCAGCAATCCCTCGAGTGGGGTAGATTCGAAAACTCTCCCTTGACAAGTTATACCATCTGTACTCGTAGGTGGTGGTGCCTGCACTGAGCCTGTCGAAATGTAGGCGTATTCGAAGTGCTCGCCAGTAGAGGTGACGGCAGAGGTAAAACGCAGAGAGCGCAGAGTTTTTCCTCGAGGACAAGCAAAGCGCGGGCCGGAGAAAGATGATATACTAAACTACAGACGCGGTTGATCAAAAGACTACCCCAAAAACCAAGCAGGTAGGATAATGGACACAACGGTTGTTACCATCCACCTCCCAGCCAGCCTACACGCTGAGCTACAAGCGCTGGCTGCAGACGAGCAGACAGACCTAGTAGAGATGATTAGTCGCTTGGTGGCAATGGCCAGCCAGCGCCGTGCCTGGCTGCACGATTTGAAAGCCCTCCGCGAGCAGATTCGTCGGGATGGCGGACTGCGAGTTGGCACCACCAAAGAGGAGGTCGTAAAGCGGCTGCGCCAGACTCGGCGCGAGATCTTAGGCTGAGTATGCGCATCTGTATTGATAGCTGCGTTTTGATCCACGGTCTGCAACAAAGCGATCCCGCCGCTGTGCAATTGCTTGACCTCATCGGCCCTGAACTGATCCTGCTGATCCCGCGCCTGGTGGCCCAGGAAGTGACGCGCAACCTGGGCACGCAGGAACAGGTGCGCCGTTTCTACCGATTATTTCAGGCACGCGACTTTGTGTTCATCGTGGACGAGCCAGTGCCGCGTGTGCTGGTGGATCAGTACGCCTACCTGGGCTTGCCGGAGAAGGCAGACGTCTTCATCGGCGCATTCGCCGAGTGGATGCAGGTGCGCTATCTCATCTCAGGCAATCGCCACTTTTCGCGCGATCTGCAGACTGACGCCTTTGGCGTGCTGGATGCCCCCGGCTTTATCGCGCGATAGGAAACGAACACGCTGTAGAAATCCCTGCTCAAGAGTGCTGTCGCCACCCCGCGCCAAAAGCGGGGCGGTTTGCTTTGCGTTGGACTTGAAACCGCTCAGGCGCCGGAAAGCACTGAAATCACAGATGTACGCAGGAAAAGAGAACCGGCAGACGAGGAAAGATTCGCCGCGTGGTAGTGGCAAGCGTATTAAGTGCTCGCCGGTGGAGCGTGCCGTGAGCCCTTTGGCGAAGTTTATCCCGACCGAGGACGAGGGACTCGGGACAAGCCCCGTCGAACGGTAGTCAGCGCACCCGCCGAGTCATCGGCGGGCGATATGCGGTTGAGGGGATTGATGGTATAGATGATGACCCGTGTGGTGGTGACCACCCTGCTGGGCCAGCGGGGCGAGCAGGACCAATCAGTGACCTTGCTCGTCGGGTGCGGATAGTGCAGCGATGACGACGGCATACCATCCCTCGCGGCCAATCTCGGCCGCAAACTCCGTCTTGCACCAGGAGCCGTCGGGCAGTTGGCGGACCAAGCCAAGGTTTTCCAGGAACTCCAGGTCCTCGATAATGGTCTGCTCGGTGATGGGCTCTGGTAATGGGTCGTTCATCCTCTTTCTTCGCATGGCGTTCGTTCACTCCCAGTATATCACCCGAAGGCGCCGTGTTCCTCAACAGATAGAATCGGGGCGTGCTTCTACTATAAGCATAGCATACTTATAGCCACGGGTCAAACAACATCAAGGGCAGAGTGACGCTGCTTGCGTCTGCGCAGTGCCTGCCGGCCCCAGTGCATCAACCGCTCGATGAGACCGACAAGGGGTTCGGGCGGGGCATAATCCAAGAGAGGCCACGTCTTCAGGTGACGGGACTTGAGCACGCTGTTCGCTGCCTCGATACCGGTGACGCAGGCCCGTTCCAGGAAAAAGGCGGGCGAGGGATGGCGCACCCAATCGCCGCAGCAAAAGAGGTCCGGCCAGAGAGTCTCAATCCCCAGGTGGCGCTCGGCCCGACCGAGGCCAAAGAGTGTGTGAGTAGGGTCGTTGCGACGGAGCATTTGATGGATTCGGTGGTCCCGCAGTTCTGGGAAAGCCGACTGCACGTCGGTGATGACGCGAGCCAGCAGGGCAGCGTCAGGCTCCTCCAGCAGCGCCGGTGGGCCGTAGACGTGAATTTCGACGGCGCTCCCACCGGTAGCCTTGTGCCATCGGACGTACTGATCCTGAATGCGATGTAGCCAGAAGAAGTTATTCGAGACAAAGTCACCGCTGAAGATGCCCCCCTCAGGCCCCGGCTTCGGCGTTCGGTCGAACCAGATTCGCACCACCGCCGTGGCCATGCTGCGCGGCCAGTAGAGGCCGGCGGCAACGTTGGCCACGCACGGACTGGCGCGCAGAATAGCTGCCGCGTTGGATGCGTCGGTCGCCAGGATGACCTGCCTGGCCAGGATCGAACCGGTATCCCCAACTTTCCTCTCTCGTGCGGGGGAGACTGAGGAGAGACGATAGTGAATGCGCCAGCCGTCCACCGGTCAGAATGAGGCTATCTACACCGCTGCGGATCACGCGCAGCACCTGGAGAGCGTTCACAAGAGAGAGGGGGGGGTTCGACTTGGGGGTTGCGCCAGGCAAAGTCCTCGCAGTAGGCGCAGTTGAGGTTACAGCGGGTCGTCACGTAGTAGGCGACGACCAGCGGGCGCAGCATCCGGTCGTGGCGCAGTAGCCTGACCAGGTTGCTCCAATAGTTGCGGGCTGAGACACTCATTTGTACGGTTGGTCATTATAGCACGGAGGCCAATGAAAGTAAATCGCAGCCCAAGGATGGGGCGGTCACTTGCCTTCGGCTCACTCACCTACTGGCCATAGACGCGAGTGTAGCGATGGTGCAGCTTGGTCACGTCTTCCGGCGAGATCTCCTCTGGTTGGCCCAGTTGCTGCGCCAGCCACACCGTACGCGCCACATCTTCCACCATTACTGCGGCCTTGACGGCGGCCTTAGCTGTGGGCCCGATGGTGAAGACGCCGTGGTTCTTGAGGAGCACAGCCGGTGACGAGCCAATATGCTCAACCACCTGCTGGCCGATTTCCTCACCGCCAATCAAGGCGAAACCAGCACAGGGGATAGGGCCACCGAACTCGTCTGCTATGGCTGTGAGGCAGACCGGAATGAATCGGCCCAATGCGGCAAAGGAGGTGGCATAAGGGGAATGTGTGTGCACTACGCCGTTGACGTCCGGCCTGTGGCGGTATATGTAGAGATGGCTGGCCGTGTCGGACGAGGGTTTGAGCTTCCCCTCCACCACGTCGCCCTGCAGGTTCATGACGACGTGATGCTCTGGGCGCAGTTCTTCGTAGGGCACGCCGCTGGGCTTGATCACCACCAACCCACTCTCCGAATCTCTGGCACTGACGTTGCCGCCCGTCCAGACCACCAACCGATTCTTGGGCAATTCCAGGTGTAGTCTGTAGACCTCTTCTTTTAGCTGTTCGAGCATAAGACCTCCAAGCACATTGATGTCTAGGGCGAGATCATCTTCCGGGTCTTCAAGTCACAGAGCCGCAAGAGTCACCCTTCGACAGGCTTCGTCGTGGGTCCTCGGCGCAAGCTCGGTCAAACGCTCAGCCGAATGACTCAGGGTGACTCTTGCTTGTGTCGGGAGCCAAAAGGCGTTGCCCGACAGACCTCTGGAGTACCGGCCTGTCTGCGGACAAACCCTAATCGCTGGCCAGGACTTGCTGCCGCAGGGCCTTCAGGCGCTTCATCACATCGTTCCCCCCCCGGCCGAAGTAGTCGTGCAGCTTCAGGTACTCGGCGTAGAGTTGATCGTAGACCGCCTTGCGGACCGGGTCCGGCCGGTAGACCACGTCCTTCAGGCGGGCCATGTGCTTAGCTGCCTCGAAGATGGTGTCGTAGCCACCTGCTTCCTTGCCTGCAGCCACGGCGGCAAACATGGCCGAGCCAAAGGCCCCCGCCTGGGCCGTGGCCGCCACCCTGATCTCCCGCCCGGTGACGTCGGAGTAGATCTGCATCAAGAGCTTGTTTCGTTCCGGCAGCCCGCCGCAGGCGACGATCTCGTTCACAGCCACGCCATTTCCATCGAAGGCCTCGACAATCACCCGTGTGCCATACGCTGTAGCCTCGATCAGCGCCCGGTAGATGTCCTCCGCCTTGGTGGCCAGCGTCGCCCCCACCAGCAGGCCGGTCAGGTCCACGTCCACCAGGATGGAGCGATTGCCGTTCCACCAATCTAGCGCGACGAGCCCATGCTCCCCTGGCCTCTGCTGCGCGGCTTTCTCCTCCAGTAGCTGATGCACGTTCAGCCCGCGTGCTTTCGCCTCCTCGTGATACGCCGCAGGCACGCAGTTGTCCACGAACCAGGCGAAGTGGTCGCCCACGCACGATTGCCCGGCCTCGAAGCCGCAGTAGCCGGGGATGATGCCGTCCTCCACCACGCCACACATCCCCTCGACGATCTTCTCCTCCTCGCCCAGCACCATGTGGCAGATCGAGGTGCCCATGATGGCCACCAGCAGGCCCGGCTCCACCACCGTCGCTGCCGGTACGGAGACGTGGGCGTCTACATTCCCTACTGGCACTGCCGTCCCCGGCCGCAGCCCCGTTATCCCAGCCATCTCCCTGGTAAGACCTCCGGCCCGCTCTCCCAGCGGATGGATCTCCCGCGAGAGTTTCTCATCCACCACGTTTCGCAGTCGGGGGTCGAGTGCGGCGAAGAAATCGTCGCCGGGGTATCCCTCCCGCTTGCTCCAGATCGCCTTGTAGCCCGCCGTGCAGGAGTTGCGTCGCTCCTCGCCGGTGAGTTGAAGCACGATCCAGTCCGCTCCCTCAAGATAGCGATCAGCCGCCTCATAGACCTCCGGGGCCTTATTGAGCGTCTCCCAGATCTTGGGGAAGAGCCACTCCGAGGAGATTTTGCCTCCGTAGCGAGAAAGCCACCCCTCACCCCGCTCCCGGGCGATCTCGTTCAAGTGGTTGGCCTCGGGCTGGGCGGCGTGGTGCTTCCAGATCTTGACCCAGGCATAGGGGTTGTCTCGCCACTCCGGCTTCATGCACAGCGGCGTGCCCGTCTCGTCAACGGGCAACATCGTGCAGGCGGTAAAGTCGGTGCCCACGCCGACGACGACGTCGGCATCCACTCCACCTTCCTGTAGCACGGCGGGGATGGTCACCCGCAACACCTCGATGTAGTCCTGCGGGTTCTGCAGGGCAAAGTCGGGGGGGAGCGGGACATCATCGCTGCCGGGCAACGTTTCGTCAATCACGCCGTCGCCGTAGGGATGGACGGCGGTGGCGATTTCCTCACCTGTGGCTACGTCCACGAGCACCGCTCGCCCCGATTCGGTACCGTAGTCTACTCCAATAGCGTACTTACGCTTGCTCATGTTTACCTCCTCGCTAATTAGATGCACATAGTTGGTGGATTCCCACACTCATTCTGCTTGTTCGCCCACACTGCCTGGCAGCAACTCCCCTTCGGAGCTATACGAGCGGTCGATCACAGAGAACCCCGTGGGGCGGACGATGCTCAAGGTGAGCGTGTGCTCCGCATCGGGCACAACCCATTCCACCTCACCTGTCCATTCGGATCCAGGCTCAAGCGTCGGAAGTGAGAGGTCGCCCTGCGAGAATGTCTCGTTACCTTCTGGCGATGTCACTGCCCAATGCAGGCTGTACTCTCGCAGGGTGTACGCGGGCATGTCCTCCTCCACTGGTCCTCGCGTTCGCAGGGTCACGGTGGCGCTCTGGCTATCGCCGGAGACAGTAGCAAAGGCCACCGACTCGATCAGCACCGGCGCGTATTCCTTGCGTAGCACCACCCACGAGCCACGCCGGTTCCGCTCTGCGTCCACCACGCCCATCACAAAACCACTGGGCGTCCGGTAGTCCTGATAGGTCCAGAAGATCGCGCCCGCCACGAACGGTTTGCTGCGGAACACCTCCATTTGCTCGGTGATCACCAAGCGGCGCTGAGCGTCGGCCTCCTCCGAGTCCGAAGGCACGTCTTCTGGGATAAAGTAATAGCGCGACGGATCGAGTGATCTCGAAGGCGGCCCCCAGTAAGCGTTCCAGTGCGACTCAAAGCCGTACTCGGAGATGATGACAGTCTTGTCAGGCCAGGCTGCGTGAATGGCATCCAATGCTGGCCCGAGGTCGTCTTTAGTGCTATGCCAGGTGCCAAAGTACTGATTCATCATGACAAAATCTGCCAGGGCAGTGGCATCGCGTTGGGGCCGGGTAGCGAGCCTGTGGGAGGCGAACCCCACCGGACGCATAGGATCAAGCGACTTTACGAATGCGATCATGTCACGCACAAACTCGTGACCGGATTCCGTTTCGGATTCAAACTCGTTGCCCACACTCCACGCCCACACCGACGGGTGGTTGAAACTGGCAGCGATCATCTCGCGCAGTTGCTGCTGCTCCAGTTGGCGCATGTGCTCACTTGCCATCTGCCCAGCCTTGAGCTGCCAGGCCGGCACCTCGGGGATCAGCATGATGCCGTTGCGGTCGCAGTAGTCGAGGATGAACTCGTGCTGGGGGTAGTGGACGGGGCGCGAGAACACCGTGTTGAGCGTCTTCAAGTCGTCATAGTCCGTCGTCATCATCGTCACCGTCTCGGCCAGACCATACTGGGGCGAGTCGGCGTGACGGGTGAGACCCGCCATCCGCATCGGTTCGCCGTTGAGGTAGAAGCGCGCTTCCTTCAGTTCCACCAGGCGGATGCCGAACGTCACCTCGTCGGCGTGCAGCGGTTCGCCGTCGGCGCCGACGAGCGACGCCGACCAGCGGTACAGGTGGGGATGGTCAAAGTGCCACAGTTTGGGCCCCGGGACCGTGGCCGTCAGTTGAACATCGGCGCTCTCGCCCGGCCCCAGGCTGACCGGCGCGGTGGGAAGCGTTTCCAGCACCGATAGACCAGTGGCGTCATCGAATACGTCGGCGGTGAGCGTGCTCTCCAGTGGCTCGCTGGACGCGTTGTTGACGGTCACCGTCGTGTCGATCGTCGCCGTGTCGGCCTCGCCCACCCCTGTCAGGTGTGGCACGGCCACCACCTGCTGGCGGGCGATGAAGGCGGAGCTGGTCATCTCCAAGGAGACGTCGCGCACGATGCCGCCATAATTCCACCAGTCGAACGACCAGTCTTCGTGGAGGACGGCCGGAATGCGGTCCGCGGCGCGCACGTTGTCCACTTGCACAGCGATGACGTTCTCCGCACCCCGTTTGGCGATCCCGTTCACATTGAACTCGAATGGGGTGTAGCCGCCCTCGTGTTCGCCGAGATATTGGCCATTTAGCCAGACACGCGCCAGGTAAAAGACCGCCTCGAACCGCAGGCGCAGATGCGCGTCCTGCGCCTCGGCAGGGAGCGTGAAGGTTCGGCGATACCAGGCCAGACCATCGTATTCGGAATGATCTTGCATCACTCCCCAGGTGTGCGGTACCGTGACTGCTGTCCAGCCGGAGTCATCAAAGTTTGGGGCGGTCCAGCCTTCGTCTTCCCCGGCGCCGTCGGCATCGGCGGCAAAGTGCCACTCGCCGGAGAGAGGAAGGGAGCCGGTAGAGACGGCGAGAAGGGAACGAGGGGTGGGAATGGCCGTCGACGCGGTCGCTGTCGTAGGCGCGGTTGCGGTGACCGCCCTCGGCGTTGACGTTTGGCCACGACCACAGCCACTCAAACCTAGCACGCTCAATAGAAGCGCGATCAATAGCACCTCAGGGGCGGGGTGAAATGTTCCCGGAAGGCGAGTAGACATTGTGCACCTCCTTAAACTCTGACTATTTACCTCTGCCACCCGGCAACAACTGTGTATCTACCGAGCCTACAGAACCTCCAGAACGGCGGGACGTGCGTATTCCTGGCCGTCCACTGTGACCGACAGCATTGGCCAGCCGTCCATAGAAGTGAGCACCTCGTTCCCCATCTCGCCCACGAGGATGGTATCCTCCGACTTGGTTCCGGTGATGGACGGATTCCAGGCATAGACCTGTCCAACCGAAATGGTGTCTATCGAGCCGGGTGTGGCGACGTACTCGCGTGGCTCGTAGCCCGCCGGACCGCCCTGATGGTGCAAGTGCCACTCGTCGGGGAAGCCGGTTTCGGCGTAGGCTGCCGTCGCGCGCTGGAAGATGTTGCCAAGCGTCTGGTCAGGGCGGGTGGCGGCGATGAACGTCGCGTCAATCTGCGCCACGGCCTCGGCTTTACGGCGCAAGTCGTCCGGCAGCGGGCCAAAGTGGACGAATCGCGTCACCGAGCAGACCAGCCCCCACCACCGCCCGCATAGCACGAGTATCGCGTACCGTTCGAATTCCTTGCCGGTGGGCAGCGGGTGCCGAAAGGCAGAGATGCGCTCGTCGGTGGCGATGAGGTTGACGATGGCCTGCGTGCCGAGGCTCTCTGCCTCGTGAGCCAGGAGCCCGGCAATCTGGTACTCGGTCTGGCCGGGGCGGGCGGCCCGCACGGCGCTGTCCATCGCCTCGGCGCACAGCCGGCCCAACGCCCGAAAGCGCTCACCCTCTTCGGGGGTCAGGTTGGCGCGCAGGCGAGCCAGATCGCCAGAGAGATCGGTTGCGCCGGGGTACAGCACGTCGGCGCCGAGTCGCAGCCCACGCGTTAGCTCGGCCACGGTCCCCTGCGATTCGTGCCACGGCGCGACACGGAATTCCCAGCCTTGGGCCGCGAGTTTCTCCTCCTGCTCCAACCGCGTCACCTCGATGTCGTTGGTGATGAGGTACCGGCCGGAGGGCGTGATCAGCAGCGCGGCCTCGCCGGTGGTGGTTGCCGTGTTCACATACGACGCCGCGCCACACGTGGCCCAGGCAAAGCTGCTCACGCGCTGGAGAAGGAGCGCGTCGAGTTTGTGTTTGGCAAGCAAGTCTCGAATGCGGTTTTGTTTTTGGCTAAATTCGGTCATGGGCTGACTCCTTTACTATCCGCCTGAAGCACCAAGACATCCCTTGGCGGGATGGTGACGGTGCCTCTGAGGAACTCTGAGTCTCCGATCAAATTGGTGTAGTGCCTGTCAACCAAATCAACTTCCTGCTCCTGCCCGGCGTGGTTGAGTACGAACAGCAGTCGCCGGTCTCCCTGCCAGCGCTCAGCCACTTCGACCCCTTCCGGCACGGCGAGGATCGGCTGCACGCCAGACAGGTCGAGGAGCCATCCAGACAGCGCCTCATACAGAGGAGCCTCGCCTAATGCACCGACGTACACGACCTGCCCCTGGCTAAACCGGTTCAGCGTGATGGCCGGTTCACCGGCGTAATAGTCCTGGGTGTAGCGGGCGACCACGGTTGCGCCGTTGGGTTTCAGCACATCGCACCACGCGCCGACGGGAACCGGCGAACTGGAGGCCAGTTCAGGCAAAACGAACTCGAGTTCATTCTGCATGTCGGCAGCCAGGGAATCGTACTCTTCCACTTCGACGCCGCACAGCTCGGCCAGCAAGCCGGGCAACCGCCGGTTGACGACCGCGTTTGCCTCGTCCTTCACGCCACTGCGCTGGGTGACGACGAGCACGCCTCCGGCCTCCACAAAGCGCCGGAGGTTTTCGGCCGCGGCCTCGGAGACGACGTGCAGGGCCGGAACGACAACCAGTTTGTACGCCGAGAGGTCGCCGGTCGGGGCCGTGACATCAATCGCGACGTGGCGACAGTAAAGGGCGCGGTAGAACTGGTGAAAGTGCCTGGGATAACTGAACTGCGAGTTGTTCGCCTGAATCTGGAAGGCGAAGCGCGAGTCATAGGAGAGCATCATAGCCACGGACGGTTTGATGGTCGAGCCATGAATCTGTTCGCCAGCCTTTTTGATCTCTGCTCCCATCCGCTTGATTTCCTGGTAGCGCCGGCCGGCGTGCCCGTCGTGGTCGAGCAGGCCGTGCCAGTATTCCTCCGTGCCAAAGCGGGCCGTCCGCCAGCGGAAAAGGATGACGGCGTCCGCTCCGTGCGCGATGGTCTGGTAGGCCCACAGCCGCAGTTCGCCGGGACGTGGGGTCACGCTGACGATCTCCCAGCCGCCCGGCCCAGCTTGTTGCTCCATCACCCAAAAGTTCTGGCCCTTGAGGCCGCGCATCGTGTCGGAGGAGAGTGCTCCGCCGCTGGGGTCCACGTCGGCCTGCATCGTCCACTGCATGCGCTGGTAGTTGTCCCAAGAGACAAAGTCGAGCGACCGGGCGAGGTCAAAGTAATCGATGAGATTGTACTTGAAACCCATAAAGTTGTGGGTGATGAAATGTTTACGGATGCCTTCTATCCGCGGGCACTTCTCGCGCAGGATGTCTATTTGCATCTGTTGGTACGCCACGTACGAGTCCGACGAAAAGCGGAAATAGTCGAGGGCGAGGCCCGGGTTGGGCGAGCCGCCAGTCGTGACCGGCACAGGAATTTGATCCCAATCAATGTAGACGTGGCTCCAAAAGATAGTGCCCCACTTCTCGTTGAGTTCGTCGAGCGAGCCGTAGCGATCGCGCAGCCAACTTTGGAACGACTGAGCGCAGACCGGGCAGTAGCAACGATTGCCCAACTCGTTATCAATCTGCCAGCCGATGACGGCCGGGTTGTCCGCATAGTGCTCGGCCATGCGGGTCACGATGCGACGGGTGTAACCATGGTAGGTCAGATTGTTTGGGCAATACTCGCGCCGGTTGCCGAACGTCGCGCGCCGCCCGTCCTCGCGCACGAGGAAGACGTCGGGGTTCTTGGTCATCAACCACGGGGGCGGCGAGGCGGTGGGGGTCCCCAGAATGACTCGAATGTCGTGAGAGGCAAGAATCGAAATCGCGTGGTCGAGCCAGTCAAAGTCGTACTCTCCTTCATGAGGTTCCATCCAGGACCAGGCAAATTCGGCCAGGCGCACGACGTTGAAACCTGCCTCAGCCATCAACCGCGCATCCTCCTGCCAGCGTTCCTCGGGCCAGTGCTCGGGGTAGTAGTCGGTGCCGAAATAGAACATGGTTTTCTCCTCGTGGATGATGTGTTACTGCGTGATCTCTTGGACCATCGTCCGCGCCGCCTCTCTGATTGCCGCCAGCTTGTATTCTCTGCTCCAACGGTTGACCGGGATGAGATCGAACTTGCGCGCCCGGACGTGCTCGATCCAGCGCTCCATGCTTTGCAAGCAGGTGATCATGCCGTTGCCGCTGCCGCCCGCCGCCGCCACGGCGATCACTGGTTTACCGAATAGGCCGCTCTCGTTGCCACGTGTGGCCTCGCAGCGCCGCAACCGATCGGTGAACGTTTTGGCCGATTCGCTCATCTCACCCCAGTAGACGGGCGTCACGAGCACGTAGGCGTCGGCCTGAAGCACGCGCGCGTGCAGCGGTTGGAAGTCATCTTCCGTTTGGCACTCGTGATCGTCTAAACACGTACCCCAGCCATTGCCGCAGGCTTGGCACATTCCGACCTGCCGATCATTGAGCCGTACTTCTTCGGCCTGCCCACCTGCCTGGTGCACGCCTTCGACGGCGGCAGCCGCACAGGCAGCGGTCAGGCCGTCCTTGTTCGGGCTTGAACTGAACACGATGATGTTCATAGTAGTCAACTCCTGTAAGATATCATTATTGGTTTTGCAGAACCTCGATCATAGCTGCAACGTTTTCCGGCTTGGCATCACCCGGTATCGCGTGTGCCGGGGCGGCGATGTACCCTCCGTTTCGACCGACGACCTCAAGCAGCCGTTCCACTTCATTTCTCACCTGATCCACGGTTCCGTATGGAAGCGTTCTCTGGGTACTGATGCCACCATAGAAGCTCAGATTGTCTCCATATTGGTTCTTGATGTCGAAAACATCCACAACTTCGGGTTGAAACGGGTTAAAGACATCCACCCCATACTCAATCAGGTCCGGGAATATCGCGTCGACTTTGCCGCAGGAGTGGATAAAGACGAATTTCCCCTTTGACTTGGTCAGGGCATACATTTGCTCGATACGGGGCTTGACGAACTCCCGCCCCAGCTTGGAGGCAAAATCAGGATCTCCATAGAATTCAACCATTTTGGTGTGTGCCCTTTGAGTGAATCCAACCTGGTACGGGATTTTGTCTGGTTGCTGGTGAGTCAAGGTAGCGAAAACGCGTTCACGGTTGTTCATACAGACTTTCCCTCTTGACTCTTCGATGTGTGGAACGACAGTCCAATCCCCGCCGCCACTTCCAGCATATACTCACGCGCAGCGGGATACTCCTCTTGAGGAAGGTGCTCAAGGATCAAAGGAACATCGCGGGGCAAGCGGCTCAATTCTTGCAGGAACACCTTGTAGTCGAGCACGCCCAGACCAGGTCGCACCTCGTCCAGGTGCACCGTCAGTTGATCGCGCATTAAGATGTCTTTGCCGTGGCACGAGACGATCCACGGCCCCAGCTTGGAGAAGCACTCGCGCAAAAAGTCGGCATTGCGGTAGTAGCGCGATGGACAGTTGATGAGATTCACCGGGTCCAGGTGCACGCCAAACATGGGCCGGTCAACCGCTGCGATCAGCCTCAGGTAGCTGTCGGGGCTGTCGGGAATCGTCCAGGGCATCGTTTCCAGAGTGTAAAACGTTCGCTTGGGCTTGGCCGTATCAATGATTTGGCGGACGTTCTGCACCGTGAGTTCAAACGCTTCCTCAGACAGGTTGCGCGGGTGCGGCCCATCCCAGTGTGTTGTGCTGAACGATCCGGCGATGTTGACGCAACAGAGCACCCCCAGCTCGTCGGCCAGGGCCAGCGCGCGTATGCTGGCCTCCACGTTGGCGGCACGCCGGGCTGGGTCGGGGTCGAGCATGTTGTTCCACACGCCGACCTCGGCCAGCATCATGTCGTGGCGGGCGAACGTTTCGCGGATGGCGCGGATGCGCTCCGGCTGGTCCAGCGATACCGGAGGAGCAACTGCCGCCGAGTACCCCGCGTCCACGTAGGCGCGCGCCGTCTCCTCGGGATCGTCGCTGCGCGTGTCGAGATAGACTCCAAGTCTCATGTCTTTGTGCCCGGTGAATGGTCGCCCACGAACGCAAACGCCCGGGCCGGATTGGTCACGGTAATGAGATGTATCAGCTCATCCGTCACGCCACGGGCGCGCAGGGCGGGGATGAACTTCTCTACCAGGGCGGTAAAGCCCCGTATCCCGCCCTCCGCTGGCTGGCCGTCGGGTCGCGAGGGATCGTACCAGCCGGCGTCGTGCGAGAGCAAGATGTTCTCCGCGCAGCCTGCCTCGATGAGGGCAAGGGTGTGATCCACCATCGCGGTCTGCGATTGCCATTCTGCGCCGACGGCGTCGAACTCGACGTAGGCCCCCCGGCGCGCTGCTTCCAGGTGGTGGGCCGGATCGGGCTCCAGATTGGCGTGTACCCAGACGAAGCGGCCCAGGTCGAGCCCCGCCGATTCGAGAATCTCCATCTCGTGCCGGGCGATGGCGCCGCTGGCGGTGTGGCTGGCGACGGCTGCGCCCGTTTGCCGGCTGGCCAGCGCGGCGGCCTTCAGGTTGCGCACCTCCACGGGGGTGGGGCCGTCGTCGCTCACCGAGATTTTGATAAAGCCTGCGCGAATCTCCGTGCCCTCAATGCCTTCCATCAGGTCGCAGACCCACATTTCGGCCAACGCTTCGACGCTCAACTCTCGGAGGGATGGGGGGGTGAATTCCTCGCGATAGACGCCGGCCGGCGCGACGATGTGAATCGGCGTGAGGTCGGCCAGGTGACGGAGCACGGCGACGTTCCGGCCCACACCGACGGTCGAACATTCCACGAGCGCCGTCACCCCAGCGGCGTGGGCCGCTGTCAGATAAGGCTCCATCACCCGCGCCACGGCTTCCGGCTCGGCGCGCGCATAGTCGGGGACCAGCGGCCCGCGCAGGTCGGTGAAGAGATGCTCGTGGGGCAGGATCAGCCCCAGGGCCTCGACCGCTACAGCCCCTTTAACTGCCTGTATCCGCCCGCTGGCCATGCGTCGCTCGCCCAGTGGTAGTACACCTCCCACCCCAGGTACTTGTCCAGCGCCTCGTCCAGGGCAGCGGCCGTCTGAGACAGGTTGATAGCTACGTGATGCTCAAAGCCGTTCTCGCAGATATAGCGCAATAGTCCCTGCAAGTTCGGGATGCGTATGACGCCGTAGCCGCCAAAGGTCTCAAGTGGGTCATCGGTCAATTCGCCTTCACCCACGTAGGCTGAGATGGTGCCCCACTCGTCGTCCGTGGAAACGCGGCAATAGGTGAAGGGGCCAGTCTTCAAGCGGCCCACTATGGTGCCGTAGGTGTTCTCCTTGCCGACTGTCCCGGCGATGATTTCCTGATAATCCATGTCTGGGGTTTGGGCGAAAAAGTGCTTGGGCAGGTTGCTACAATGGAAGACGACGCCCTTGTCCGGGTCGTCGCCATAGTTGTTGTTCCAGTCCACCAGCGCGCTGGGCGTGCCGGAAGCCAGTTGCAGGGCGAGCATGCCGACCAGGCCGGTGACGTCGGTCTCGCAACCGCTGGGCAGCAGGTTGTTGCTCAACATGCTCATTATCGTGCAGGGCACTATGCCGAAGAACTCTTCCAGCGATGTCCAGCATTGCACGGCGATGGCTACCAGCCGCTTCTCCTCCATCCACTGATCTATTACCACGCCGAGGCGGGCCATCTTGTCCAGGGCTGCACCGGGCACGCCCTGAGTCTGCGCGTAAGCCTCGATAGCTTGACGCTTGGCGCGTACTGCTTCGGCCTCTCCGTCCAGGCGCTCCGTCCGCCCGAAAGCCTCGGACAGGTCCAGTGTCTCCACGCTGATGCCCGCGCGCTCCAGCAGTTTCTCGCTGTAGCGCACGGTGTTGAAGGCGGCCGGACGCGCGCCGAGAGCGCCGACGCGCACGTTTCGCAAGCCCCGTACCACGCGGCAGGTGCTCACGAAGCGTCGCAGGTCGGCGCGGAGGCTCTCGCTCTCCGGGTCTACCGTGTGCAGGGCGGTGAGCGAGTATTTGATGCCGTACTGGCGCAGGTTGTTGCAGGCCGACATCTTGCCGCAGAACGAGTCGCGCCGGTCGGCGATGGTCATGCGCGTCGCGTCGTCGGGGAAGGCCTGTATCAGCACGGGCACGTTCAGGTCCGCCCAGCGCAGCGCGTTGGCGATGGCACGCTCGTCGCCGAAATTCGGCAAGGTGACCAATACGCCGTCAATCTCGTCGCGGTGCTGTTTGAACAGGTCGGCGCACTTTTCGGCGTCGTCCAGGCTCTCGATGCTGCCAAAGGGGGTGTCCTCTGGCGTGAGCGCGATGGCCTCGATGCCCTCTTCTTCCAGAACCCGCAGGATCGTCTCGCGCCCGGTCTGGCAGAGATGGTTGGGGAAGAATCCCCGGTTGCCGACGATGACGCCTAACGTTGTTTTCTGCATCATGACATGATCTCCTTTCAATTCTGTATGATTAACTGCTGCAGGTCGAACTTGGGTTGGCCGTGCTCGTCGCACAGGCCGAAGCAAGTCCGGTCTCGCTAAGTATAAGGGATTTGCCTCGGGCTACAAGTTGCTCCAGCGGGCGGCGTAAACGGATCTCCCACATCCACTCCAGGGATGGGTTCGAGTTGTCTTTGGCTGTACGACTGCTTCGTCGAAGCATAGGTGTTCTCAGCAAAGTGCTCTGCGTCTGAGGTGAAACTACGCCCGACCAGCGCAGGTTGGTCGGGCGTAACTCTTCGATAGCGACAGCCTCCAACACATCCCGTTGGAAGCCACTGACATCGTTCGTAAGGAAGGTGCGAACGCGCTGTCCAAGCGGCCCTGGTCCGGATTTTATTGCCCCTGCAGAGCCCCAGCGGTAATCCCTTCCACAAACCGGCGTTGGAATACCAGGAAGATAATCAGCAAGGGGAGCAGGCTGATCACCGACATGGCCATCTGCTCTCCCCAATACGTCAACCCTGCCCCGCCGATCAATGAGTTAATCGCCACTGTGATGGTCCAGTTCTCTGGGGATTTCAAATAGATCAGCGGGCCCAGATAGTTGTTCCAGGAGCCCATGAAAAAGATCAACCCCAGGCTGGTCATCCCTGGCGCAATAACAGGAACGATGACGCGCCAAAAGATCCCAAACTCGGAGGCCCCGTCGATGCGCGCCGCGTCCAGCAACTCGTCTGATACCGTTGAAATATATTGACGGAAAAAAAAGATCCCAAAGGCGTTTGCCGCTCCGGGAACAATCAATGGCCAGAAGGTATCCACCCAACCAAACTTGCGCATCAGAACGAAGGATGGCACCATCATGACGGTACCGGGAACAATCATCGTCGCCAGCAAAAAACTGAATAGTACTGGCTTGCCCGGAAATTCAAACTTGGCAAAACCGTACCCACCCAAGGCGGTGAAGAACAGGCTGAGCAGAGTCCCAGCCAGGGCGATGAAGAATGTGTTCCCCAGAACCTGGAGCATGTTTGCTTCCTGGAAAATATAGATGTAATTGGCCAACGTTGGGTTCTCGGCAATCAGCACTGGAGGATAGCCAAAGATGTCTTCGAGATGTTTGGAAGATGTACTCAACATCCAGACGAACGGCAGGAGCATGAACATAGAGAGCCCAACCAGCACAAGATATAGAGAAACATCTGTGAATAGACGCTTGATTTTCCTTGACATGATAATCCGAGCTCCTAGTCTCTCTCGCGATTCAGTCTGAACTGGATGACAGTCAGGATGAAAATGCAGATAAAGAAGGTGTAGGCCTGTGCTGACGCCAAACCATATTGAAAACTTCCCCTGAAGGCAGTGTTGTAAATGCGGATCAGAGGTGTGATCGTGGCGTTGGCAGGTCCCGCACGGGTGAGTGTATTCACCTCGGCAAACAAGCCGAAACTTCCGATGGTTGACGTAATCATGCAGAACAGGATCACAGGCCGCATCAACGGAACGGTGATACGGAAGAAGGCTTGGATGGGCGTTGCCCCATCCACCTTGGCCGCTTCGACAAGATCGCCGGAAATGGTCTGCAGGCCGGCCAGCATGATCACCATGTTGTAGCCCAGCCAGGCCCAGATGACCAGCAAGCTAAGTGAGATGCGGGCCCACCAGACATTCTCCAGCCAGGGGACGGAAGGCAAACCTACAAAGCCGAGGAGGGTGTTAAACAGTCCGTTTTGCTCATCCAGCATGAGGCGGAAAGCAAACCCGGCAGCGACCATGTTGGTGATAAAAGGCAAGAAGATCAGTGCGCGGAAGAAGCGGAATCCTTTCACTCTACCTGAATTCAAAATCACAGCCAACACCAAGGCCAGGAATAGCATCACAGGAACGTAAAGGAAGAAGATGATCACCCCATTGGCCATGGACTTCCAGAAGAGTTGATCTTGGGGAATCAAAGCAAAGTTGACCAGACCGGCGAACTCCATTGGCCCCACGCCCTGCCATCTGGTGAAGCTCAGATAAACGGAGAGCAGCATCGGGTAGAGACCAAAGATGGCAAACATAATATAGAATGGGGAGACAAATGCATAGCCCCAGCGCGCCTTCTTGATTCGCCGCCACCGGGACGGCCGATCCGAGCTAGCGCCTGAGGGAGCAGCAGTATGCTCTCTAGTCATCAGTACCTCCTATGAGACTGCGGGGGCAATTGCCCCCGCAGTCTGTTCTCGCTGAACTCTTTTAGGGCAGGCCCGTCTCAAGACGGACGGTTTCCGCAGCCTCATGCAGGGCTTCTTCTGCGGTCATGTTGCCCATGGCATAGTTCTGGATTGCTGTCGCCAAAGCACCACTCGCGACATTATAGTACTGGGAGTCATACAGATATGCGTAAGGGACATTTTGCGCAACTTGGGCAAAGAGAGCGCGCGTTGCCTGGTCACCGTAGTATGGGTCCGGTTCATCGAACAGTGGGTCATCGTAGGTGGAAAGGAGGGTCGGGAAGTAGTCGCAGTAGGCGTACTGCGCAACCATATTGTCTACATCGAGGGCCATATACTCGATAAAGGCCCAGGCCGCTTCGGGATTCGAGCTATCGGCTGGGATAAAGTAAGCTGAACCACCACCCATGCTAGCACGAACACCACCTTCTTCCCAGGCCGGCATCAAAGCGACACCCCAGTTACCTACCTGATCCGGGGAGATCCAGGATTTTAAGAAGCCACCCATCCAGGATGGGTAGACAAGTGTGGCTGGCGGGGGACTCTCGGCGTTATCCATACTGGCGGCAAGCTCTGCATACCACGCGTCTTCCCAGTCAAGGCTATCAGATGTGACACCGGCGTCCCAGAACTCGCCTACTTTCTCCAAGGCGGCTACCCACTCGGGATCTTTGAAGGTTACTCTGAAATCCTCATCTTCATCAAAGAAACCGATTCCCCGCTGCCACATCATGTCGATCACCATATAGCCATAGTTGTTGGCTTGGTTCTGTGGGAAGCAGGGCAGGCTGGTTTCCTCTGCGATGGTGATGCACGTGTCCAGGTAGTCGTCCCAGGTGGCCACCATTGCGCTGACATCGTCAGGATCTGTAGATAGCCCCGCAGCTTCAAAGATGTCGCGGCGGTAGAAGGTTGCCGTCGGGCCGATGTCCCAAGGTGTGCAATAGATCACGCCATCTGTTTCACAGTAGGCCAGAATGTCCGGGTTAAAGTCATCCATGTAGGGTTCCATCCGATCGGTGATATCCAGGACACCCTGCAGAGCGATCAACTGCTGTACGTCACGGTACTGGGTGACCCCCAGGTCAGGGCCGCCGGTGCCGCCCTGAATGGCCAGCGCAACCTGCCGGGCTACCTCTTCCGGCCCATAGTTGACAAACTCCAGTGTGACGTCCGGGTATTCTTCCTGGAAACCAGGGAGAACGGTCTGTTCCCAGACGTCCTGGTTAGCTTGCTGAACCCAGATCACCAACGTGCCAGAGTGCTCCTCCACAACCGGCGGGGCTTCTGTGGGCTCATCGGCCGCCGGGCTGCAGGCAGCCAGCAGCAGACCGAGGAGCAGCAGGGTGACAATCAATGCGTTAAGCTTTTTCATTTTCATCCTCCTAAAAGTGTGTTTGTGGATTCGACAGAAAAAGGTGTCTGTGATCTAATCTGGTGTATGACCATCACCTCCTTTGAGAGTTTTCTTTCTTGACGTTTCGCGTCTCACTTCTGGTCTATGACCTTGGAACGATAGAGCTCTCTCGGACAATTAACTCCGGTTGAAGCGAGATGGTCTTTGGTTCAACAGTCATTTCGCCTTGCTGGTCTGCCTCAACAATCTGAACCAATTCTCGCACAGCGGTACATCCCAGTGCTGGCAGATCCTGGTACACTGTCGTAAGCGGTGGGCAGTAATAGGCCGATTCGGGCGTATCGTCAAAACCAACGACCGCCAAATCCTGCGGCACTCGAAGCCCCTTGCGATAGGCCATCTGTAGAACACCCAGGGCTGTTTGGTCGTTAGCGGCGAACACGGCGTCCATCTCTGGATATTTGTCCAGCAACCAGCGTATTGCTTGCTCTCCGCTGGCAGCAGACCAGTCACCTGGTTCCCAATGATGGTCTGCAACTTGAATGTCTGTGTCGCGAAGGGCATCTCGCCAGCCTGCTTTGCGCTCGCGGGCTTCCCACCAATCCAACGGCCCGGTGATGTGACCGATGCGCCGGTAGCCCTGTTCGAGCAAGTGCTCCGTGGCGATGCGGCCGCCTGTGTGGTTATCTACTGAGACGATGGACAGATCTGGCCGCGCCTGCATGGTGAGGAAGATCATCGGCACGGGTAATTCAGGAAGCCGATCCCGGAGCCACTCTCGATTGTTCCCAACTTCTGGCACCGCCCAGATGATCCCATCTACTTGTCTGGCGAGCAGCGAGTTGAGAAGCGGTTGAATGTCGTATGTGTCAAAGCTGGGTAGTTCCTTGAGCAGGAGCGTATAGCCCATCTCCTCGGCTTGCTTTGTAATACCGTTGAGGACACTGGCAGGACCAAAGAGTCTCAGGCCTGCAGTTACGACTCCCAACGTGAGGCTGCGTTGCTGAATCAGGCTGCGTGCGATGGCACTGGGGCGATAGTCTAACTCTTCGATGACCTGCCACACTCGGCGGCGGGTTTCCTCGGCCACGTCGGGCCGGTCATTGATCACGCGGGATACTGTCTGGTGAGAGACCCCTGCTACGGCAGCTACATCTCTGATGGTTACCCTCTGTTTCACTCTCGTTGTCCCCTCGCGGCTGTTACCGTTCCCGTTACCGGTCCCGTTACCGGTCACATTATATCATAAAAAACACTATTGTCAAGACCCTGTGCTCCATTTCTGGCGGAGGCGGGTAGTTTAGTCTCGTCGGTGCGGTTTGTATCGGGCAGTGCGCCAGCTTGGCGCTTTCGTGGTATAATCGGCGGCTAGGGTTGCCTCTGCTAGATTCGGCCCGATTTGAAGACCACAACGCGGTGTATCAGGCTATGAGGAGGAACAGATCGTCATGATGCGACGAGCAACACACTTTATTGGACAGTTAGTACTCTTGATCGCGCTGATTGGGTGCGCGCTGCTGCCGACAGGATGTTCGCGTGCGCCGTCGCAGGCGGAGCAGGCCACGCCTACTCCCCTGCCCACGCCGATCGTACCCGTCAAGCCCACCTATGAGGTGCAGCGGGGCGAAGTGGTCAAGATTGTCCAGTTCACGGGACGCATTGCCCCCGTTGTTGAGGAGGAGCTCTTTTTCCGCACGGCTGGCTACGTCGAGGCGCTCTATGTGGAAAGAAACGACCACGTCCAAGCGGGGGACCTGCTGGCCGAATTGGAGACCAGTGACCTGCAGAATCAACTGGCCCAGGCCAGGGCCGACTTGGAGGCGGTTCAGTTCAGCTTCGAGCGGCAGCTCGCCGAGGCCCAGGCCAGCCTGAAAATCGCCGAGTTGCGCCTGGAGCAGGCCCACGCTCGCTTCCCCGAACTCACAGCTGCCATCTCTGCCTTCCCCGCCGGTGATCGCTTCGACGGTGTTGCTCACCACATCCGCCGGACCGTTGTTGCCGCCCACGTAGATGCCCCGCGCCAGGTTCGCCGAGCCGCCGGACTGGTTCTGTGCGCTCGCGCCAGCCGTGGTCACGTCACCGCCGCGCCCGCCGGCGGCGTGGCGCACCTGGTTGTCGCGCACCACGGCGGGCAAACTGCCCTCCAGCGCAAGGTCAATGCCGAAAGCGCCACCGCCGCCGCCAGCCATTCCTGCCAATCCCACGTCCATGTCGCCGCCCCGGCCACCGGTGATGGCGTAGACCGTGTTGGCCTGGATGGGGGGGGGTGAAGGGAGGGACCCACCACCACAGGGCGATGCCGTAAGCCCAGCCGCCGGAATCTGGCATGCCCCCGGTAGCCGACTTGGCCAGTCCGTGCTGGCCGGTGATAGAGTAGACCTGGGTGTTGGAGATGAGAATGGTGCTGGCAGGGAGACCGTTCCAACCGCCGATGACACCGGCTGCGGTCCCTCCCCAAGGAGAATATACGTCGGTCATGTAGCGGATAGTGCTACCCTCAATCTGCATAGGGCCGTTGTTGTCCAGTTCGATGCCAAAGACGCCGTACTGGATGGTGGTGCTCACCAGCGTGCCTTGCCCGCCGCCGACGAAGCGCAGGCCGTACCAGTTGGCCCCGGCGGGTGGGGAGCCCTGCGAGGTGAACGTCACCGGGCCGTTGGCCTGCAGCGTGCCGGAGATGATCCACTCGATGCGGGCCGGGTCCACGCCACTGCTCAGCGC
>CAZMOT010000002.1:45430-59426 GCA_964568065.1 uncultured Anaerolineales bacterium
GTGGTGCCAGGGGTGATGACGATGGTCACCGTGGGGGTGACGATGATGTCGCCGGGGACGGTGATGACGCCCATCTCCCAGGTGTCGTCTGTGGTCAGCGTGCCGCTGATGGTAGAGCCATCAGGCACCGACTGCAGCGGGGCCGGTTGCAGTTCACGCACAGGGGCCGCCGGTAGTGCTGTCCACCAGGCCGGCGTGGCAAGTGTTCACCGGCCAGAACCGCACGCCGCCACACAAAAAGCGCGGGGCTCAGCCTCCGACAGAAGCAAAGCCCCGCTCCTCACGATTCGAGCGTCAACGAAGCCTGGCACGGGGGCAGCAACGCCCCCCAGCGGTTCGCCGGCGGGCTCGGCACAAGCAAGACAAGGAATCGCTCCTCAGCCATCCTCAAGCTCAATCCTAACCTCAATCGCCCGCACCCTGCTGCGCTCGCGTCTCTCTTCCAACAATACAAGCAGCGCCAGCAGCGCCACGCCAGCGACGATGGAACTGTCCGCCAGGTTGAACACTGGCCATTCGTGCAACGGCCAGAAGTTCAAGTCTATAAAGTCCACCACAGACCCCCGGCGCAACCGGTCAACCAGATTGCCGATGGCCCCGCCAAGTTGGAGGCCCAGCGTCGCTCGCATCAGCCACTGTCCATCCGGGAGATGGTGGTGGTAAACGATGATCGCTGTGATGACTAGCGCAGCGACGATGATGAAGAAATCACCCCATCCGGGAAACAAGCCAAAGGCCGCCCCCGTGTTCGTCACGTGGGTAACACTAAAGACAGAGGCCAGCCAGGGCACAATGTCCCACGACCGGCCCTCTTCCAGCCACGCCGTCACAAGGTACTTGCTGATCTGGTCAACGAGCAAGACCAATGCTGCCGTGGCCGGCAAGATCAGGGTGTCGCGTCTCCGCTCTTTCAACGCTCGTGACGTGCCTGACAATCCAGGCAATACCTCGCGTGGGGCAGCACCTCCAGGCGCGCGCGGTCAATCCTGACACCGCAGGCTTCGCAGATGCCGTATGTGCCATCCTCTAACTTGGTCAGCGCCCGCTCCACCTCTTCTGACGTGGCCTCGACCTTACGCTGGAGTGCTACTCCCACAGCCTGCTCGAAAGCCTCGGTAGCATCGTCAGCCATGTGATTGCCATAGCCGATGCTGTCGTACTCAGCGGCCTCTAGCCGCTTCAACTGCTCCTTCAGTTTTGTTCGCTCATTGAGCAATTGCTGCTTGACTTTTTCGTACGAGAAAGACATATCAATTCTCCTCGCACCGCTCTCATAAAGTGTACCATATTCTACCCCACTCATCCTGAATTGGCAAGGACGCTTACGTTCTGCGGACTCCCAGTCTGAGCGAATGGCCACCGACCTGATCCTCACCCACGGTAGCCCCCTCATCTGGCGGGCCAGCCCGCAGTTCCACGCTCAGGGTCTCGGCAGCGATGAAGCCGTGCCACGTCTCGATTGCCTCGGCCAGTTCCCCCTCGGCCTGGTAGGTGGTGACGATGCGGTCGTCCATGTTGAAGCCCACCTCCTTGCGCAGGTTTTGCACACGGCGGACCACCTCGCGGGCCAGTCCCTCGGCGACCAGGTCGGGGGTGAGAACGGCGTCCACGGCGACGGTCACGCCCCGCTCCGAGGCCACCGCCAACCCCTCCTGTGGCTCCTCCCGCACCAACACCTCGTCGGCGGCCAGTTCCACCTCTTCTCCTTCGACCTCCAGCCGCAGAGGTAGCCCTGATCGCAGCCGCTTCACCGCCGCCAGCGGATCCAGCGCCGACCCTTCGGCTGCGCTCAGGGCAAGCAGCGCGGCCCGAACCGCCGGGAACCGCTTCCCGAAGCGGGGGCCGAGCACCTTATTGTCTGGCAGGAGGCGGTAGGTGACCAGATCACTCACGTCGTCCACGAAGGCCGCCTGCTTGACATTCAACTCATCCTGTACCAGGGCCACCAGTTCGTCGTCCAGCTCGCCGGTGCCCGGTTCCAGGTGAACCAGCGCGCGGGCCAGGGGCTGGCGCAGCTTGATGTTCCGGCTGTTGCGAGCGGAGTGACCCAGCGCGACCACCTGCCGGGCCAACGCCATCCGCGTCAACAGGTCCTCGTCCACCACCGCCAGGTCTGCCTGCGGCCAGGTGGTGTGGTGGACGCTCTCCGGGGCCTCCGGGTCCACCGAGCGGACCAGGTTTTGGTACATCACCTCGGTCACAAAGGGAGTGATAGGAGCCAGAAGCCGGCAGAGAACCGTCAGGACGTGACACAGCGTGGCGTAAGCCGCGCTCTTGTCGGCGTCCTGCTCGCTTTTCCAGAACCGGCGACGGCTACGACGCACATACCAGTTGGTCAGGTCATCCAGGAAGGGCTCCACTGTCAGGGTTGCCCCGTAGGCATCGTAGTTGTCGAGGCAGTCGGTCACCCGCGCCACCACCTGGTTCAGCCGAGCGATGATCCACCTATCCAGCAAACTGGTAGATTGGTAGATTGGTAGATTGGTGAATTGGTGAGCAGTCTCCCCATCTATCAATGTACCAGGTTCCCAATTTACCAGTCTACCAGGTTCCCACTTATCAATGCTGGCGTAGGTCACGAAGAAGGAGTAAACATTCCACAGGGGGATCAGAAACTGCCGTCGCACCTCGTCCGCCCTGTTGTAGCCAAAGAGGAGGTTAGTCTCCGGCTTGTGGGCGCAGTAGAGCCAGCGCATCACGTCCACCCCCATCCGGTCGGCGGCCTCGTTAAACTCAATGGCGTTGCTCCACGACTTGTGCATCTCCCGACCGTCCTCGGCCAGCAGGGTGGCGTAACCGAAGCAAGCCAGAAAAGGCGGCGAGTTCTCCAACACCGTCGCCATCGCCAGGAGGCTGTAGAACCAGTTGCGGAACTGGCCGGGGAAGGACTCGCTGATCCAGTCGGCCGGATACCATGTCCGCCAGTAGTCCGGGTGGGTGCGATATTGGAGGGTGCTGAAACTCACGATGCCTGCGTCGAGCCAGGGGTCACCCACCTCGGGGATGCGGCTCACCTCTGCACCACACTCCGGGCAGGTGATGCGCACCACGTCCACCCAGGGCCTGTGGGGCGTGTGTCCCTCGAATTCTTCCCAGCCCGCCACTGCCCGCTCCTCGAGTTCGTGCTCGTCGCCGATGACCGTGAAATGGCCACATTCCCCGCACTCCCAGATAGGCAGCGCCAGGCCCCAGTACCGCTTCTTGCTGATCATCCAGTCGTGCATGTTGCGCAGCCAGTCCAACTCGCGGTCCAGGCCAAAGGACGGAATCCAGCGAATCTGGCGGGTTATATCCATCATATCGTACCGGAGTTCGTCCATCGAGATGAACCACTCGTCCACCAACCGAAAGACCAACTCGGTGCCGCAGCGCCAGCAGACCGGGTAGCGGTGAGTGTAGTCCTCGACTTTGTAGAGCAGCCCCTTCTCACGCAGGCTCCCGAAGACACGCTCGGCGCTCTCGGAGACATGGGTGCCCGTGAAGGAACCGAGGCCATCCAGGAAAACTCCCTCCCCATCCAGCGGGGCGATGGCGGGCAGGTCGTGTTCCTCGCCCAACTGGAAGTCCTCCGCGCCACACCCAGGGGCAATGTGGACGATACCGGTACCCTCCGCCTCCCCCACCTCGTCCCATAGGATCACCCGATGAGCCTGAGGACCACCGGCGGCCTGCTGCGTCTCCAGTTCGTCGAAGGGGCCGTCATAGGTCCAGCCCTCCAGCGCCGTTCCCCCCATCTCCTCCAGCACCTCGTATTTACCGTCCAGGATGGGAAGGGTCCCTTTGGAGAGATAGAGGACATCGTCCCCATGGCGGACCTTCACGTAGGTCAATTCCGGCCCCACCGCCGCCGCCACGTTGCTGGTCAGCGTCCAAGGGGTGGTGGTCCAGATCAGCAGGCTCTCCCCCGGCCGGTCCCGCAATGGGAAGCGCAGCGTGATACCGGGGTGAGTAAGTTGCCGGTATCCGTCAGTGACGATCTCGTGCTGGGTCATGCCGGTGGCGCAACGGGGGCACCAGGGCATCACGTCCCGACCCTGGTACAGCCATCCCCGCTCCCAGCACTGCTTGAGGAAAGTCCAGATCATATAGTTATTCTCGGTGGAGAAGGTAAAGTAGGAACCACCCAGTTCCGGCAGCCCCAACCGGGCCACAATCCCTTCCACTGTATCGGTCACCGGGCCATCCGGCCCTTCGACAGTGATGACCTGCTCCGGCTCCTGCACCAGCTTCTCGGCCAGGTCGCGCAGGAAGTCCGGATCGTTCCAGTCCATCCAGTAACCCAGCCGGATCGACTGCTCGGTCTGGATGGCGGCGTAGCGCAGGACGCGCTCCTTGCACTTACGCACGAAGCGGGCGATGCCATAGTCCTCAATGTCCTGTTTGGAGCGGAAGTCCAGTTCCCTCTCCACCTCGACCTCGACCCAGAGACCCTGGCAGTCGAAGCCGTTCTGGTAGCGGATGCGATAGCCTTTCATCGCCCAGAAGCGATGGAAAACATCCTTGTAGGTACGTCCCCAGCCGTGGTGGAGCATCATCGGGTTGTTGGCAGTAATCGGCCCATCCATGAAAGACCAGCGGGGGGCATCTTTCCGCAATGCCACCAATTTCTGGAAGGCGTCCATCTTCCACCAGAAATCTAGTATCTGACGCTCCTGTGCCACGAAATCTACACTTGAGGGTACTGATTTGAACATTTTTCACTCTCCTTCTCTATACTCACTACCGGACACTTTTTCAGTCAAGCAAACGGAGATGGCCTGAGACTGTTTTTCCCCGTGCCCATATAGGAGGCGAAAACGGCAGCGCCGCATTCAACCGTGCTTGCCTTGCATCCAACCGTTCCAACGTCTGCACAAGCTCACTCACCGCGCACCTTCCGACCCTGTTGACATCTGTCGCTTTTTCCTCTACAATATCATCGTTCTCCCAACTCTACAACTTGAAAGGAGAAACGATGTTGAAACTTTTCACCGACCAATCCCCCTGTCCATCCCAAGAACCAGGCTGGGACGAGAACCTGGGTTTCGGCTACCGCGAACTGGATGCCTTCTGGCTTTCCCGCTGGACCGCCGAGTCCGGCTGGGAGCCCGGGCAACTCTACGAGCACCAGAGGGCCACGCTGGAGCTTTCCCCTGGTGCCAACGTTCTACACTACGCCCAGGCAGTTTTCGAAGGGCTCAAGGCCCGCCGTACGCGGGAAGGAAAGATTGTCCTCTTCCGCCCCGCCGACAATGGACGCCGTTTGCGCCGATCCGCCGCCCGCCTGGTGATGGAGGCTCCACCGGTGAACGCCTTCCTGGAAGCGGTCACGGCGGTGGTGCAGACCAACGCTCGCTGGGTGCCCGGTTACGGCAAGGGAAGTCTCTATATCCGCCCAACACTCATCGGCTCGGGGCCTGTGCTGGGTGTGAACCCCGCCAAGGAATACCTCTTTTTCGTCTTCACCTGCCCCGTGGGTAAATACCTGGGCGGGGATCGGCTCATCGTGTTCCCCCACGCCCACCGGGCCGCCCCCTACGGCATCGGCGCAGCGAAGGCTGCCGGCAACTACGCTGCCTCCATGCGCCCCCACCAGATAGCCCACGACCTGGGCTACGCCGACGCCCTCTACCTACAGGCCCGTAAGGACCGGTACATCGAGGAACTGAGCGGCGCTAACTTCTTTGCCATCCTCGCCGACGGCACCCTGGTCACCCCAGAACTGGGCTCCATCTTACCCGGCATCACGCGGGACTCTATCCTCACAGTTGCCCGCCAGGTCTTCGGCTGGATCGCCGTAGAACGATGGCTGTCCATTGACGAAGTCGTAAGTGATGCGGTCGAGGCCTTCTACGTCGGTACCGCTGCCGTCCTCGCTCCCGTCACCACTATCAACTATCAAGGGGTAGATCAGCCTATCGGCGATGGCAAACCTGGCCCCCGGGCAAAGATGCTCCACCAGGCGCTGAATGAGATTCAACTGCAGGAGCAGCCTGACCTATGGAACTGGGTGGTGGAGGTGCCAACCTAGCCCGCCTGGGCCTCCAGCGCCACCACCAATCGTTTGTTAATGCGCCCCTTGCTCTTGTAGTCCACGATCCGCAGAGGACCGACCTCGGCGGTGTTTGCCACGTGCGTCCCGCCGTCGGCCTGTATATCCAACCCCTCAATTTCCACGACCCGCACCTGGGTGATTTGGGGTGGCAGCAGGTTGATCTTGGTGCGGATCAGGTCGGGGATCTGGAAAGCCTCATCGCGGGGCAAGATGCGCACGTGGACCGGCCGAGCAGCAGCAACCTCGACGTTGATCTTCTCCTCGATCTCGCTCACCAACTCCCGCTGCATACGCTCGAACTCAAAGTCCATCCGCCCTCGCAGCGGCTCCATATTGCCACCAGTCACCAAAGCCCCGTAGTCCCGCCAGATTACGCCACAGAGGATGTGCATGGCGGTGTGGGTACGCATCAGCGCGTAGCGGCGCTCCCAGTCCAAGAAGCACTCCAAGCGCGTGCCCACCGGAGGCGGATCGAGGTTCAGCTTGTGCACGATGCGACCCTCGCTGCGCTTAACCTTGACCACATCCCACTCCCCATCATCGGACAACAGCCGCCCAAAGTCACATGGCTGTCCCCCGCCGCCGGGGTAGAAGGCGGTGCGATCCAGCACCACCCCGTCGCCGACCACCTCGGTCACGAGAGCTTCGAACTCGCGCAGGGTACCATCCGTCTGGTAGAGTAACTCTGTCATTTCGCCTCCAAATCACACCACAATATATCCATGTAATCGGTGCACCCCAACGCCCGCCAGAAGGCCTGTGAGACGGGGTTGTTGTGCGCCACCATCAACTGGAGGTAAGAGACGCCCCGCTCGCGGAACCACGCCTTCAGCGCCTCGAAAAGCGCCCGCCCCACACCGCTGCGCCGCGCCGCCGGGTCTACGGCGACGTCCGTTACGTAGCCATACCGGCCGGGCTCGAAGACAGGGTAAGGATCGCGCAGCACGCCCAGCATCTGGCCGACCACTTTGCCATCCACCTCGGCCACAAAAACACACCAGTCCTCGTTTCCCCAGATACTCTCGCGCAGGTGCTTCTCCCACGCTTGCTCCCCCGCTGGCGGGGGAAGGGGGCGAAAACGGGGTTCCATCCGGGCGCGACAATCTGTCATCTCCCGCCACAGCCGTAGCATTGCCGCCGTGTCCTCTTCGGCGCCAGGTCGGATGATAAAATCCATCTCACTCCTAAACAAAAAAACCCTTGTCCAAGACGAAAGCCACCCTCATCCCCCTGGAAAAAAAGCTCTCGTCCCACAAAGGGACGAGAGCCATACTCCCGCGGTACCACCCTTTTTGCTCCGCCACAACGGAGCCTCTCTGTCAGCGACCAACATCGCCGCGTCCCGGTAACGGGGGGCGAACCCGGCTGGATCTACTCGGCCAACAGCCTTTCGGCCAGCGGCTCCGGAGGGATTTTCGGCGTGGCTCCCGCACCCGGCTCTCACCTATCCCGGGCTCTCTGGGCCGGTACCCCCTACCTACTCGTCTCCATCGTCGCCTTTGGAATCTACCTGCATTATGCCACAAGAGTTCATGGCTGTCAAGCGCGGCTCAATGTCCCAGGACCCGCAGCGTCTCCTCCCGATCTTGTAGTACCAGCCTGCGCCCCCTAAAGCAGGTCAGGAGTTCCCGAACCCGGTTACGCAGCGCGCGCATCCGATCGTCCTTCGTCTTCCAGTCGCCCTCCACCTGGTGAATGACCAGCGCGCTATCCCCACGCACCTCCACAGTGAAATCCCCTGGCGACCGCCCTGTCGCCTCGATGCGCTCGATCAACCCTTGTAGCCCGTCGATCAATGCCTCATACTCCGTCTCGTTGTTCGTCATCTGGCGGCCAAAATCCAATCGCACGAGGCTCTGTTTCCCGTCGCACTCTCGCACGAGCGCGTAACTTCCGTAGCCGGGGCCAGGGTTGCCCCGGCTGCCTCCATCAAAGATGATGGTGTAGTCAGCCGGACCTTCCAACTCATCAGCGGCGAAGTGCAATGGCATCGCTGTTTGAGCCGCAGGTGAAGCCCCCACCTCACCTGCCAGCCGCTCAAACAGCCTGGCATGCTCCCCTTCAGAGAGCGCTGCTATCGCCGCGAGGATTCGTTCTACGTTATCACTCACTTAGATATCATTTGATCATACAACGCCAGCAGGTTCGCCACGTGGACCTGCTGCACTAATCCACCAAGCGGAATGCGGGACAAGCCATAGGATTCGATGTTGCTTTCTCGCAGTCTATCCTTCCCCTGGCCCTTCTTGATCGCTTTGGCTACCACATTCTCAATCGCATCCAGGTAGGCCAGACTGACCCGCACCACCCCCTGCACCTCTCCGCGCATTATGATCTCTCCATGCCCTTGTACTATGGTGTCTATTGGCAGTTCTGCTACTTTCTGCAAAGACCCCCTAAATGCCTCCACATCGCCATCCACGATGGATGGCACTGGCATCACTGTGTCGGCCGCGAACAGCACACGGTCATTCTCAACGTACACCATCACAGAATCCTGTGTGTGACCAGGCGCATAGATCAGCCGCACTACTTTTCCTGCCAAATGAAGCCCCATCTCCTCGCCATCAAACGTAACGTCAGGCAGGCGAAGCACCACCTCCTCCAATTCGGGCTCCTCGACCTTTGCCGCTTCTAGTGCCGGAATGCCGACTTTGGCCAGCAACTCTCGAGAGCGCGCGTGTGCCACCACATCGGCTTGAGGGAAGAGATAAGCACCATAGGTGTGATCGGCGTGATAGTGAGTTAGAACAACGTATCGCACACCAGGACGGGAAACCCCAGCAACGAACGAGGCCAACTCGCGCGCCTCGACCGGGAAAGGGAGACTGTCCACGAGAATCACACCATCGCGAGTCACGATGGCCCCGGCTGTCACTTGTGCGTATAGCGCACTGGTGAAAACATAGATATTATTGGAGACTCGTTCTCGAAGCACGGCTCACCTCACACTGAATGATATGGTGAGAATAGCACAAAGGAAGAAGCTAGTCAAGGGCGAAGGGCGGACGCGCAAACGCCACCGTATGTACTGGTGGCGTTGCGCTTATGATCATACCCGGACCCCGCCATGCCGTGTGCCGGTGTGTTTTGAACCTGCTTTCGCAGGTGGGAGCCTGCTCAGTGGTCTGCCTTGCCCGTAGGCTATCGCATTCCTCTCTGAAGAGACAGCCCCCGTTTCTATAAGTGTTGGCTCAAAACGTTGGACGGCAACACGCACACAGCAGGGCTTACGTATACTATACCACGCCTTGGCAAAAAGCGCAAGTTGACATGGACCTCTATGAATCCTGTTGGTGCTCGCGGGAACTCGCAGGATCTTTGACAACTCGGATGTAAAGTTCCTTCAATTGCCCCGGCTCCACCGGCGATGGCGCGCCAGCCATCAGGTCAGCCGCCTGCTGGGTCTTGGGAAAGGCGATCACCTCGCGGATGTTGGGCTCGCCAGCCAAGAGCATGATCAGCCGGTCAATCCCAGGCGCGATTCCCCCGTGGGGCGGTGTACCGTACTCAAACGCCTCCAGCATGTGGCCGAAACGTTCCCGCGCCACCTCCGCATCCAACCCGATGAGTTCAAAGACCTTCTCCTGCGTCTCGCGCCGATGGATACGGATGCTACCACCACCCGTTTCCTCCCCGTTGCAGACCAGATCATACTGCTGGCCACGGGCTGCGCCGGGGTCGGTCTCCAGGAGCGGCAGATCCTCCGGCATCGGCGCAGTGAAGAGGTGATGGCTGGGATCCCAACTCTGGCCTTCCTCGTTCCACTCGAAGAGCGGGAAATCAATCACCCAGCAGAAGGCCAGAACCTCTGGATCAAGCATCTCCAACCGCTCTCCCAATTCCAGACGCAGCTCGCCCAGCGCTGCATTCACAACCTTGGCCCGGTCGGCGACGAAGAGCAGCAGGTCGCCGGGCTCCGCCTCCATCCGCTCGACGACGTCGGCCACCTCATCCTCGGTGAGAAATTTAGCGAAGGAGGAGCGCACCTCGCCCTCGTGGCCCAATGCCAGCCAGGCCAACCCCTTGGCTCCTTCTTGTTGAGCCATAGCGGTCAATTCATCAACTTGGCGGCGGCTGTAGGTTCCACAGCCGGGAGCACAGATACCTTTGACTCGCCCGCTCGTGGCGATGATCTTGCTGAATATCCCAAAGCCACACTCGGCCACCAGGTCAGAGATGTCCACCAACTCCATCCCGAAACGCATATCCGGCCGGTCGGTGCCGAAGTGGCTCATCGCCTCCTGATAAGTGAGGCAAGGGAAAGGTTTGGCGAGCAACTTCCGATCCGAACAGGTCTCTACGATGCCGATCATCAGTTCCTCGGTCAGAGCCATCACGTCCTCCCGCTCGACGAAACTCATCTCCAGGTCCAGTTGGGTAAACTCCGGCTGGCGGTCGCCACGTTGATCCTCGTCCCGGAAGCAGCGGGCGATCTGGAAGTATTTCTCGTATCCGGCGACCATCAGCAGTTGCTTGAGTTGTTGCGGTGACTGGGGGAGCGCGTAGAACTTGCCGGGGTGCACGCGGCTGGGGACCAAATAGTCCCGCGCCCCCTCCGGTGTGGTCTTGAAGAGGATCGGCGTCTCGATCTCGATGAAACCCCGGGCATCGAGGAAATCGCGGATGTACTTGACCACCCGGTGGCGGAGGATGAGTTTATGCTGCATGCGCTGCCGTCGCAGGTCCAGGTAGCGGTACTTGAGCCGCAGCGCCTCGTCAACAGGCTTATCATTGTAGACGTAAAAAGGCGGCGTTTTGGCCGGGTTCAGAATCCTCACGTCGTAGGCCACGACCTCAACCTCCCCGGTGGGCATGTCGGGATTGGTCAGCCCCTCCGGTCGAGCCCGGACGACGCCCTTGACCTGAAGCACGTACTCGCTGCGTACCTGCTGCGCCACCACGTGCGCTTCTGGGGCCACGTCAGGGTTCGCCACGGCCTGCACGATACCCGAACGATCGCGTAAGTCTATGAAGACGAGGCCGCCGTGGTCGCGCCGGCGGTTCACCCAACCAGCCAGTGTGACCTTCTCCCCGACGTGCGTGGTTCGCAACTCACCGCAATTGTGCGTTTTCAACATGATCGGCTCCTCCACGAGTGGACCTGGCGCTATTCTACTCACACTAAACAAAAGAACAAGCCGCCCGATGTGGGGCGGCTTATCTTTGCCAAAGCGGGAACCAGACGTGTCACACCGTCGGCCGCCCCCGGGGGCCGCAAGGATTGTCGTTGTCGCTATCCACAATCAGCCGAACGGTGTGCGTCATCATCCTGTCGAAAGTATAGCACACTTCGGGGGGGGTGTCAAGCATCCGGCGCAAGCCTCGACACCCGCGCCGGAGGGGATAGAGAAGGGCACAGATTTGCCCCCCTGCCCAAAGGCGGTATAATCCCCGCATGCACAGGAAGAGCTCCTATCTCTACGTCACCGCCTTCGCCGGCGGGCTGGTCTCGCTGGCCGTCGAGTTGGCCGCCTCCAGCCTGCTGCGCCCCCACTTCGGCACCGCCAACCTGGTGTGGGCGGCCATCATCGGGCTGATCCTGCTCTATCTGACGGCAGGCTACTTCCTCGGCGGGCGCTGGGCCGACCACTCTCCCCGTCCCGCCACGCTCTACCAGATCGTGGCCTGGGCCGCCTTTCTCATCGGCCTCGTGCCCTTCGCCGCGTACCCGGTGCTACGGCTAGCGTCCGTGGGCTTTGCCAATTTCGATGCCGCCATACTTGGCGGCTCCTTCATCACCGTACTGATCCTCTTCAGCGCCCCTGTCACGCTGCTGGGCTGCATCTCGCCCTTCGTCATCCGGCTGGCGATGGAGAGCGTAGAGAGCGCCGGACAGACCGCCGGTCGCGTCTACGCTATCTCGACCGCCGGTAGTTTCCTGGGCGCGTTCCTGCCTGACCTGCTGCTCGTGCCCACCATCGGCACGCGCAACACCTTCGTCCTGCTGTCACTGTTTCTGCTGGCCGTCGCACTCATCGGCCTTGCTCGCGGCAACCCGCGCCGCCTGTTCCTGTATCTCTGGATGCCAGCGGTCATCATCTTACTGACTCTTCTCTTGCGCGGGCAGCCGGTCAAAGCGGCTAGAGGAGCCATCTACGAGACCGAGTCGGCCTACAACTACGTCTATGTGGTGGAGGATGAAGCAAGCTGCCGCTCCCTACTACTGAACGAGGGGCAAGGCATTCACTCCGTCTATTGCCCCGATCAACTGCGTACCCCCGGCCCGTGGGACTACTTCCTCATCGCCCCCTACTTCAACCCCCCGCCCTACACTCCCGATCGGATCGAGAGCGTGGCGTTCATTGGCCTGGCCGGTGGCACCATGGCCCGGCAGTACACCGCCGTCTACGGGCCGCTCCCCATTGACGGGGTGGAGATTGACCCCCAGGTCGTGCGCGTGGGGCGGGAGTACTTTGCGATGAACCAGCCCAATCTCAACGTCATCGTCGCCGACGGGCGCTACTACCTGGCCCACTCCGACCGGCAGTACACCGTCGTCGGCGTGGACGCCTACCGGCTGCCCTACATCCCCCCACACCTGACGACGGTAGAGTTCTTCCGCCAGGTGCGCGACCACCTCACCGCCGACGGCGTCATCGCCATCAACGTCGGGCGTGCTTCAGACGACTACCGGCTGGTCGAGGCCATGCTGGCGACGCTGCTTCAGGTTTTCCCCTCGGCCCACGTGATTAAAGTGCCGAACAGCTTCAACGCTGTCATCGTCGCCACGGTCCAGCCCAGTGAGCCTGGGAATCTACAGGCTAATCTGAGCGGCCTGGAAGGGAATGACTTTTTGCACTCCACGGCGCTGCAGGCAATGGCGAACCTGCGCCCTACCCAGCCGGGGACGGTCATCTTCACCGACGACCGCGCCGCCATCGAACTGATGACCAACGCACTGGTCTTCAACTTTGTCCTGGGAGGAGAATGAGACCGGCTAGTTTCGCCTGTAGTGCCACGCTTGGAGACTTAAGTCTTGGCGGGGCAACAATTTGGCTCTACTGAGTCTGTGTTAATCCATGTCCAATCTGGAACCCATGTAGATCTGCCTACTAATCAAAGGAAAAGTGATGACCCGTAGACTATGGCCTTGTCTGCTTCAATGGTTGCTTGTGCTGGCCCTGCCCGTTTTCCTGCTCGTGGCTGACGTGCGCATCGCGACCGGCCACTGGTTCGTGCACTGGGAATATGGGAAAGCGGACTTCCCGCCCGACCCCTATGGCCTCTCTACAGCGGAGCGAACCCACCTGGCCGAGATCGGTGTGGACTACCTGGCGACCAACGCGGACATCTCACTCCTGGAGGATCTACGCCTCCCCGACGGTGAGACCGCCTTCAACGAGCGGGAGTTGCGTCACATGGCTGACGTGCAGATCGTGTACGGCTGTATTATGATAGCCGGCATCGCCGCCGCGCTGGTACTGCTGGGGGGGATAGCAACGCTGCTCGCTTCAGGCCCCACCCGCCAGCGTGCCCCCGCTGCACTCCTGAGCGGCAGCCTGCTCACGCTGGGGTTGCTGGGAGCCATCGGTGCGTACATGGTGCTGAGTTGGGGAGAGTTCTTCACCAACTTCCACCGCATCTTCTTCGAGGGGGACACCTGGCTCTTTGCCTACTCCGACACCCTGATCCGCCTGTTCCCCATGCGCTTCTGGATAGACGTGGCCATGGTTATCGTCGGCCTGCTGGTCGCCGAGGCCGTGGTCATCGGTGCCGGGGGATGGCTGGGGATGCGCCGCCACCCTGGCGAAGGTTGCGAATAGCACTGGCAAAGGAGCAGTTTCCGACGAACAAAGATGTCTCCGGCCTGAGACCTGCTCACAAACCTTTGCCAGGGTTCCCCAGGATATGGATACGCAGCCACCCGATCATAGCGAGGTAAACTCGCGTGGGAACATCGTCAGGCTCTCCGCGCCGCTGGGGGTCACGAGCACGTCATCCTCAATGCGCACCCCACCC
>CAZMOT010000003.1:0-58280 GCA_964568065.1 uncultured Anaerolineales bacterium
AACTGGGGCTGCTGTGCGCGCAAGTGCTGGCCCTCACCGGCTGCGACCTGACCGCCGTGGGACATCACCAGGATAAACTGGACATCCTGGCGCGGCGGGGCATCCCCACAGCACTGGAGAGCGATTCGGTCGAGGGCGGAGCCGACCTGGTCATCGAGGCGACCGGTCGCCCCGAGGGTTACGCGGCGGCGCGGCGACTCGTCCGTCCGCGAGGCACCATTGTGCTGAAATCCACCTACCACGGCTCCGTTGACGCCGATTTGGCAATGGCTGTGGTGGATGAGGTCACACTGGTCGGCTCCCGCTGCGGGCCGTTCGCGCCGGCGCTGCGGCTGCTGGAACGGGGCCTGGTGGAGGTGACGCCGTTGATCCAGGCTCGCTACCTGTTGAGCGAGGTCCTAACGGCCTTCGAACACGCGGCCCGGCCGGGGATGCTGAAGGTGTTGGTGAAGATGTAGGGCAGACTCTGATTTGCTACACGATAGCTTCCCTATCCCTGCGTTTCCTGTTGTAGCCTCAGCAAACTTGACATATAATAAGCCCACCGCGTCTGGAGGCAGGCCAAGTAGCTGCCTGGTGTTGATGTCAGGATCGAGGTCGAACGTGGATATAGAACATGCTTCACCTGAAACAATCATGGCCCGTCTGGGCAAACCCTGGGACGAGCTTGCCCGCTTAGCCGATAAACATACCATGGCCGTTCAGGCGTGGCTATCAACGCGCGCGCCACAGGCTAAGCGCTTCGAGGGCATTGGTGTTATAGTCGGTCGCAGTGGGCTGGCAGTCCCGCTCCTGAACCTGGCCCTCGGCAGCGACTATCCCCCCGGAATAAACGACGATGTGCTCGCCGCCGAAATCGAAGCCATCAAAGCGTTTTTCGCTGACCGAGGTGTGCCCTGGTATTGGTGGCTTGGTCCACACCTCCGCCCGCCCGATATGGCCCAACGTCTGGAGCGCCACGGTCTGACGTTCGACCCGCCGCCTCTACCTGCGCTAGTTGCTCCTTTGCCGGCCCAATTTTCCCCTCTCAATCCTGATGTAAAGGTATGGCTGGCGGCCAGCCGGGCAGACTTGGAAGCGGCCAGCACCATCCGCCGGATCGCCTTTCGCTTCCCCGATGGCGTAGCCCTGGACTACTTCGAAGCTATGGCTGATGACTGGCTAAATGGGGAGCCCGCTCGTCTCTACCTGGCACGCCTGGGCGATGGCCCCCCAGCAACCATTTGTGCGTTGATTATGGGCGCCGGGCTGCCGGGTGTCTACGTAATGGCGACCCTGCCTGAGTGGCGCCGTCGTGGGCTGGGCAAAGCAATTCTGGCTCGCATTCTTTCCGACGCGGCTGCCGATGGCCATAGCCTGATTGCACTCACGGCCTCCAGATTTGGCTATCCCCTTTACCGTCAGTTTGGCTTTGAGCACATCTTTGGTTATTCCATTTATCGTCTGGTACGGGAAGAAGATGCAGGGGAACTGTAAAGCCTGGCGGGGCTGTCGAGAGATTGGCAAGGAAACGAGAAGCCAGGAATGCCAGGCAAAGGCTAACTGCTAATCACCAGGGAGGTGCAACTATGGCCAGCCAGATTCGACGCATCGGCGTTCTCACGGGCGGTGGTGACTGTCCTGGTCTGAACGCCGTCATCAGGGCGGTGGTCAAGACCGCCATCAACGAGTACGACTGGGAGGTGCTGGGCATCGAGGATGGCTTTGAGGGGCTCATCCAGCCGGGCAAGGTGCGGCCGCTGACCATGGCTGACGTGCGCGGCATTCTTCCCCGGGGCGGCACGATCCTCGGCACCACTAATCGTGCCAACCCTTTCCATTACGAAGTCGAGGTGGATGGCGAGGTGAAGGTCTTCGACATGTCGGGCGACGTGGTGCGCCACGCCCAGGTGCTCGAGATAGACGCACTGGTCGTTATCGGCGGCGACGGCTCTCTGCGCATCGCCCACGAGTTGATGCAGAAAGGGCTGAAGGTGGTCGGTGTGCCTAAGACGATTGACAGCGATCTACAAGGCACGGTGATCACCTTCGGTTTCGACACCGCCGTCAACACCGCCATGGATGCCCTCGATAAACTGCACACCACCGCCGAGAGTCATCACCGCGTCATCATCCTGGAAGTGATGGGCCGCGACGCCGGCTGGATCGCGCTCAAGGCTGGCATAGCTGGCGGCGCCGACGTCATCCTGATCCCTGAAATCCCCTACGACCTGGACGTGGTTGCCGGTAAGATCTCTCGCCGCACCCGGAGCGGGTCCAAGTTCAGCATCGTCGTCGTGGCCGAAGGGGCCAGACCGACGGGCGGCGAGGCCGTTTACCACGCGCAGCGTGAGATCGGCGGGGTGCGGCGCTTAGGCGGCATCGGTGAGGTCGTGGCCGAGCAACTCAAGGAGCGCTGCAAGGTCGAGGTGCGCGTCACCGTGCTGGGGCACCTGCAGCGGGGTGGCTCCCCCACTGCCTTTGACCGGCTGCTGGCCAGTCGCTTCGGCTCAATGTCGGTGCACCTCATCGCGGACGGCAAATTGGGGCACATGGTCGCGCTGCAAAAAGAGTGCATCATCTCCGTGCCCATTGCCGAAGCGGTGGCACAGCAAAAGTTTGTCCCGCTCGACACCGACATCCTGCTCACCGCCTTTGGGCTTGACATTTGCCTGGGGAACAGCCGGGAGGTGATTGAGAAGATGCAGGCGGGGGAGTGGCAGGGTGACGAGTGATGACCGTTGAAGCGGTCCTGCTGGGTAGCGCTCAGGATGGGGGCGTGCCGCAGGCCGGGTGTTACTGTACCTATTGTGCTCCGGCGCGCGCCGACCCGACCAGGCGTAAATGGGTGGTGTGTTTGGGATTGGTGGATCAGGCCACCCATCAGAGTTGGCTGATTGACGCCACCCCCGACTTGCGGGAGCAGTTACACGCCCTGCACAGCCTGGTTCCAGATTGCCCACTGGCCGGAATTGTGTTGACCCACGCGCACATCGGGCATTACACCGGCCTGATCCATCTAGGACGCGAAGCTTGGAACGTGCAGGGGTTGCCGGTGTATGCCTCGCCGCGGATGGCCAACTTCTTGCGTGAAAATGGTCCCTGGTCGCAACTTGTCGCCTTGGGCAACATCAGGCTGCGTTTGCTCACTCCCGCCCGTGAGGTCCAACTCAACCCCAACTTGCGTCTGACGCCGGCGCTGGTCCCCCATCGCGACGAGCTTAGCGACACGCTGGCTTTCCTGGTGCGCGGCCCCGCTCGGCAATTGTTCTACTGCCCGGATATAGACACGTGGGATCGCTGGGAACACGACCTGAGACGCTTTGTGGCAGAGATGGACGTGGCTTTGTTGGATGGGACCTTTTTCAGAGCCGATGAGTTTGCAGGGCGCGACTTGAGTCAAATTCCACATCCCCTGGTCACCGATACGGCCGAGCAGTTGGTGGGAGTGGATTGTGACGTGCGACTGGTTCATCTCAATCACTCTAACCCGCTGCACAGGGCTGGGCCAGAGCGGGATTGGCTGGCGGCACAGGGGATTGGCGTAGGGGTCTTTGGCGCTCGATGGAGGTTGGATTGATGCAATGGGATTTCGGATGAGATAGAGGTGATGTGTGACTGAGAACCAATTCCCCAAACTACGAGCCGTTGACACACATCCAATCATCCACGGCGGGCGACGATCCATCCTGCTGCGCGATCCGCTGCAACTGGCCGATGAGACGGTGGTCATTCCTCAGCAACTGGCCCCGGTGCTGCAACTGTGTGACGGGACGCGGGACGTGGGTGGTTTGCGTGCTTCCCTCGCCATCAGGTTTGGACTGCGCGTCGGGCCGGGCGTGCTGGAGCAACTCGTGGCCGTGCTCGACGAGGCGCTGTTGCTTTATAACGACCGCTTTGCCCAGGCGCGAGAACGGGCGCTGGCCGAGTATCGCCAGGCCCCCTTCCGCCCGCCCTCACTGGCCGGGCAGTCGTACCCGGCCGACGCAGACGAGCTGCGTCGCGTGCTGGATGGCTACCTCGAAGCCGTGGAAGCTGTGGAGGATGTGAGCACCCGCTTCACCGATGGCCGCGGCCTGGTATGCCCGCACATTGACTACGCGCGCGGTGGGCCGGTCTATGCCTGCGTCTGGAAGGCCGCGATGGAGATGGTCAGGGCAGCCGACCTGGTGGTGGTGCTGGGCACCGACCACTTTGGAGATGGCGGCCTGCTGACGCTGACGCGCCAGAACTACACCACGCCGTTCGGGGTGCTGCCCACAGCGCGGGAGGTCGTGGACGCGCTGGCCGAGGCAATAGGGCCGGACGAAGCCTTCGCCGGCGAACTCATTCATCGCAGCGAACATTCCATCGAACTGGCGGCGGTCTGGCTGCACCACGTCCGCGAGGGAAAGCCATGCGAACTGGTGCCCATCCTGTGTGGCTCGTTCGGCCAATTCGTCCGGGGCGAGGCGGAACTGAAGCACGATCTGATGATCAACGGGCTCGTGGATAAGCTCGGGCAGGCGACGGCCGGGCGACAGGTGCTCGTCGTGGCAGCGGCCGATCTCTCGCACGTCGGGCCGGCCTTCGGCGGCCAACCGCAAGGCTGGGTGGAGCGCGCCCAACTGCAAGCGGCCGACGACGAACTCATCGAGCGGGTGTGCGCGGGCGACGCCGAGGGGTTCTTCGCCGCGATCAAGCGCGAAGGCGACCGGCGCAACGTGTGTGGGCTGCCCCCCATCTACCTGGCGCTGCAAATGCTGAGCCCGGTCGTGGGGGAGCGAGTGGCCTACGAGCGCTGTCCGGCCGATCAGAACGGCACGTCATTGGTATCAGTTTGCGGTATCGTATTCAGATGAAAGGAGTCTCTATGCCCAAGAAGCGAAGACAAGCGAGTAAGAAGCGGAAACCGACCGGTAGGCGAAAGCAACTTCAGGCCAAACCCCAGCGCGAGTCCACCTGGACTGACTACTGGTGGATCGGCGTCGTCGCTGTGACCCTCTTGCTGGTTGCGGTGATTCTCTGGTTTACCGTGGGGCCGGGCAAACTGGTGGCTTCTACACCCACAGATGTACCTACAGAATCAACAGAAACAGAAAAGGAGACTGATTCAATGCCAGCAAATCCTACTGACCGCAACAACATGTACAGCCAGCCGCCTGAGATGCAGATTGACTCCAGCAAGACCTACGTCGCCACCTTCGAAACCGAAAAAGGCGACATCGTCGTCGAACTGTCTGCCGACAAGGTGCCCAATACCGTCAACAACTTTGTCTTTCTCTCCCGCGAGGGGTTCTACGACAACACGACGTTCCACCGTGTCCTCGAGGACTTTATGGCCCAGGGGGGCGACCCCACCGGCACAGGTAGCGGTGGCCCGGGTTACAAGTTCCTCGACGAGTTCCACCCGGAACTGAGGCACGACTGCCCTGGCATCCTCTCTATGACCAACTCTGGCCTCAACACCAACGGCAGCCAGTTCTTTATCACCTACAAGGCCACCTCCTGGCTTGATAACCGCCACTCCGTGTTCGGCCAGGTTATTGAGGGCATGGATGTGCTCAACTCGATCTCGCTCCGCGATCCTGGCACAGCAACCACCCCCGGCGACCTGATCAAGACGATCCGCATTGAGGAGCGGTAAGAGAAGCAAGCAGTTCCGGCTACCCTTGTGAAGGCACTCCCAACCTTCACAAGGGTAGCGCCAAAGACACGCTATGTCCGCACAGCGTCCCTACAACACAACCGCCTATCGCTATCCCCACGAGCGTCTTATTCTGGCGCTCACGCTGCTCCTGGTGTTCCTGGTCATCACCCTGACCGCCACGGCAACTGTTTGTCTGAGTTTCGTGTTTGTCGTGGCGATGGTGGCGTACTCCTACGCAGTCACCCGTTCGCAACACAGGGCGCTGTTGGAGCAAGCCCGGCAGGTCACCCCGCACGACACTCCCGCCCTGGCGATCCTCGTCGCCGAGAGTGTCGCCCGGTTGCAGGCCGGCGGGGTGCAGGTCTTCGTCGCGCCCGGCGACAGGCTGAACGCCTATACCTTCGGCCTCCTCTCCCCCAAAGTCGTGGTACTCCATTCGGCGCTCTTGCAGGTGATGGACGCGGACGAGCTGCGCTTTATCCTGGGCCACGAACTGGGTCACGTGCGGTTAGGGCATACCTGGCTTAACTCGCTGGTGGGCGGGATGGCCGGCATCCCCAGCCCATTGATGGCCTCAGCCATCCTGGCGATGGCCTTTCTGTGGTGGAACCGGGCGTGTGAGTACTCGGCCGACCGGGCCGGGTTATTGGCCTGCGGCCAGCCCCGCAAGGCGATTTCGGCGTTGGTCAAGCTGGCCGGTGGGGTAGGGGCGCGCACGCAGGCCGACCTGGCGCGGACGCTGCAACACATCGAGGCCGAGGATGACCACGCGCTGGCCAATCTGAGCGAGGCGTTTTCTACCCACCCGATGACGGTCCGGCGTATCGAGCAACTGCACTGCTACGCGACCTCGGCCAAGTACCGTCGCCTGCAGCCACTGGTGGAGCGAAACGTAGTGTGGAGCGAGCTGGGGGTGAGTGGTTCAGCAGGCTAACAGAGAAGATCGCAGTGGATATCGAAATCCCTTCTGCCTGGGAGCACCTCACACTTTCCGCGCTGAGCAGCGTTATTCTCATCGTCGGCGCGCCGGATACAGGCAAGTCCACCTTCGCTCGTTACCTCTACCGTCGCCTATGCGAGTACCACGAGCGCGCGGCCTTCGTGGATGGGGACATCGGCCAGGCCACGCTGGGGCCCCCGACGACGATGACGCTGGCGCTGGGCGAGCCCGGCGACGACGCTTTCCCGCCCGCCGGCCCGCGCTTTCGCGCCTTCGTTGGCGACGTCTCTCCCCGCGGCCACATGTTGCCCACCGTCGTCGGCGCGCACAGGCTGGCGCAGAAGGCGCGTGCGGAGGGAGCCACTGTCATCCTGTTCGATACGACCGGGTTGGTGGCCCCGGATCATGGCGGCGGCGAGCTCAAGCGGGCCAAAGTAGAATTACTGCGGCCCAAGGTGGTCGTCGGCATCCAACGCCGCGATGAACTGGAGCATCTGCTGGTTCCCCTGCGCCGCAGCCGCCGCATCCGTGTGATAGACCTCCCGGCCTCGCGGGCCGCTCACCGCCGTGAAGTGGCCGTGCGCCAGGAGTACCGGGCCGCTCGCTTTCGCCGTTACTTCGAGGGGGCGCACACATTGGAGGTAGCCTGGCAGCGCCTGGCCGTCTTCCCGGCCCCTGCCTTTAAGCTCCACCACCTGGTGGCACTGGAGGACAGCGAGGGATTCACGCTGGCGCTGGGCATCGTCACCGCCAACGATCCGGCCCATGGCACGGTTGCCCTGTACACTCCTATCTCCACGCTGGCAGGTATAGACGCCATCCGTTTGGGCGATCTGGTGCTTGACTTCCATACTTTTCGAGAATCGCGGCTCCGGTAATCAAAAACCGCGCTCGTAGGCGCGGCTCTTGCTTGGCTTGTGCTCTGTCTCATTCCACGCTACTGTGCACCTTCTACAGGCAGCATGAAGGTGAACGTCGTACCCCGCCCCTCCTCGCTGGTGACGGTGATCTCCCCTCTGTGAGCCTCAATGATTTGACGGGTGATGGTGAGCCCCAACCCGGTCCCCAATGCCTGGCCTTCGGTAGCGGACACGCGATAGAAGCGTTCGAAAATGTGGGGTAAGGCGTCCGCCGGGATACCGGGACCGGTATCGGTGACGCTTACGGTCAGGTAGTGCTCCTCACCCATCGCCGTGACCGTGATGTTGTCACCCGGGCGAGAATACTTAACCGCGTTGCTCAACAAATTGAGCATCACCTGGTGCAGACGTTGCGCGTCCCCCACGACACTCGGTAGGGTAGCAGGGACGTCGACCGATACCCCGATTTGTTTAGCATCCGCTTGTGGTATCAGCACGTTGACCGCCATACGGATCACCGTGCTCAGGTCAACTGGATCCTGGGCCATAGAGGCACGGCCCGACTCCAGTCGCGCCAAGTCGAGAAAACGATTTGCCAGATCACTGAGTCGCTCGGCCTCGTGCATGATGATGTCTGCAAACTGGGAATTCTGCGCCGTCGTCGCGTCTGGCCGCTGCATGAGTTCGGCATAGGCGACGATAGACCCCAGTGGCGTGCGCATCTCGTGCACGATCTCGGCAACCAGGTCGGATTGTTGGAAGAGCAAAGCGTTCTGCACTGCCACTGCCGCTTGATTGCCCAGCACGGTCAGCAGTTCGACGTCTTCTTCAGTGAACTCACCCCCACTCTCCTTGTTGACCGCCTGCAACACACCGATCACGTTGTCCCTGGCGATCAACGGTGTAGAGAGGATGGAGCGAGTGGTGAAACCGGACTGCTCGTCCGACTTGTGGTAAAAGCGAGGATCGTCGCGGGCATCCGGAACAACCAGGGGTTTGCCGGTCTGCACGACCCATCCGGCAATGCTACCCTCCATCGGGATGACGATCGAACCAAGACCTGGCAGATTGGTCGCCGCCTCGAAGTACAATTTGCCACTCTTGCGATCCACCAGCAAGATTGAACAGGCTTCCGTCTGGGTGAGTTCCTGAGCTGCGGCGAGGATACGATTTAGCAGTGGACGCTTGCTAAGAGTCGAGTTCAACGAGCGGCTAATCTCAATCAGCCGTTCCAACCGTGCCACGCGCTCCTCATACCGTATTTGCTGCTGGAGATCTACCATCTTCTTACTACCTCTCTGTGCAGGCCCGGACGATGCGCGGCAATGCCTGGGCAACGTCAGCGTGGATGACCACATCAGCTACGTCGTCAACGTAGGTGGGTGTCAGGTTCACCACAATGATCCGGCCAGCGCGCTCACGTACTATCAGCGGCAACTGCGAGGCGGGCACAACCTCCAAAGATGAGCCTGCAATGAGCATCAGGTCGGCTTGGCGGATGTGTGCCATCGCCGCGTTGACCACCGCAACCGGCAACTGTTCCCCAAAAAGCACGACGTTGGGCTTCATCACGCCATCACACATAGGGCAGCGGGGAACTTTTTCTGAGGAAAGAAAGTCGTCCAGAAATTCCTCGGTAGGCAGAATTTTGTAGCAACGAATGCAAGTTGCCTCTCGCAGATGGCCGTGTAGTTCCAGTACCTCACGCGACCCAGCCCGCTGGTGCAAACCGTCAATGTTCTGTGTGATGACTGCTTTCAACCACCCGCCTTGTTCCAGTTTCGCCAATGCCAGGTGACCGGGATTGGGCTCAGCCTCCAGCAGCGCAGTCACCAGTGGCCGTACCCAGTTGTAGAACGCCTCGGGATGGCGTCGAAAGGCGTAGATCGTGGCCACTTCCATTGGATTCGCACGCTCCCACAGCCCCGTACCCGGCGAACGGAAGTCGGGAATGCCGGAGGGCGTACTATGACCTGCGCCGGTCAACGCAACTGCATAACGAGCTTCTCGCAGGAGAGCTGCGGCACGTGCGATGTCATCATGCGCGATCTCATCGGCGTGACTCACATCTACCTCACAAGTCGAAAAGTGTCGGCTGGCGAGCCACGGGCAGAGGCTGACCCCCAGCCACACGATGTGCCCATCGAGTCGGCTCTGGCAGACGGTACTTGGTGGTGCAGTTCAACACTAACGAAATCGCCGCCTCCAGGTCGGCTCGATGTCCAATGGATACAAAGACTGGCCGGACACCGTCGCGCGTTCGCACGACCGCGCCAATCACCTCTTCCCCATCAGTCAGCGGGGTCCAACTGCCTTTCCGCTCCTCGGGCTCTACATACCCCCCACACAGACGTGATTTGGCGCATCCCACAGCAGGCATGTCGAGCAGGACACCGAGATGGGTGGCCAGCCCCATGCGGCGCGGGTGTGCCAATCCCTGTGCATCGAACATCAGCACGTCCGGCCGATCTGTCAACTGCTCCAGCGCCGCCAGCACAACCGGTCCTTCGCGGAAAGCTAATAACCCTGGCACGTAGGGGAACGAAACAGCCATCTTCGCTGTAACTGCTCGAAAAGGGGTAAGGTCAGGATAGGCGATTAGCACCACAGCCGCCTGTGCCCACTTCCCTTGTATGCTGACGTCTATCCCCGCGATGATCTCTGGCTGGTGATCGGCGGGCTGCACGAGCACACGTCCACGCAATTGGCACTGAATCTCTTTGGCCTCAGCCGGTGAGACGTCCCAAGGATGGGTGAAGATAGGCCGGACAGCCATATTCCGCTAATATTCAGATCTCAGCCAGACGCTCCGCAATGGCGTGGAATTGTTGGCTAACTAGACTCTCTGGCTGCATCATTACCATCGGAATCCCTCGCTCTAGCGATTCGAATGCCAGCTCGGGGGCCGGAGTGACTACTCCGGCGAGGTTGTGCTGTAACAATTCCTCTATTGTATCTTTAGTAAAAGTGGTTGTAGTGGGGGTCCTATTGATCAGCACTACACTGATCCTGTGGGTAGTGAGATTCAGCGACTGAGTCATTTCACTTAACAGTGCCTGTGCCAGTGAGAGCGACGTACGTTGTGGCTCGACGGTCACAAAGATATGATCGCAACTCGGCAGAATGTGACAAGTTGTCTCATCAAGACCCACCCCCAGGTCAAGAAGGAGATAGTCGGCCGTGGCCCCAAGATACCGGACGATGGCCTCAGCGTGAGCCGGGAGTACAGGTGTTGCTGTTCCGGGCGGCTCAATCTGGCCAGTCAAGATCAGCAGGCCGGTCGCATGCTCCTCCAACTGAGCCTCCACCATCCTATCCTTGATCTGCTTGACTGGCTTATTCAACAGTCGCACCAATGTCCCCTGACGTCTCAGTCCCAACTGGATAGAGGCAGTCGCCATGCCAGATCGCATTTCGGCCAGGACGATCTTCTGCCCCTTCGCCAGGTCTTGGGCCAGGGCAACGGCGACGTTCACCGCCAGAGTGGTGGTACCCACACCTCCCTTTGAACCCAGGAGGCCGAGAATCTTTGCCTGTGCCAGAGGCTGTCCACCCATTTGACCCCGCGCTGAGCGCAACAGCACGGCCTCTACACGGGAAATCAATTCCTCCGGATGGATAGGCTTGGTCAGATAGTCATCTGCCCCGGCCTGAAACCCGGCCACTTTTTCGTCCACCTGCATTTTGGCAGTGAACATGATAATAGGCAGACTGGCTGTAGCGGGATCAGCACGGAGTCGGCGGCAAACCTCATAGCCGTCCACGTCTGGCATCATGATGTCCAGAATCATCAAGTCGGGGTTCTCCGTCTGGACCTTCGCCAAAGCCTGAGTACCTGACTGTGCAGCGACAATGTCATATCCCCGCCGCTGCAACATCAACCCAACTAACTTTACGCTTTCCAGGTGATCATCAACTATCATAATCTTCTTAACCATTGTTGCCTCCACACGCTACTGTAGCACATAACGGGCTACTTGGCAAGCATAAAATGAGAAAATGAGAAGAGGCAACCCTCCGGTTGCCTCTCTGTCGGGGCGCCGGGATTTGAACCCGGGATCTCTACAACCCCATTGTAGCGCGCTAGCCAAACTGCGCCACGCCCCGCACAATAGAGATTATAACAGAGAGTGTACCGGTTGGCAAATCGAGATCAGTCACCGGCCGAAAGTCAGCGGGAATCCGACACATGCCAGGCAGGATATTCCTCAGGGCTTCTCCACACGCAGGTTATCGAAGTGGACCTCCACACCTGGCTCGAAGAATGAGCCGGCGTAAAGGCCAATATCGCCCTGGCGGTAATCCACGTCCTCAACCTGGGCCAGTTGCACGCCGTTGACGAGGAAGGTCATCGTCGTATCCTGGCAGATGACTTCTAGGAGATTCGTCGCGGCACCAGGATGGATCGCGTTGGAGGGAGTCCAGTCTCCGCTCAAACCCTTCCGTTCCTCGCCGTCGTACTTGCTGACCTGGTAGTGGCCATCGCCGCTAATGGAGAAGAGGTAGAAATGGTCAGGGTCTCGTATCCGCACCAGCACGCCGTACGCGTTGTCGTCAGGGCCAGCGACCTGGGTGGCCTCAACGGCTAGGTGAAAGTCGGAGAACTCGCGCCCGGCAAAGGCCCAGGCAAGAAGGTTAGGCATCTTGACGAGGACGCGCATCGCGTCCTCGTGATACCCGACCTCTGCGGAGAAATCCGACTCGACCTGCCACCCACTGGCTGGGTTGGAGAAATCGTCGCTCCAAGGCAAGGCTGCCTTAGGCATGGGGGTAGGACGAGGCTTTCTTGGGCTAATGAAGGAATACAGCCCCCCAATCAAACCTAGGACGATCATGACAGCGACCAGCAAAATACCCAGCACCACGACGAGCGATTTTCTGACTCTCTTCATCTATCTATTCGCTCCAATTCGTCGTCGCCCTGCAATCCGCCGCTCTACGGCTCGGTAACGAAAAAGTCGTCGAACTGAATACGGGCTTCTCCCGCTGGACCGCTTCCGCCCCCGATCCCCACGTCGCCCCGCGTGTGGGTATCATCGGTGACGGTCGCCAGAAGCTCGCCATTGACGTACAGGCTCAACTCATTCCCCTGGCAGACCGCTCGGACGTGATTAACTTGCTCGCCCGTCTTGATGGCAGAGGAGGGAGTCATCCCTCTACCACCGGCGGTGAGGGCTTCCAAATCGCCACCGCCTGCACGCCGGAAGATAACATAGTAGCCGTCGGCGCTGATGGCGAAATAGTAGAAATTCCCCATGTCCGCATGGCGGCAAAGGAGACCGAAATGAAGATCGTGGGACCCGGAGGCCGGATGTGTCTCCACCTCAACGCTCACATCGTCGAACTCTTGGCCAGGATGGGCCCAGGTGAACCAGTTTGGCTCGTACAATTCGATAAAGTACTCACCCCCCTCATACCCGCGCTTGAACTCCTCGCGCTGATCCTTGCCCCATCCACTGCGTGAGTTATTGAACTCGTCCTGAAAAAGCAATCCCTGATTGTCGCTTCGAGTGCAGCCACAAGCCAGCAATAACAGGACAAGCACGATCGGGCCATTCTTCACGCGCCGGTAATGTCTCTTCATCATAGCCTCCCACCTGCAAGCAATGCTCTGTCACGTAGGACTGAGGAGATTATAGCACGAGCAGAGAATTTGCCAAAGGCCGTCTTTGCCCATCTTTGACGACTGTGCTATAATCAATCCCAGATTCACACTGCGAAAAATCATACCAGGATGGGCAACCATTCTGCTGGGCTCACGCCTCTCGGTACACGCAGTCTCATCGAAGGAGTAAGAGTGATGGCGAAGAAGCGGGTTAGTAAGGATGACTGTCGTAAGGCGAGGAAATACGTAGAGCAGGGCCTTAAGGCCTACCAAGCATGGGACGCTGACCGAGCCGTCCAGTGTTTCCAGGCCGCTGTTCGTATTGTCCCCGATGAGCCGGATTGCCTGCTTCACCTGGCGCGGGCGTCGGCTCGCAGAGGTGATTTCGACCAGGCGTTGCGGGCGTTGGCCGACTTCATGCGCCTGGAGCCCGAATCGTCGCTGGCCGATCGGTTCGAGCCGCTCTTCGCCAGCGGGATGGATGAAGTGGAGCGAGTGCTCACCGACAAGATGACCGATGCCGGGATGCCCATCAAGGAAATCGGTGTCGCCATTCAGATGTGGTTGGAGTACCGCATTGTTATCGGACGTGAACCGCTCATCGTGCGCAAACCTGAGACCTGGGCAGCAGCGCTCGACTACACAGTGCGCAAAGTCAACTTGCGCCCTGTGACGCGAAAGAAGATCGCGGATTTCTACGGTATCAGCGATGGGGCTGTGCGAGACCGACACAATGATCTGGTAAGTACGCTTGACGTAATGCCGTGCGACTATCGGTACTTTGTGGGTGAGGAAAACCCACTGGACAAACTGGTCGAGGCTGCGGAGTTGCTAGAACAATTGGAGGCCCGTTTCCAAGAGCCGTAGCATAGCCAGGTAAAGCAATACGTCGTTGTTCAACGGTCAGGCTCAGGGGCACGCATTTGCGCGTGTCCCGTCGTATTATGTATTCACCAGGTGGAGCTTTGAGAGGAGCAACTGGGCTTCTACGCGGAAACCTCTTCTCGGACCGCAGGAATGGTAAACGAAAAGGTGCTACCCCCGCCCAATTTGCTCTCGACCCAGATTTCACCACCCTGCAGTTCCACCAGGCTTTTGGTGATGACGAGTCCCAGTCCGGTACCGGCCACGCTGCGCACATCCGGACTGTCGGCACGGAAGTATTTGGTGAACAGACGCTCCTGATCTTCAGGGGCCATTCCTATGCCTGTATCGGCTACCGAACACAGCACAAACTCACCTTGCCCGTCTGACCACTTCTGGGCACGGACCGTGATGTGTCCTCCTTCGAGTGTATACTTCCAGGCGTTGCTCACCAGGTTGGTCAAAACCTGCACCAAGCGGTCCTGATTCCCTCTCACGAGTGGTAGGTCGGGTGGGATGTCTGTTTCCAGCGTCTGTTGCTTGGCTTCGATCTGCCCGTGGGTCGTCCGTAGTACGTCTTCGATCACCTGCTCAATGGGCACGTTTTTGAATTCCAGCCGTAGGCGACCACTCTCAATGCGTGAGACGTCCAGCAAGTCGCTAACCAGTGTGTTCATGCGGTCCACGTTCGAGCGTACCGTTCCGAGGAAATTCTGCTGGGCGTCGTTCAGTTCGCCAGCGGCTCCCTTGGCCAACAGATCGGTGTAGCCTTTGATTGAGGTCATCGGCTGCTTGAGTTCGTGGGACACAAAAGAGATAAAGTCGGTCTTGGCGTCGTTGGCACGGCGCACCTCCGCGAAGAGGCGGGCGTTCTCAATGGCGATGGCCGCGTGGTCGGCCAGACGGGTGACAAACTCCAGTGCTTCCAGGTCGAGACGGCCCGGCTGGGAAGACCCCACGACGATGACGCCGACGATCTGTTCCTCCCGCCGGATAGGCACCGTCAATTGGGCCACCGTCTCTGGCACCACTGGTGTGTAGTCAGGGTCGTTCTCCACGTCCTCCACAAGTTCGGGATTGCCAGTCCGCACCACCCGTCCAATGATCCCCTGCTCCAGCGACCAGGGCTCCTCCTCGTGGGCGGAGACCAACTCCTCCGGATAGCCTCGGTTGGCCAGGAAACGCAGCCCGCGCAATCCCTCCTCCGTCTCCACGACGACGGCCACGAGTCCTACGTCAGCTCCCGTCGTCCGCAGCGCCCAGTCCAGCGTCAGGGCCAGCACCTGGTTGTAGTCCAGGGTGGCATTGAGCTCCCGATCAATGCGCTGCATCATCGAGAGCTCTTCTACTCGTGCGGCGAGAGCCTGATCGGTCTGGGTGAACAGCCGGGCGTTCTCAAGCGAGATAGTGGCATTGGCTGCAAACGCTGTCAGCAGCCGTTCGTCGTCCTCGTCAAAGGGCACACCATCACGCCGATTCAGGAGTTCTATCGCGCCGATGGCGCGTCCCCGGCTGATCATCGGCACGGCGATGATAGAACGGGTGACGAATTGGGCATCGAGGTCCTGATACCAGCGCTGGTCGGTTTGCGCGTCCTTGATGATAACCGGTTTGCCCCCTTCGACCACCGTACCCAGGACGCCGGTACCAGAGGGAAGGCGCGTGCCCACCAAGTCGGCAGAGCCTGGGCCGGTGGTCACCTCGAAGACCAGTTCGTCGGTATCCTGGTCCACCAGTATCAGCGATCCGGCCTCAGCCTGGAGAAGCTCGACCGCCTTGTCCATAATCAGGTTCAGTACTGCCCCCATGTCCAGGGTTGACGTGATTACGCTGCCGACCTCGTTGAGGGCAGCCAACTGTCGGGCACGCTCCTCCATCTCTCGATAAAGGTGCGCCCTGTCCAGGATCGCGGCTGTCTGATCGGCAATGGCGGAGAAGAACTGCAACTGTTCGTCAGAATAGGTCACGTCGGGGTCGAAACTGGAGATGTTCATAACTCCGATGACCTTATCACCGACGCTGAGCGGCACCCCCATCCAGGCTCGTCCCGCCTGGCCTTCGGGCGTGACCTCCCGGCGCTGGCATTCCTGGGCGTAATCCTCTGTCACGATGGGCCGCCCCGTGCGGACAATTTCACCGGTCAAACCTACGTCCACCGGCCACTCATCGTCTGGATAAAGTCGCTCGCTATTCTCGACGTAGAACGCGAATGATAGCGTCTCCTTCTCCGGGCTATACAACGCGATGTAAAAGTTGCTGGTATCAAGCACGCGGCTGGTCTGAGCATAGACCAGCTCTATCAGGTCATCCACGTCCATGGCGAAGTTGATCGCCTGCCCGATCCAACGCAACACGTCCACCTCGGTCATCCGTTGCTCCAGATCGCTGAAGAGACGCGCTTTTTCCAGAGCCGCCGCTACTTGAGAACCGAGCGACTCCAGTGTGGCTAAGTCATCTGATGAAAAAGGTGCACCGCTGCTTTTAGGGCCTAGCGTCAGCCAGCCGTGGCCCGGCACCGGGATGAATAGGGAAGAACGTAGAGCCTCCAGTGGTTCGCGCTCGGCTATCAGATGGGAGGGCAGGGGACGGTCGTGATAGAGATAGACACTTTCGCGCCGCTGGAGCATCTGACGAGCGAGTGGCCCCTCCTTGGCGAAGGTAACGGGTGGAAATAGACTATCTCCGATGATACGGGGCGCGTAACATAGATCTTGCGGATCGTACAGGAACAACGCGGAAAACTGCAAACGCCAACCCTCCTCCTGCGTTTCATCCAGAGCCTGCAGAACCGATGGCAGTCCTGTGGTCTCGGCCAGCCGGCTGGTGAAGCGACGCGTTATCTGACGGTGGTCAACCGCTTCGCGCAGGAAGACTCGATCTACTGCGCGCTGCAGACGTATCCGCGCTGGGTTCAATAGCAAGGCCAGCAAAAAGACAAAGATGCCGAGGGGGATGGGATCGTTGGCCTGCAGCGTCACGCCAAACACGAGGCCGACCAAGGATAGCAGTAGGGAATATGCCCCGACTATTGCGACGCTCAAGAGCGCATAGACGACGCCCCGGCTGACCACCAGGTTAATGGCGAACAGACGATAGCGCAGGATGGCGTAGGCGATGGAGAGAGGAAACAGGGCCAACCAGGGTATAACGAATGCTAAGGTTCCTCCAGAGTAACTTGTAGAGATAATCCAGACCACTATCGGGCCGAAGGCCAATAGGCTGCCCAATAGAATAGTACGCGCCTGGGCCTGCACGATGGGCGATTCGGAGCGGCGGTTCCGATAGACCATCATTGCCAGGAGGGCAACAATTCCTATGATCGCAAAGTAAAAGGCCACGCGCCAGGTGTAGAAATAAACTGTGGGCGCGTCGAAGTTCAGGACGGTGAATTGATTCCAGACGGCAATAACTCCACCCGGCACGTAGACCAAATAGCGAAGGAAAGGGGCACGTTCCAGAAATCGTGCCCGCTGAGGGAACACCAGCGCCAGGTGAGCGAGAACGCTGCCGATCAGAGAAACAGCCGTGATCCACACGCGCGGGAACCAGTGGGTGGTATAGAGATCGAACAGCAAGCCCAGAAACAGCGCAGCCACTGCACACAACAGCCCGAAAACCCTACCGGCCGATTCGTGCCGCCGCGCCAGGAAGACCCAGATGCCAGCTCCCAGATAAATCAACCCCATGACGTAGGGCAGGACGAACCAGACGGTCAACCCCTTACTGGGAAAGGGCTCCAGGCGCACGCGCACATCGCGCGGTGTGTCATCCTCGCCCTGTGCCGTCAGCGTGACCACGTCGCCGGATTCGTGCTGTGCCAACGCCTGCATCAACGCGGTGGTGCCTTCCAGCGGCTGACCGTCGAGCTCGACCAGGCGGTCGGGAATGTGGAGTCCGGCGGCATAGCCAGGCCAGGCGAAATCGCCCACATCGTTGACGATCAGGGTGGGCTCGGCAAACAGGCCGGGGAAAGGAATCTGCATCGTGCGCCAGGCCAGGAGAGCAGCCTGCACCATGAGAAGCGTTGTCACGGCTAATATTGCCGCGACAATCCAGATCTGCAGGAAAACTCTGTCTCGGAAGTATTGGGGATTCTTGGGAGCGTCTGCGTCTCCCATGTCGCTCACCTCGCGCGGTGCCCAATGCCCGTGCATGCCCAGCGCATGCAATCCTTGGTGCTATTTTATCACAGATTGGGAGGGATTGTCAATCGTCATCACCTCGCATTTTCTGCCTGTAACTACTCTGTAACCCTGCCGTAACGCCATTCCATCAGAGGGGCGGTAGAATATAAGATGAAACGCGGGGCGCAGCAGATGGAGCGGCTGTGCTCCTGCCATGGAAGCGGAGACGATGACGATTACAGAGAAGCTATGGAGAGGAATGAGGGCAGCCCATGCCGGGCGGAACGCGGAGGCTCAAGCTGCTTTTCAGGCCGTGCTGCGCGAGGACCCGACCAACGAGACCGCGCTGGTATGGCTCGGTTACCTGGCCGACGACTCCCGCGCCAGCCTGAACTATATCACTCAAGCGCTGGAGGCCCATCCACAGAGTCCACGCATTCACGCGGCGCTGAAGTGGACGTGGCGACGTACTGCTGCTTCCACCTCGGAAGCGGCCAGTGAAGAGCGTGAGTCCACTCCCCCAGTGCAGTCTTCCCGACGCCGACGGCGCTGGAAGGTGTACCAAACAGGGTTGGCCGCACTGTGGATGGTGCTCATGATGTTTGCGCTGGTTGGATGGGTGATCAATCCACCGGCGTGGGCGGAGCCTCCGGCCGCAGCGGCAATGGCTGTCAGTTCTCCCAGTCCTCCCGCGCCGATGACTACCGATCTTGACCTTCCTTCGGCGACTCCCACTCCCACCCCCATCTCTACCCCTGCCGGGACGCCATCTTCAACCTCTCCTGCATTCACGCCGACCCCCATCCCGACACCGACAACACCTCCTCCTCCGGGCGCTGATTTTGTGGTTCCAGAACCGTTTCCTACCATTGCCCCGACCGTCCTTGCTGCGGTCTCCACTACGCTTCCCATTCCCACTCCTGTACCACCTGTTGCGGTGGCTGCCGACGCCATCAACATCGTCGTCCTGGGCAGCGACCAGCGGCCGGATTGGTCGGAGTGGCACACAGATGTCGTTCAAGTTGTCTCCATTCAGCGCGACCGGGGAGCAGTTTCTGTGATCTCCATCCCACGCGACCTATACCTCTACATCCCTGGCTTCTGGATGAGCCGGATCAACTTCGCCGACTTCTACGGGGAGACTTATGGCTACGAGGGAGGTGGCCCGGCGCTGGTGCGAGACACGCTGCTCTATAACCTGGGCATCCGGGTGGACTATTACGCCCGCACCAACTTCGACGGTCTGATTGGCGTCGTGGACACGGTAGGTGGAGTGGACATCCCCGTCCACTGCCATCTCAGCGACCACTGGCCCTATCCAGATGAGAACGGAGAGTATCCCATTCTGACCCTGGAGCCGGGGATACACCACATGGACGGGGAGACGGCTCTCTGGTACGCTCGCTCACGGCTGACCACCAACGTCTTCTCACGCGAGCGTCGCCAGCAGCAAGTCCTCCAGGCTATCTGGCACAAGGCACGGGATGCAGGGATGCTCTCTCAGATTCCGGCTCTATGGAGTCAAGGGCAGGATATGGTGGAGACGGATCTGACGTTCACCGACATCCTGGATCTGGCACTGATAGCTCTCACTCTGGAGGACCAGAATGTGCGCTTCTACAACATCGGCGCGGATGTGTTAGACCCGTGGGTGACGCCCCACGGCGGATGGGTCTTCCTTCCCCGGTGGGAGGACGTTCAGCCCCTCCTGGCGGAGGCCATGGCCCCCGCTCCTGAGGCCCGTCTAGGCCGTGTCTACCTGACGGTTGATGTGTGGAATGGGACGCCTAACGAGGGCTGGGGCTGGCTGGCGGCGGATCGGCTGTATCGGGCTGGGTTCCCGGCGGTGGTCAATGAGGCAGACCGGCGGGACTATGCTGAGACCCAGTTGATCGTCCTCACCGAGCACACCAAGGGCACTGGGGTGGGGTACTTGCAGCAGATGTTCCAAATCCCAGATAGCCAGGTAATCCACCAGCCAGGTGGGTCCTCCCAGTTTGGCTTTCGCCTGATCCTTGGGGCAGATTATCAGACCTGCCCTTAACCCCATCGACAGCACCTGCTGCGATACCTTTGCTGCCTGCGCAGCCCAGAGTAGCTTTTTCGGCACTAACACGCGGGCCAAAGGCGCACATAATTGAGGGAGTGTTGAGATAAAGAGCAAGTCCAGCGCCGGTTGAGTGGAGCGAAGCGACGTATCGAAACCAAGTGGGCTGCCCGTAGAGCCGCTTGCTTGGTCTCGATGCGTTTTGCTTAACAACCAGCTCACAGTGGGAGGAAGGAGAATCTCTCCCCTCATTCCTGTGGATGAACTCTAACGTGCAACACCATTGTAACACAACTGTAACCCCTTGTCCGCTCGCCCTATGTTATATTGCCTAGTGATGGCTCAAAACTACCTGGAGCGCTGAAAGCCATGGGCAAGGAACGACGGCACACGCCAGACACCACGGTCGGTCCGCAGGCCGCCTTGATTGGACACATGGACACTGATCAGCCACTACGCATCTATGGGATCTTTGAAGGCGATCTCGAAGTCACCAACACGGTCTTCATTGATAAGGAAGGACTGGTGAACGCCAACGTCACGGCCGATCACGTCATCGTGCAAGGGGTCGTCATCGGCAACGTCTGCGCTGAACGGGTCGAAATCCGCGCCAGTGGCAAGGTTTGGGGCAACGTCTGCGCCCAGAGTTTCTGTGTCGAGTCAGGCGGTTTTATCCGCGGGCAAGTTATTATCTCCCGCCAGACCGAGCACCAACTCAATACCCGCTTTCTAGAATCACTCGCCGACCCCATCGTTCCCCCTCTGCAACCACTGTACGACGATGACCTGGATCACCTGTCGGCCGAACCGGAAGAGATCGCCCAAAAAGCCTCGGCTGTAGACGGCCTGCCGATATCTCCCCAACCGGTGCACAGCAAGGAATCGTTGATCCGTGTCGCCGAAGCCAAGAACTGGACGAGCTTTCCACTGCAACTGGGGCTCCAGGCCGTTCGGCAGGCCTTGGCGGAGCAGGAAGCGTTGGTAGCGACTTTCTCCGCCAACATAGCCCACACCGGCAGCGAACGCGAAACGGCGCTGGTGCAGCACAACACCGAACTGCGCGACGAACTCAAGTGTTCGCGCGTGACCGCCTCACAGCACCTGCAGAGCCTGGCCGAACTCCAGGTCGAACTGGACGAGACACGTCTGGCTCTGGAGACAGCCCAGGATGAGATCTCGCACCTAAACACTAACCTGACTGAGGCCAATGCTCAACTCCAAGGCCTGAGTGATGAGCTTGCTCGCAGCCAGGCTCGCTACGACCATCTGGTTGCTGAGACCCCCAAGGCGTCTGAGCAACTTCACAGACAACTGGCCGAGGCTAAGGCCGAACAGGATCGGGCGGCTGCCAACTTCAATGCCGCCCTGGCCGAAAAAAAAGAGGTAGGAATCGCCCGCTTGCAGGCCGACCCTAAGACAAGCCGAAACCAGGTTGAGCAACAACAACAGGTACACATCGCCTACTGTCTGACCTGCCACGGCCAGCGCCCCATGGCAGACGTGCGTGAAATCGTCATGCCCGACGGCCGCCGTACGGTCAAGGGACGCTGTACTGCCTGTGGTGCCAGTCTCCTCAGCCTGATACCTTCGAACTAGGGGGCTGTCTGGGAATGGCTGGCCGCCGTGGCTGTGCTGGCTGCCATGGGCCTGGTCCTGAGCGCGGGCCTGCTGGCCGAGCACTTTCTCATCGCCCTGGCGCTGAGCCACCAATCATAATGCAACACAAGAGAGTAATGAATCATGACCTACATCAAACTGGTCGTCACCGGGCCTTTTAGTGCTGGCAAGACAGCGCTCATCAATAGCGTCAACGAGATTCGCGGTGTGAACACCGATGTGGACATCGACGCAGGCCGCCAAGTCAAGCAGCAGACGACGGTGGCGATGGATTTTGGCCAGATCACGTTGCCCGATGGCCCCACGCTACACCTGGTTGGTACGCCGGGACAACAGCGATTTGCCTTCATGTGGGAGATGCTCATCATCGAGTGTAACGGCATACTGATGCTGGTGGACAGCAGCGATCCAAGTAGCTTTGCCGAGGCCAGGCGGATGTTCGATTTTTTTGCTGTTCGTGCCAATGGCGTTCCGATGTTTGTCGCCGCCAACAAGCAGGATTTGCCCGGCGCGCTATCGCCTGATGAGGTGAGCCAAGCACTGAACTTGGTCGGCCTTGGACAGGCGGGGCGTGCGGTTGCTCTGTTGCCACCCCCGGGCTGCATCGCTTGCGACCGAAGCAGTGTATTGTCCGTCTTGGAAGCGATAGTGCCCTACCTGGCAGTCGGCCACTAAGTGAAAACGGGAGGGTAACTGCTCAGCCATAGCTCCAAAAGATAGCCGATATAACACACCTGGCTCGGCCTGGATTGCCAAATCCAGGCCAAAGGCGATGAGATTAGATCGAATCAGTCTTTCAGCCGCCGGATCGCCAGATCCGGCGGGAGCGGGTGAGTAGTTACACAGGAGGAAACGAAAATGAACGAATCGCACAGAGGTGCCTTTTTAAAGGGAATTCTGCAGGGTCTCTATGGCACTCAGGGGAACATCCCCCCGGTACCAATGGGGGATCCTCTGAACAGCCTGCTGGGGCAGGTCATCCGACGACGGCCCTACATTTCGGCTCTGGCCCTGATCAGCCCCGGCGGACAACTGTGGGCCTCGGCGCTGCCGGGCGGCGTGGAGGCGGAAAGTGTGGCGGCGATGGCCGCGCCCGTCGCCTTGCTGGGGCGGCGTGTTGCCCTGGAGCAACTGAGATCCGATATGCGCCAGGCGTACGTCGAGGGGGAGGGTGGATACGCCATCTTGCGGGCTATCGGCGAAGCAGCAGTTCTGCTGACCATCGCCTCTGCCGGCGCCAACCTGGCCCTGGTCTTGCACGACGTGGATCTGCTTGAGGGTCACGTGGCCCAGATCTTGGGAGTCACCGTACCCGAGTCGGGCAAGTGGACTGAGGCTGCCACGTCCATCGAGCATTTGCGCAGGCTGATCAGCGAGAGGCCGACGTCTGAGGTGCTAGAGGAACGCCAGGATGACCTACGGGCCAAGCTCAACTCACTGGACATGGGCTTCTACCAGAAGCGAGTGGCTGCCATTCGTGCCAGACTGCAGGATCCCACCCAACTCGAAGAGATCAAGGACCTCGAAGAAATCGAGGCCGAGTTGCTGGCACTAGAGAGGGACGTGATGGCTACGTTAGAACAAGAAATGGTCCCTGCGACTGAACGGGCGGACCAACAGAATTCACTCTTGAGGAGGACACTTAAATGGTTAGCGTCGATGATCGAATCCGAAGACTAGGCGGGTTGCTGCGCCAGGTGCAGGGACTCACGCCTAATATCGAAGCCTCGGCTATCGTCAGTCCCGAGGGATTGGTACTGGCGTCGGCCTTGCCAGCCGGCACCGACGAGCAGGAGATTGGTGCTATGTCGGCGGCCGTGCTCACGCTGGGCGAGCGCATTGCGAGAGAGCTACTGTCGGGTCAGGTCAGGCAGGTATACGTCGAAGGAGAGGGCACCGGATATGTCTTTTTGACCTCCATCGGTGAGGAGGCTATCCTGGTCACATTGGCCAACCCCGACGCCAAGCTTGCTCTGGTCTTTATGGACATGGGGCGCATCGCCTCCGAGGCCCAGAAGATCTTGCAGGAGGACATACTGGCCGTGACTCAGGCCGATCAGCAACCAGCAATCAGTGTCCAGCAACCAGTGCCCAGTGCAGTGTCGTAGCCAATCCGCCTACTACATTACCTCGACCGTGCTGTGTCATCTGCTGGAGGCCAGCCTCAAGCTGCAGCGGATGGGATCACCGTACAGCGATGAAGTAGTGGAGTGCATCATCGAGAAACTGGGACAGTCGCTTTCCTCTGTGTCGTACGGTAGGGTTGCGCCGCTAGCAAGGACCCATGTATGGAACAGAAACGAGCTACCTGGCGCTCTTCACCTGGTTCCCTGTATGATCCATATTCAGGGTGTAAGGTGCAGTACCCAGCGCCATAGCTCTTTATGGTAGTCACCAGAGTGAGAACAATGAAACCCATTCAGATTTCTGTAAACCATCGTCTTTTTGCCGCCTTAGGGCTCGGGGCGATCCTGGCGCTGCTGTTGCTCACAGTATCCCAGGTCGGGGCTCAACCCCCTGTACCTCACGACATAGTCTTCCTGATTGACAACAGCCAATCGGTGCGCACAGGCGAGGGAACACCAGATGGACAGCCCACCGATCCTGCACTGGTGCGGTTACGCCTGACCCGCTTTGTGATCACCGTGCTCGGTCTTGACCCCGCCAGTGCCAACCAGCGCGTGGGAGTGATCAGTTTTGCAGACCACACAGAGACTCTGATGCCAATGACACCGGTTCAGGATTGGTCAAGGGCGGATTTTGCCGAGATCCGCGCGGTAAGACAGGGAGGAACAGACTTTGCGCTCGCCCTGGACGCTGCCTCAGAGATGCTCGCTTCCGACTGTTCGCCAGACGTCCGTTGTTGTGACGCCATTATGGTAACCGACGGAATCTTCGAGAAATACAAAGCTCGGCGAGACCAGCAGGCGACCGAAGATGCCTTGCAGAGTCTGCGCTCCCGCGGCGTATCGGTACACCTGTTGACGTTTGGAGCGGGAGATCAGAAATGGCAGGAATTCCTGACCGACGACCTCATTTCTACCTACCAGCCGAGCGTCACCTCGGCCCCTCCCGACCAGGTGTACGGCACCGTGCTCCGCAATCTGGGAGCTGAAGCGCTGCTGGCCGGCCTGACGCCTGTGGAGGTGGTCGGTGAGGAGATCGTTGCCCTGACCGTCCACAACTTCCGCACCTGGACGCGCTACCAGATTTTGCCGGACTCACCGCTGACCGTGACGTTCCTCCACGCAGGCCAGGTAGTGACGCCGGTCGTGGTGGGCACTGAGTACACGTTGTTCCAGCCGCAAGCCGGGGAGTGGAACGTGCGGCTGCAGGGTGATGGACTGGCCTACTACCAGCAAACCGGTGAGGGCGTCGCTGACCTTTCGCTGTACCTGCGTGCACCGGAGGGGGTCTTGACGTTGGGGGAGGACGTAACAGTGCGCGCTGGGCTCACAGCAGATGGTGCACCTGTGACCGACCTGATCCCCTTCACCATTACGGCGGCAATCAACGGTGCAGCGGGTATCATCGGTCCGCTGAACCTGGAACTGGATAAGACGATTGGCCTGTTCGCAACCACGGCACCGGCGGACCGGTTCAAGAGCGGTGTGTACACCGTGACACTGGCGGCACAGAGCAGCGTTCCAGGCTTAGGGGTGCAGCCTGTGACGGAGCAATTCGAGATAGCCGCACTACCGACGCTTGCAATGACGGTAACGCCGACCGGACCAATCCGGCCCGGGCAGTCTGTGCATGTGATTGTGACAGTTGAAAACTGGAGACCGGGATATGTGCCCAGGCTTCGATTTTATGGCCCTGCGGCGGTTAGCATCGACACACCCACCTGGAGCACCCAAGGGACGGGAGTGTTCACCGGCACGATAACGATGACTTCTGGCATCACGTCCTCTTTCGCCATAGTAGCTCAACTGGTGGGAGGAGCGGGGACACCTGCGGGCGAACTGTTTGACGCTATTGAAACTACACCGCAACTTGTTGAATTCACCACGATGTCCCCAGTTGTTATGACAGCCCAATACTCGATGTGGCTAACGATCCCTCTGTGCGCCTTGCTCACCATCGGCGCATTTGCTTGGTGGCGCTTTTATGGCACAAGTAGACAACGAAAACGACGAATAAAACAGTTGCGCGACGAGGTAGAGACATTGGCCCGTATAGTGGGAGAAGTACCAGAGGAGTCTGGTGCTATTATTGAATCGTGGAATGTTTAGGGCACCGTGCTGATTCCGAACTCACCTTTGACCAATGCAAATTGGGGATCGCGCTGTTGGTGGCGGAGCGACTGTATCGAGCCGGTTCCCGGCAGTGGTCAGCGAGCCGGACCGGTCGAAATACGCCAAGACCTAGTTGGTCGCCTTCAGCGAGCACGTCAAAAGCGCCAGAAGGGAATACCTGCAGCGGATGCTCAGGTTCCAAACAGCCAGGTGCTCCACCAGTCAGGTGGGTCCTCCGAGCTTGGCTTTCGTCCGAGCCTTGGGGCGGATTATCAAACCCGCCCTCGACCCTAGCAATGCTTCTAAATCCCAGAGCGACAACGCGGTCACCACGACCTGGGACGGTCTTGCTATTCTCCTGGCCTTGTTCTCAGTAACCAGCCTGTAACATGGCTGTAACGTCCTCCCACCTAAAGCTATGTATAATAGAAGCGCAATAAATGCTTGCATCGCCGCTGTGCTGTGTCAGACCTTACACGTTGGGCGAGGATGTGACGGAACTGATCATTACCGTCTCCGGTTGGGCGGAGGTCAGCGAGTAGTTCGACAGCCAAACCTGCTGGGAGTCATCCTGTCCTCACACGGTGATGGAATAAGGTAAGTCATACGTAAGCGGTACCCTGGGTTTGTTGGAGGGTGAAATTAGCTATGACCATAACTATTGCCATTGGTAATCAGAAAGGTGGAGTGGCTAAGACCACCACGTGCCTGTCTCTGGGAGCCTGTCTGGCCGAGATGGGACAAATTGTCCTACTGATTGACCTGGACCCCCAGACCAACCTCACCCTCTCGCTGGGATTGAAGCCAGAGAAACTGCGCTACACGGTGGACGATGCCTTACTGGGGAATACTTCGCTGGTGAGCGTCAGTCGCGAGAGTGAGGCATTCGGTCTGGATATCATTCCTGCCAACCGGGGGCTGGCTGCCCTTGACAAAGTCCTTTATGGGCGACGGAACTATGAGTTTTTCTTAAGGCGTGGGCTGGATGCTATGGACGAGAACTTCTACGACGTTGTCCTGATTGACTGTCCGCCCTCCTTTGGCACGCTAACTCTCAATGCCTTGACCGCGGCAGACTTGCTCATTATCCCTGTCCAGTGTGAGTACTACGCCGTGCACTCGTTGCGTCGAACCATAGAACTGGCGAAACTGGTGCGCGAGAAAACCAACCCGCGGCTGGTCTACCGTTTGCTGGTGACAATGTACGACCAGCGCAACAAGATCTGCCGGATCCTGCTCGACTATATGCGGCAAGGGCTGAACAAGGTTCTCTTCGAGACTATTATCGAGGTAGACACCAAGTTGAAAGAGAGCCCAGTGTTTGGTCAGCCAATTACGCTTTACGCACCAGGGACCCGAGGTGCTCAACAGTACCGGGCACTTGCAAAGGAGTTAATGAATCATGGATAACGACAAGGAGATGAAAGTTCAACTTGAGGATCTATTTTCCGAGTTGGAAGACCCCATAGTAGCCAAGGAAGATATGCTCGTGTCTCTGAAAGGTCTGATAGAGGATGTCACTGAGCGCAAGCAGACCCAGAAACAACGGATCATCTTCCGCGCCCTGGTGGAGAACGGCATAGACGCTATCACTGTCAGCGACCTAGAAGGCTGCCAGACCTACAGCAACCGCGCCTGCTACGAGGTCTTTGGCTACGACCACGAAAACCAGGAGATGAATGACCTGTCGCTGGTCAATCTCTGGCCCGCAGAGGACACTTTCACTTTTCCCGGTCAGGTGCTTCCTCAGGCCAAGGCCGGAAGCTGGAGCGGCGAAGTGCAGCTCAAGCGCAGAGGCGGCACCCTGTTCGATGCCTACCTGACTGCCTTCCCTGTGCTGGACAAGGCAGGTCAACCCATCAGCATAGCCATCATCATCCGCGACATCTCCGAGCGCAAGCGACTGGAGCGCGAACGCAATACAATGCACGAGAACCGCGCCCGTCAGGTGCGGCTCATCACCGAGGTAGCCCAGGAGATTGCTGCCGCCCCGGCTCTGGACGAGCTCTACCGCCGCGTCGTAACCTTGGTCAAAGAACGCTTCGGCTATTACCACGTTCAGCTCTATCGCTACGATCCCGAACTGGACGACATGGTGGTCGTAGAGAGCTACGTCCAGGCCGGGGGGGAGATGAGCGCTGCCAGCCACAGATCGTCCCACAATGGTAATAGAGGCATCGTCGTCACGGCATCGGCCACCGGGCAGCCTGTCCTGGTCTCCGACGTATCCCAGAACCCCCACTGGGTGGCCCACCCCGACTTGCCCGATGTCAAAGGTGAGTTGGTCGTGCCCATCAAGTTGCGCGGCCAAGTGCTGGGTGTGCTGGACGTGCTGAGCGACACGGTCGGCACACTCACCCGTGAGGACGAAATCGTGCTCCTGGAGTTGGCCGGCCAAATCGCCAGTGCTATGGAGAAGACCCGCTTGCTCGAAGAAGCTAATATCCTCCGCCAGTTTGGCAAAGCCCCCGAAGGGATTGGCTGGATTACATTAGAAGGTAGCATTATCATCTACATCAACCCCACTCTCTGCAGCATCCTCGGTGAAGCCAAACCAGAAGACACCTTCGGCAGATCCATCATCTCCTACTACCCCAGAGAATTGCGGCAACGCGTACAAAATGAAATCCTGCCTACCGTCCTGCGAGAAGGTCAATGGATTGGTGAATTGGCATTCCTCTCAGCCCGGGGCAAAATCACTTCTACCATTCAGAGCATCTTCCTTATCCGTGACGAAAATGGGAATCCACTCTATTTAGCCAACGTGGTAACCGACATTACCGAACAGAAGCAGGCTGAATTCCTCCTGAACAAGCGCGCCGAGCAGATCAACTGCCTGAACGAAATTGGCCGGAGGATAGATGAGACCCCGCAGGTACCCGAGTTCCTGCAATGGGTAGCGGAGCGCATCCCACCGGCCATGCAGTATCCGGACGTGTGTGTGGCTGCCGTTGAGTTCGAAGACACCGACCACAGCGGTCGGGCAGTCTACGGTGTAGCCAAGGCGGTGGAGATGCCGTGTCAGATCGTGGAGGGTCTGAGTATCGGCGGTGAGACGGTGGGCCAGATGTACCTCTCGTATACTCAGGCGCACGACTTTCTCGACGAGGAGAGAGCACTGCTGGGTGACATCGCTAGACGGGTGAGCAACTACATCGAGAGTCGCCGCCTGTTAGAGCAGACCCGGGATGCGCTGACCGAGGTGAAGACTACCCATCAGCATTACATGCCCGGCCAGTGGACCAGGCTCGCCCCCCAGCAGACATCTCCCGAATCTGCCCAGCCAGACACGCCCCCCCCCGGCGACGATGGGCTGCAGGCTCGTCCGCGGGGCAGCCGCGTGGGCGCAGCGCTGCGGAAAACGTGGCAACGTGTGATCACGGGGCTGTCCGCCCTGGTGATATTGTTCTTGCTGGGAACGCTGCTCACGTGGACGTTCGGTCTCCAGGTGCAGGCAGATCCTCCGGCGGCGCTGGCTGTGGCCCTACCCTTCAGCTCTCCTTCGCCAACGGTTGCGCTTTTTCCCCGCCTCACGACGACGCCCAGCCTCATCTATCGCCCGATCAGATCGCCCCCGCACGTTTCTACCCCCTCATCCCCCCCCAGCCTGGCGCCGACTCTCTCTTCTTCGCACGCCTCCTTCATTGTTCCAGAGCCGTTCCCTGCCATTGATCCGAACGTCCCTGCCACGGTCTCCACTACACTTCCCATCCCCACCCCCGTCCCGCCTGTCCCGGTGGCCGCCGACGCCGTCAACATCGTCGTCCTGGGCAGCGACCGGCGACCGGACTGGTCGGAGTGGCACACCGACGCCGTCCACGTTGTCTCCATCCAGCGCGACCGGGGAGAGGTCTCCGTCATCTCCATCCCACGCGACGTATACCTCTACGTCCCTGGTTTCTGGATGAGTCGGATCAACTTCGCCGATTTCTACGGGGAGGCTTATGACTACGAGGGGGAAGGCCCGGCGCTGGTGCGGGACACGCTGCTCTATAACCTGGGCATCCGGGTGGACTATTTCGTCCGCACCAACTTCGATGGCCTGATCGGCATCGTAGACACGTTGGGCGGAGTGGACATCCCGGTCCACTGTCGCCTCAGCGACTACTGGCCCTACCCAGACGAGAACGGGGAGTATCCCATCCTGACCATGGAGCCGGGAATACACCACCTGGACGGGGAGACCGCTCTCTGGTACACTCGTTCGCGGATGACGACCAGCGTCTTCTCCCGCGACCGGCGCCAGCAGCAAGTCCTCCGGGCTATCTGGCACAAGGCACGGGATGCAGGGATGCTCTCTCAGGTTCCGGCCCTGTGGAGACAAGGGCGAGACATGGTGAAGACCGACCTGACGCTGACCGACATTCTGGATCTGGCACAGATAGCTTTCACGCTGGAAGATCAGAACGTGCGCTTCTACAACATCGGCGCGGACGAGGTGACCCCGTGGACGACACCCTACGGCGGTGGCGTCTTTCTCCCTCGCTGGGAGGACATCAAGCCCATCTTGGCAGAGGCGATGGCCCCCATACCTGAGGCCCGTCTGAGCCGCACCTATATGCCAGTCGAGGTATGGAACGGAACATCCAATCCAGACTGGGACCTGCTGGCGGCGGATCGGTTGTATCAAGCCGGGTTCCCGGCGGTGGCCGGTGAGCCGGAGCGGCGAGACTACGCCGAGACCCAGTTGATCGTCTTCAGCGAGCACATCAAGGGCACCGGGGTGGAGTACCTGCAGCAGACGTTCCAGATTCCGGACGACCAGGTGATCCACCAGCCACACGTATCCTCCGAGTTTGGATTCCGCCTGATCCTCGGGGCGGATTACCAGACCTGCCCTCAACCTTAACACTACAACCGCACTAACCCGCTTCTTTATTCCCGTGGCACGTAGTACAGTATTCTGAAGTCAGTCGTGCCATGCACGACACCATCAATGTAGAGCGTCACGCTGTAATTCCCACCAGAAAGCACCCGGCCGAGTTCGTTGTGGTAGGCTACCCAGTGCGTGCCCTCCGCCCCATCGGTCCCCACGTCCCAGAAGTATTCCTCCTGCGCCACCTCCCGACCATAGCGCATCCACACCGCCGCCCACCTCAGCCCACCGCTCATCCCCACGTACTCGAAGATGCCGTAGACCACTTTGGTGTTCCAATCGAAGACGTTATCTGGCGCAGTGATGATCGGCGTGCCGTCGGGTTGTACACCCAGAGCGATGGTGGCGCCGCTAAAGGCAGGGGGCACCACTTCTTCCACTGCCGCCTTCCCAATCGTGAGCCCCACACGGGCCTGCTCTTCGCCCGCCACAGCCACTGCTACCTCGCAGTCGCCGGGGGAGAATGATTGGTCGCCTGGGGCCTGGAAACCGACCTGCATCCGCCCCTGGGGGGCACCGCTCCACACATCCGTGTTCTCCTGGATCGCCCTCCCCTCGTGGTAGAGCGTGTGTGAGACGTCCAACCCTGGACATAATCCCTCATATTCGTAACTCAGATAGATCACCCGCACGCCGGCTTCAAACACATTTCCATCCGCTTCATCGGGCGCTTCCTCGGCCGGCTCAGGCACATCCGCCACCCGCAGGTTGAAAACGCGCTGGACTGTGTCCAGCACCTGAAACGAGCGCCCCCCCACCACTTGCTCGCCCACGTAGATGAGCAGGTCATACTGACCCGGTTCCACACCCTCCGAACCACTGACCAGGGTGCGTATGGTGGTGCGCTGAGTCTCCTTTCCCCACGGGGTCGCAGGCTGAGCATCCACGACTACGCCATCGCGTTGCATTTCCCAGCGCCATTCCATCTCAGGCTCAATACCCTCCAGCGCGAACTCGGCGATGATTTCAGGGCTGCCCAGGCAGAAGGTATCGGTGGCCGTCTTCAACGCGCCGCTCGTGTTCAGCTCTGTGCCCACCACAGCGTAACTCAAGAGGGGCACCGGCATCGGCGTGGCCGTTTCCCTGGAACTCGTGTCTACTACGGATGTAAGTGCGAACAGGCCCACGGCGATGATGACCACCGCTGCCCCACCGACGAGCATCCAGACCAGAGGGAACGGTGGGCGGCGGGCAGGCTCTTCTGGCGGGGGTGCTCTCCTGGGGTCGAGCGGCTGCAGCATGGTGTCGGGGTAGACGCCCGTGTGATCGTAGACGACGTTGCCCCAGAAGCGCATCAGCGCCCGCAGTTGGCCGCGTTTGGCTGGGTTAGCAACGACGGTGCCAGCCTGCCTCAGGTCGGTGATCAGCGTGTTGGTCTCGTCCAGGAAGGCTTCATCTACCACACCACGTTTCAGTTGGCCTAGTTTCTCTTGGTGCCGTCGTTGAAAGGTATCCAAAAGGTCGCTCATAGCATCCCTCCCAGCAGGCGTGTGGACAACCGCTGCAGCTTGTCCATGACCGCCCGTAGTTTGCGATCGGTCAGGGCCAGGTGGCGATGACAGACGCTGTTGAACTCCTCGGCCAGTTCGAGCAAGCTCTCAGGGCTGGGATGTTCTTCCTTCAGTGCATTCTCTAACAACAGTTGCAGCGCGACGATTTCCACCACCCATCGCTCCCCGCGCAATTCACGCCCTTCCCGCCGGAATGGGCGGCCGATGTGCTCGATCTCCTCAGCAAAGTCCACCAGCATATCCACCCTATCCTGGCAGGGCCGCCAGTTCTGCAGCAATGCCTGGCGTTCGTCTGCACTAAAACCACCCTCCCCGAATGGGATAACCCGAGTATGGAACAGGGAGAAGGCGACCAGTACCTCGTGCAGCAGGTGATGCAATTCTTTCCAACCTGCCATCCGGGCCTGCAGAGCGGTGAGTTTCGCGATTACCTCGCATAGTTCAGCCTGTGCCTGTTCGTCGGTCGGCAGCGAGTGCTGGAGAGTTTCTCTTACCCTCTCGGCCATCCACTCGATTTCTTCAACGTGAATTACGTCACCCATTCGCGCCTCGAAGTCGCCGCCTGTGGGTGTTGCTTCGGTATCGTCCATTACGTCTCCTCCTCGTCAACATGGTGTGGGTCTCGTAGCCATGGCCGGCCGAGCGTTCGACCGATGAATCGCTGTCAGAGCCGCCAGGCACAGTGCAGGTGCGTAGTAACGGGGGCCATAAGATGGGGTTAAAGCATACGAAAAGAGTGTAGGCGCATAGAGATGAGTATGGAAGGAGCCAGTCTGCTTTACGGCCACGTTTCCAGTAATAGGCTAACACGGTTAGCACAAGAGCCGCCTGGATTGGTTTCAGGGCTTGCTCCCAACCGGCGTACCAGAACCATCCGGCGAAACTGATCACGAAAAGCTGCTGGTGACCGTGCACGACCCAGGCGCTACGTGCGACAATATTGAGGTCGTTGAGCCAGGTGAACGCTCCATAGAAAAAGTCCTGGAGAGCCCAAACGACAAACGGCACCATAAGAGCCAGGAAAGGCGCAAGCGTCAACGCTCCTAGTTTCCACCATCGTTTCGGTGAGATGGCGCGAGCCAGGTGTAGGGCGACAAAAGGCGAGATGACCAGGGTCAATGGGCTGGTGGCCAAGGCTATTCCCCATATCAACGTGGCTGCCCAAACTCGTCCGGCCGCAAGAAGCGTGAAGAGAAGCACGATCAGCATCCAGAAGATGAGATGCTCGGTGTAGATATCAAATATGACAACAGATGGAGAAAGGTAGATCAGCATAGCAATCAGAGTTCCAAGGGGCAGGGAGTTGTGGACCCGATTGTGATGACTGAGGGCCAAGGCCCCCAGGACGACCAGTCCAGCCATGGCGTTGACTAGCCTTGGGTCCAACGCGGTGGCTACGGCGGGCAGGTAGGCCAGCCACGTGCCTGGCAGGTAAGACAAAGGTAAGGGCCAGGAATGAAGGTTGTACAAGCGGTAGGGACTCAGACCTGCCAGGAAAGACTTGTTGGCAGCCTCTATTAGAGGTAACATAGCAGCACTTTCTACTGCAATGGGGTTAAGCCAAAAGGCCACCAAGCGTAGCGCAAGACCCGCTACAGCGACTGAGAAAAGCGACTTCTTGAGTGAGAATGGCTGAAAGGCCGACCAAATCAGCATACCCGCACACCCAACAATGACCACGGCAAGCAACGCTTCGTGGGTTTCCCAACCATTTGCAGCCAGCCGTCGTATCAGTGCCACCGACGTAACCCCGTAAAAAGACAGGCCTGCCACGTGAAAGAAAAGCGTTATCCATCTGTCATTGACGTACTTGATCGCCCATTGCTGTAGCCTGCCCGGCGGTTCCCGATTGGTCGTGAACAGAATAAACAGAAAGACGACCGTAGTTACGGCATAGACGAGCGGCCACTTCAAATCAAGACCTGGATGACTGGTGCGGGAGCCACTGGGCCAATCGTTGGTCAGGTAGAGGATGCCGCTGGCGGCAAATAGGGCCAGATCGGACCACAAGATGTTTATCAGACGGTACGTGGCAGAGTGTTCCATAGATATGCTTCGCAGGGCTATGTCTGGCTTGACAGACCTGATTATAGGCCAGACGCTCAGACTTTACAAATCGGCTGAGTTGTTGTAAAATAGCGCCCGCTGTAATCTGTCAAGTGGAGGGATTAGGTATTGGCCAATACAAAGTCAGCAATCAAGCGTCTCCGCAGTGCGGAGCGTAGACGCCAGCGCAACCAGATATATCGTGGACGGGCCCGCACTACCATCAAGAAGGCTCGACGTTTAATGGAGGAGGGTCGTCTTGAGGAGGCCCGCGAAGCCGTGAGCGTGGCGATCAGCGCGCTGGATAAAGCCGCTGAGAAGGGCATCATCCATAAGAATAACGCCGCCCGGCGCAAGTCGCGCCTGATGCGGCGGTTGAATCAGATCGAACGTGCCGCTTGATGATGAGGAGGGCCGCGATTCAATCGTGAGAGCACTGTTGCCTTGTGCAATGGTGCTTTTGTTTTCTTGATATGCCTTATTTGGAATCCAGCCACAAGTGGTGTACAATATAGGTAGGAGATGCAACAATGCAGATCAACGGCTTCGAGTTCCCCGACGACCTGTACTATGATAAACTTCACGATTGGGCTCGGGTGGAGGGGAACGTAGTTACTCAGGGCTTGACCGAATTTGGCCAAGCGATCGCTCAGGAGATCGTTTTCGTCGAAGCCCCCCGCACCGGTCGGGAGGTCGAGCAGGGGCAAACCTTCATGTCCATGGAGTCAGGCAAGTGGGTCGGCCGCATTGCTGCTTTGGTCAGCGGCAAGGTCGCTGAGGTCAACGAGGAGCTAGAGTGGGAGCCCTCGCTGGTCAACGAGTCCCCCTACAAGGAGGGCTGGCTGGTCAAGATCGAGTTATCTGATCTCTCCGAACTGGACAACCTGATGCAGGCCGATTCCCCAGAGCTGAAGGCCCTCATTGAGGAGGAAACGGAGAAGTACAAGGAAATCCTGGGTTAGCAAGGTGCCTACCCGGAACCTGATTTTGATCCTCATATGCTGCCAAAACGGGCTCCGTGATGGATATAGCAGGCGCGGAACGCGATATCTGCCTTGTGGCAGGGCCTGGCAAGTGTGTAAGAAACATAGCAAATCGTCTGGAGAAACTTGCTCGACCCTATCGGCAGCGCAGGGGAAGGGCTGGAGATGAAACTGGAGGAACTGAGCTCTCAACTCTCATTGGAAGCGCGAACGGCGGCGGGGAAACTGGATACGGAAGTTACAGGCGGTTACGCTGCCGATCTGCTGAGTTGTGTGATGGCCCAAGCGCAGGCGGGCAACGTGTGGGTTACTCTGCAGGGGCATCCCAATATTGTGGCCGTGGCCAGCCTGCTCGGTCTGGCCGGCATCATCATTACCGAGGGAATGACTCCTGATGCCACTACCATAGAGAGGGCAGAGGAGGAAGGCATCCCCATTCTGACCACACAACTCACAACGTACACCGTCGTCGGCCGGTTGTTTGAGCTGGGTGTGCCAGGAGTGGATTAGTACAGCCCGGCGGGGATGAGTTGTCGGTGGATTTGACGAGGCTGGTCTGCCTGTATGCGCGAGTTGAGTCTGCACATTCTGGACGCCCTGGAGAACTCGCTGGAAGCGGGGGCTACTGTCATTGAATTGATCGTTGAGGAAGACTTAGCTCTGGATCGGCTGACCATCATCATTCGAGACAACGGTCGAGGGATGAGCGAGGCTCAACTGGCTCGCATTTTTGATCCCTTCTTCACCACGCGCAGCACGCGCCACGTTGGACTAGGTATTCCTCTCTTCAAAGCTGCCGCAGAACGCTGCAATGGGGATTTGACCATCACCTCGCAGTTGGAGGAGGGCACCACACTTCAAGCTACCTTCCAGCATAGCCACATTGACCGCGCTCCCCTGGGCGACATGACAGGGACGCTGTTGGCGATTATCCTGTCGGGGTCGTGTGATGTGCATTATGTCCATCGGGCGGATGCCCACCCGACGGGTGGAGGTGAGTTCGAATTTCACACAGCAGACATGCGAGCCGAGTTGGGGGAAGTACCGCTGACGCACCCGGCGGTGCGGAAGTGGCTGCAGGAGTTCATCGCCGAGGGAGAAAAAGAGTTGAGGTGATCCATCCTGCCTAACTCGGTAGATTTTAAGGAGGCAATCGCGATGACAGGGGAGAGTCTGGATCTGGCTAGTGCCACATTTGATCATTCATTCCTCGAAGCCATTGATCCGTCGGCGAACTTGCAGAGCTGCATACAGTGTGGCACTTGTTCTGCCACCTGCCCTACGGCCTATGCCATGGACTACTCGCCACGGCAGGTGTGGCGCATAGTACAACTGGGTATGCGGGACAAGGTGTTAAATAGCCGCACCTTCTGGCTTTGCACAACCTGTAAATCGTGCCAAGTACACTGTCCGCGGGGCATTGATCTGATGGATGCCATGATCGCCCTGAAGGAGTATTCTATTGGCAAAGACATCAACGTCCCTGAAGGGATGAAGATGTTTGGGGAGACGGTGGCTACCAGCTACAACATCTCCGGCGACGATAACAAGGAGCGCCAGATTTGGAGTCAGAACCTCGACCACATTCCGCGTGGCGTCAAGCCCCGCCGCAGGAAGGCCGAGGTTCTTTACTTCATCGGCTGTGTCAGTTCCTTCTACCCCCGCGTCTACAGCATCCCCCAGGCGCTTGTGCAGATTATGGAGCGGGCTGACGTGGAGTTCACCACGCTGGGTGGCGACGAGTGGTGCTGTGGCTATCCCCTTCACATTGCCGGCATGGGCGCTCCGCTGGCGAAGTTGGCTCAGCACAATGTCAAGAAGGCACGAGCCGTGGGGGCCAAGAAGGTCGTCTTTACCTGCCCCTCCTGCTATTACGCCTGGGCGCATCTTTACCCCGAGGTCGCGGATGTTTCCGGTATCCAGTTGCAGCACTCCACCGAGTTCCTGGTCGATCTGGTCGCTGGCGACGGGCTCGCCCTCGGGCCGGTGGAAGAGGTGGTCACCTACCACGACCCCTGCGACCTGGGTCGCAAAAGCGGGGTCTACGATGCACCTCGTGAGCTGTTGGCCCTTATTCCAGGGGTGGACTTCCGCGAGATGTCGGCCATCCGCGAGGATGCGATCTGCTGTGGCGGCGGTGGCGACGTCGAAATCTCTGACCGCACTGTCTCCGTTGGCGTTGCCGCGCAACGGATGGCTCAGGTACAGGCCACCGACGCCAGCTACGTCATCTCCGCCTGCCAGCAGTGTAAGCGGACGTTGCAAGAGGGAGCTCGCCAGAACAGGATTCGCGTCAGAGCCATGGACGTCGTCGAGTTGCTGTGGAACTCCATGCAAGCCGCCGAGGCGTGAGAGCGGGGAGTTGGTGAGCAAGCTGATCCCGATTGGGTCACTATAGTGCGCTTCTTTCTCGCTGACCTGCACATTCATACTGTCCTCTCGGCCTGCGCCGAGGCGGAGATGCTCCCGGAGTTCATCGTGGAGCGCGCCCAGGAACTGAACCTGGGTTTGATCACTGTCACTGATCACAACTCCGCGGAGAACGCGGCGGCAGTGCTCGCCGCCGCCGAAGGGACAGGTATCACGGTATTGCCAGGAATGGAGGTACAGACGCGGGAGGAGGTGCACCTGCTCTGTCTGTTCGACACCCTGGAGCAGGTTGGGCTCTGGCAGGAGGAAGTCTATGCCCATCTCCCTCCCCTGAAGAACGACGAGGATGTGTTTGGGGCGCAGGTGGTGCTCGACGCTGAGGGGAGCGTCGTGGGACGTAACGATCGGCTGCTTTTGACCTCGACCTCATTTTCAATGGAAGAAGTCGTCCGAAGAGTCCACGACTTGAACGGTTTGTGTATCCCGGCCCACGTGGACCGGCCTGCCTACAGCGTCATCGCCAATCTGGGTTTCATCCCACCTGATTTGGAGATCACGGGGGTAGAGATCTCTCCTCTCGTCGGCCCGAAGGAGGCGCGTGCTCGCTTCCCGCAGTTGGAGCGCTACAGCCTGGTGGCTGGCGGCGACGCGCACCGTCTGCGGGAGATGGCCCGGCGCACGACGTTAAAGCTGGCGGAGGCGACGGTGGCTGAGCTTTCCCTGGCCCTTGCCAGTGAGGGGGACAGGGGTATCTGGGTGGATGGTATTCAGTCGGTAGGAAAGGGAGCTTGAGACTATCTACCAGAGGATACTCACCAAACCGGATTGAGTGATCAGTGCGTCACGAGTAAGCAGTTGGGCATTCCATCGCAGTGCCTCGGAGACGATCAGGCGATCGAAGATGTCGGGAATGGCGGTCAAAGTCGCGCTACTCAGTACGGTCTCAACGGAGAGCGGTGGCAGATGACAGACCGAATCGCGTTGGAGGCTTTGGACTACCCGTTGCAGGTCAGCCAGAGTGGCTTGTACCCGGCCTTTCTCGATCACATGACCATCTCAGCTACCACAATCACGGGTATGACCAACGTGGCCTGGCCCATTCCCACTTGGGCCAATGCGGCGTGTGCCCGCGCACTCTGGTTTGGGTTGAAGAAATACCAGAGTATAACGTGTGTCGGCTACATAGGTGGGCATTATTCTGCGTTTTCTGCAAGGTTGGATATCAGCGAGCGCCAATGTGTTTCCGCTGCTTCCTGAGTGATTGCTCCGATCTCTTAAGTTGGATCACCCAGCTCTTTCCAGATACCTTGCAGGGCCGCGAAATCACTGGCGGGTGTATCTTGTGCGTCGGGGAGGACGATCTCGACTAATAGGGGCGTCTCTTCGGGCAGAGGTAATGGCGTCAAGGGATATAAAATCCCCTGGCGATAGATCACGTTCACGGTAATGGTTGTTTGTGTCATAACTCACCTCGATTTGATTGTACACTATTCTTGTGGCGCTGTCAATGCACTCGCCTGGGGATAGGCTGTGAGTCTGTGGATTGAGATCGCATATCAGAGTCTCGCCAGAGCCGGCGAAGATGTGTGTTCTGACGTGGTAAGAACCTCTCAAAACGAAGAGCGGTTTTTCGCTATCCTCGCCTGTGGCCCGCAGGGCGGCGCGGAGGGAAAAGCAAAGGCGACGCTGATAGCAGATAAGGCGGCTTCCATGCTGGCACAAAGGACGTCGCTTGACCTTGACAAGGTGGTGGAGAACCTGCTCGCCGTCCTGCCCCAGGGCGAGTATGTGCCCTTTTCCATCCTCCAGGTTCTTGGGGGATGTCGGGCCTACGTGGTGGAATGTGACACCCCTCCCCTGTTTCTGACCCGTGGTGGACAACTGGTGTTGCTGCCCGTGCTGGAGGAAATCTCCCATGGGCATCTGATCCGCGAGTGCCGGTTCCTCCTGCGGGATGGCGATCACCTGGCGATGGTCAGCGAGGGCTACCTGCGCCCCCGGGGCTGGGGATGGAGCTGGGCCGACGTCGCCGTCGCCGTGCGGCGTTGGACCGACACCCGCTGTGACGCCGACGAACTGTCGGGTGCGCTGGTGCGCACTTACCGCCGCCTGAACCCTGAAGCTCCCCGGCAGGATGTGACCATCGTCGCCATGCACATCCGGCCGGAGCGCCGCGCCACCGTCTGGACTGGCCCGCCGGCCGATCCGGCGCAGGACGAGGTGACGCTGGACAAGCTGATGGCCGAACAGGGTGCGCGCATTATCTGCGGCGACACGACCGCGCAGATAGCCGCCCGGCTGCTGGGGGCCAAACTGGAGTTGGAACCGCGCCCCGAGGACGGCACGGATAAAAGACATTCGTGGGCGGAGGTGCCACCCGTCGCGAACCTGGAGGGGGTGAGCCTGGTCACGGAGGGGCTGGTGACGCTGGGTAAGGCGCGGGAACGGATGGACGGAGCGCAGCGGTTGCGCGACTTGCCCCGGGGCGAAGATGGTGCCACGCGCCTGGCTCGTGCGCTGCTGATCGCCGATAAGATACACTTCATCGTCGGCCTGGCGGTGAACCCGCAGCAGGCCGATGAATCCGGCACTGTCCCCTTGCGCCGGTTGGTGGTGGAGGAACTGATCCGCGCTCTGAAAGCAGAGGGAAAACTGGTATCGGTTGAGTATCTGTGATCTATGGACGAGGAAATGAAGATGGAAGGTAAGCGTTCACCCCTCCCACCCAGGGAGGGGCGGGTGGAGGGTAGAGTCCCGGCAACCTGGCAGGGATACTGCAAATTCAACCGGTATATGGGACGCAATCTTCACCCCCCACCCCACCCCTCCCCCTGACAGGGGGAGGGGGCGAACGGTTACGATGGCAGTACGGTGTAATTTCTGTGGTAGCGATCTCTGCGAAGAAAGGAGAATCGACTATACAGCTACAAAGGGAAATACTTGTTGGTGCCGAACACTCCTGTCGAGGTATGCCTCGACTGTGGAATGGTTTACTATGATGTGGCTGTTCTCAAGGAGATTGAGCGACGCTTCTTCGCCATTCACCACAAGACGGAGAAGCCAGATTGTTACATTCAAGTGCCAGCAGTGTCATACACTTAGGATGATCAGGACACTGCAAAGGCCACGGCCAAGGCGAAGCGGCTGATCAGTTCGATCGTGGCGTGGATGGCCTATCAGGAGGCACTGGAAGCGCGTACGGAGCCGGTCACCCAGGCGGTGCTCATCGCCGGCATCCAGGCTGCGTTGACGATAGCAGATGCTGGCTATCCGGTCTACCTGGTCGAGCGGGAGCCTTCCATCGGCGGGCACATGGCCCAACTGGACAAGACCTTCCCCACCCTCGACTGTAGCACCTGAATTCTCGGCTCCAACCAAGATGATGGATGCCGGTCGGCATCCCAAGATCACGCTCCTGAGCCACAGCGAGGTCGAGCAAGTTTCGGGCTACGTGGGCAACTTCAAGGTCAAAGCGCGCAAGAAGGCCCGCTACGTGGACGAGGAGAAGTGCACCGGCTGCGGTATTTGCCGGATCGAGTGCATGACAAGACGTATCCCGCGCCTGAAACTGATCAAGATGGGTGAGATTAGCGTTGGGGAGAGGAGGCCCGGAGAACAATGAGTGAGATTCCGGTAAGCGAGATTCTCGACCGCTATCCGGCGGACAGAACTTCCAGTCTGGCTGTCCTGGAGGACATCCAGGCGGAGTACAAGTACTTGCCCCGCGAGGCTCTGGAAGAGACAGCCGAACGGCTGCATATGTACCTGAGCGAGGTCTACCAGATCGCCACCTTCTTCCGGGCCTTCAGCCTGGAGCCAAAGGGTGAACACATGATCAAAGTGTGCCTGGGCACAGCCTGTCACGTTGCTGGCGGCCCACGCCTCCTCGACCAACTGGAGAGGGATCTGGGCATCAAGGCGGGGGGCACAACGCCCGACGGAAAGTTCTCCCTCGAGGCGGTCCGTTGCGTGGGTGCCTGTGCTCTGAGTCCTCTAATCTTGGTGGATGAGGAGCCCCATAGCAATATGACACCCGCCAAGGCCAGCGAGCTCATTGCGAAGATGGCCAGCGCGGGGGAAAAGGTGGGGGTTACCGAGGCGCCAACGGCTGATGTGTCTTCGCGAACGTCGGTAGATCTTTCGGGTGTTCCGCCCACGGGATAGGTAAAGGAGAGAGTTCGATGCCAAAACTCAAGAGTCTCGAAGAACTGCACAAGTTGCGTCAGCAACTGCAAAAAGACATCAAGGCCCGCACTGAGACGAGCACAACCATCACCGTGGGCGTGGGCACCTGCGGTATCTCGACCGGGGCACGCGAAGTGATGCAATCAATCCTCGCAGAGTTGGAGGCACGCGATATTGATGCTCACGTGACCACCACTGGTTGTATTGGCATGTGCTCCAAGGAGCCCCTGGTGGATATCCAGCAGGGCGATGAACTGCGCGTCACCTACGGCAACGTCACCCCGGTGATAGTGCCCCACCTGATCGAGGAACACCTGGTGCAGGGCAACGTGGTGACCGAATGGGTCATCGGACGAGTAGGAGGGTAGGAGGGATAAAATGGCTGAACGATATCGTGTTGACGTGCTGGTCTGCACCTGCCCGGCCTGTACAAAGGCCGGCGGGCCAGAAATGCAGCAGGCCCTGGAAGCAGAGGTGGAACGGCGTGGTCTAGCAAATGAGGTACGGGGGGTTGAAACGGGCAGCCGTGGTTTCTGCTCCATGGGGCCTATCGTCATCATCCAGCCCGAAGGTATCCTGTACTGCCAGGTGCACGCTGCGGATGTACCGGAGCTGGTGGAGGAGACGCTGGTCAAGGGACGCATCGTCGAGCGTCTGACGTACAAAGAGCCAGCGACCCACAAGGCCGTACCTCACTACAGCGAGATTCCCTTCTACGGCAAGCAGATGCGCGTCGTACTGCGCAACTGCGGGCTGATCAACCCCCAGAATATCGAGGAGTATATCGCCGTCGGCGGCTACCAGGCGTTGGGTAAAGCGCTCACCTCAATGACCCCCGAGGAGGTTATCGAGGAGGTCAAGAAATCGGGGTTACGAGGCCGTGGTGGGGCTGGCTTCCCCACCGGCCGCAAGTGGGAGTTCACCCGCGATGCCCCAGGCGACGTCAAGTACATCGTCGCTAACGGTGACGAGGGCGACCCCGGCGCCTTCATGGATCGCAGCCTGATGGAGGGTGACCCGCACGCTATCCTGGAGGGCATGACCATCGGTGCCTACGCCATCGGCGCGCATGAAGGCCATATCTACGTGCGCGACGAGTACCCCCTGGCGCTGCGAAATCTGAACATCGCGATGGAGCAGGCACGGGAGTATGGCCTGCTGGGCCAGGACATCCTGGGATCGGAGTTCGACTTCGACATCGAGATCACCCGAGGCGCTGGCGCCTTCGTCTGCGGCGAGGAGACGGCGCTGCTGGCCTCTATCGAGGGCCATGCCGGTGATCCGCGGCCGCGACCGCCTTACCCAGCCCAAAGCGGCCTGTGGGGCAGGCCAACCAACATCAACAACGTCAAGTCCTGGGCCAATATCCCGGTCATTATCAACCGAGGTGCAGATTGGTTCAACCAGATCGGCACCGAAACTAGTAGAGGGACAATGATCTTCTCGCTGGTGGGCAAGGTCAACAACGCCGGGTTGGTCGAAGTGCCTATGGGTATCACGTTGCGGGAGTTGATCTTCGACATTGGTGAGGGCATCCGGGATGGCAAGCAGTTCAAGGCGGTGCAGACGGGTGGGCCATCGGGCGGCTGCATCCCGGAGAAACTGCTCGACCTGCCGATTGACTACGAACATCTGAAAGAGGCGGGCTCAATCATGGGCTCCGGAGGCATGATCGTCATGGACGAGAACACCTGCATGGTGGACATCGCCCGTTACTTCCTCGACTTCCTCAAGGACGAATCGTGCGGCAAGTGCACGCCCTGCCGTGAGGGGATCAAGCAAATGCTGGCTATCCTGACCCGCATCGCCGAGGGGGAGGGGGAAATGGCCGATCTGCAGGTGCTGGAGTCGCTGGCCCACGTGGTGAAAGACACCTCGCTGTGCGGCCTGGGCCAAACGGCACCCAACCCCGTCCTCAGCACGCTGCGCTATTTCCGCGATGAGTACGTGGCCCACATTGTAGACCACAACTGCCCGGCTGGTGTCTGTGAGGCGCTGATCGAGTACTACATCATCGAGGATCTGTGCACCGGCTGCGGAGTTTGCCTCCACAAGTGCCCCCAGGAGGCGATCAGCGGGGAGAAGAAAGAGCTACACGTCATTGACCAGGCGTTGTGTATCAAGTGCGGCGTCTGCCGTGATCTATGCAAATTCGACGCAGTCGCTGTGCGGTAGGAGAAGACCCATGGTTACTTTCACCATTGATGGACAAGAAGTTCAAGGCGAGGAAGGGCAGACCATCCTTGAGGTCGCTCAGCAGGTCGGGATCGAAATACCTACCCTCTGCTATCATCCTCTTCTCACGCCCTACGGCGGCTGTCGGCTGTGCACGGTGGAGATCGTCGCCAGGGGCAGGACAGGGCTGCAGACCGCCTGCACTTACCCGGCCGAGGAAGGGTTGGAGGTGCTGACCCGTTCCCCCGGCGTCGTCGAGGCGCGCAAGGTGATCCTGGGGCTGCTGCTTTCGCGCACGCCCAACGTCGAGGTGATGCAGGACCTGGCACGGGAGTACGGCATCACGGAACCACCCTTCCCCACCGACACCCCCGACGAGCGGTGCATCCTCTGCGGCCACTGCGTGCGCACGTGCGACGAACTGGTCCAAGCCCACGTGCTGAACTTCTCCGAGCGGGGCATCGAACGGCGGGTGGGGCCGCCCTTCCTGGAAAAGACCCGCCAGTGCATCGGCTGCGGTGCCTGCACTATCGTCTGCCCCACCGGCGCCATCGAGATCGCTCTGGAAGAAGCGGGGGTCTACCAGGCAAAGCCGCTGGGGCCGACTTCGGCCATCTATGTGCCTTCGCTGCAAGCGGTGCCGCAGGTGCCGGTCATTGATACCGACTCTTGTATTCGCTTCCGCCAGAACGATCGCACCGAGGGCGAGATCGCGGACGCCTGCGCGGCCTGCCAGATGCTGTGTGAGGCTGACGCGATCAACTTCGACCAGCAGGACGAGATCGTCGAGCTGGACGTGGGGGCCATCATCGTCGCTACCGGCTTCGAGATGTGGGATCCCACCCAGCTTTCCCAGTATTCCTACGGCAAGTCGCCCAACATCATCACCGGTATGGAGTTTGAGCGCCTCTCCAATGCCGGCGGGCTGACGGGCGGCAAGATCTTGCTCGCCGACGGCCGGGAGCCCGAGCGCGTGGCCATCATCCACTGCGTCGGCAGCCGTGACCACAACGCGCATCCCTACTGCTCCCGCATCTGCTGCATGTACTCGCTCAAACAGGCCCACCTGGTGCACGATAAAACCGGGGCCAAGGTGTACGAGTTCTACGTGGACATGCGCACCTTCGGCAAGGCCTACGAGGAGTTCTACGAGCGGGTGCAGAAGGAGAAGGGCATCTGTATGGTGCGCGGCCGGGGCGCCAGGGTAGAGGTGCTACCAGACGGCAAACTGCGCGTCAGGGGAGAGGATGCTAACCTGGGCCAGTTAGTGCACGTGGACGTGGACATGGTCGTGCTCAGCACGGCCATCGAGGCCCCGCACGACGCCGACCGGGTGGCGGCGCTCTTCGGCCTGGGCCGCACGGAGGACGGCTTCTTCGCCGAGGCGCACCCCAAACTGCGCCCGGTGGAGACCAACACCGATGGGGTATTCCTGGCCGGCGTTGCCCAAGGCCCCAAAGACGTGCCGGATACAGTGGCTCACGCCGGTGCGGCGGCCTCCATGGCCCTGGCTTTGCTGGGTAAGGGGGAAGTGACCATCTCGCCCGCCGTCGCCTGCGTGAATGAGAAACTCTGCTCCGCCTGCAAGACCTGCATCGCGCTCTGCCCCTACACCGCCATCAGTTTCATCGAGGAGATCGGTGAAAAGGGCGTGGCCCGCGTCAACGAGGTGCTGTGCAAGGGCTGCGGCACCTGCGCAGCAGCCTGCCCCTCCGGCGCCATCACGGCGCGGCATTTCACGGATCAGCAGATCCTGGCTCAGATCGAGGGGCTGTTCCGCATGCCTGCGGCGCAACCTGCTGAAGGAGTACGCTCATGAACAGTACGGACTCTGAACCGAGAATCGTCGGCTTTCTGTGCAACTGGTGTACCTACGCCGCAGCCGACACGGCCGGTATCTCCCGCATGGAGCAGCCGTCCAACGTGGACATCATCCGCGTGATGTGCTCGGGGCGCATAGACCCGGTCTTTATCCTCAAGGCCTTCGCCGAGGGAGCCGACGTCCTCATCGTCTCAGGCTGCCACCCGCCCGGCGATTGTCACTATCAGGAGGGCAACTACAAGACCTTCCGCCGCATGCCGCTGGTGGAGGCGCTGCTGGCGCAGTACGGCATCGAGAAGGAACGCTTCCACTGGGGCTGGATCTCCGGCGCGGAGGCCCCTCAGTGGGCGCAACTAGTGCGCGAGTTCACCGTCCAGGTACACGACCTGGGGCCGGATGCGCCACCCGCTGAACACAACATCCTGGGGCTAATCCACAAGGTCGGTCTGGAGATCGATGGCAATGTGATCAGCAGCCGTGGAAAGGCTATGGACATCGTGGATATGCTGGGCGGCAAGACCATCCGGTAGATTAGTCAGGGAGACCAATCTACCGATTTACCAGCTTACCAATCTACCTTTTCGAGAGCGATTGCTTTGAAGATATTGGTGCTGGGCCTGGGTAATCCGATCCTGAGCGACGATGGAGTCGGGATTCACGTGGCGCGAGCAGTGGCGAAGCACTGTTCACAGGACGACGTGACTCTCACCGAAGCGAGCGTCGGAGGGCTGCGGTTGCTGGACGTCGTCGCTGGCTACGAACGGATCATCATGGTGGATGCAATTCAGACCCGCGACGGCAAACCGGGCGATCTTTATCGTCTGTCCCCCAATGACTTGAAGGTATCGTTGCATTCGAGCTCGACGCACGATCTTTCCCTGCCCGGCGCACTGGCCCTGGGTAGGAATCTGGGCATGACGTTGCCCGACGATGAAGCCATCGTCATCATCGCCGTCGAGGTGGAGGACGTGCTGACGTTCGGTGAGGGATGCACGCCTGCGGTGGTAGATGCCATCCACCGGGCCGTGGAGGCAGTACTGGCTGAACTGGAGGATTTAAGATCGGCGGATTGATGATTTGGGAACTTGATTGTCCGACTTCCGCGATCTGTGCTGCTGCGCCCCTGCCAAATCCGAAATCATAACAGAAGGCACACTGAATGAAACTCTATCGTCTCAAAACCGTATCCTGGCAAGATTCCCAACTTCTCTATCACGCCCTGCCCCGCCTGGGCCGCGAGGGGGTGATCCTCTGTTCCCCTGCCACTACCTACGTCTGCAGTGGCTACTTCCAGGACGTGGGGCAGGAGGTGGACGTGGCGTTCTGCCGCGAGAACGACATTCCCATCTTCCGGCGAGAAGTCGGCGGTGGCGCGGTCTACCTGGACGGCGAGCAGCTCTTCTATCAGTTAATCATCCGCAAGGACAACCCCTTGGCCCCTGCCAGCAAAGAGGCCTTCTACCGTAAGTTTCTCCAGGCCCCCATCGAGGCCTATCGGGCGCTGGGCATCCCCGCCGAGTACAAACCGGTCAACGACATCATCGCCAACGGGCGCAAGGTCTCCGGCAACGGCGTGGCCGAGATTGGCGAATACATCGTCCTCGTCGGCAATCTGATCGTGGACTTTGACTACGAGATGATGGCCCGCGTGCTGAAGGTGCCCGACGAGAAGTTCCGCGACAAGGTCTACAAGACGATCTACGAGAACCTTTCAACCATCAAGCGAGAGATTGGCGAGGTGCCACCGACCGATGAACTATGGACGCTGATGGCGGATAAATTCGCTGAGACGCTGGGCCCGCTGGAGGAGCACACGAAGGTGGACGAGGAATGGCGCGCCCAGGCGGACGAATTGGCGGCGCAGTTCCTCACCGATGAGTGGCTCCATCAGAAAAGGCATCCCCGTACCGACCGAGAGGTAAAGATCCGCGCTGGCGTGCAGGTTAGGCGTAAGATGCACAAGGCGTCCGGCGGCCTCATACGCGCTACGACCGAGGTGCAGGACGGTGTCATCGCTGCGGTGTCTCTTTCGGGGGACTTTTTCTTTTTCCCAGAAGAGAGACTGACCGACCTGGAGGCGGCGCTGGTAGACGTACGGGTCGAGGAAGTGGAGCAGGCCGTCGCCCGCTTCTACCAGGAGCACAGTATCGAAAGCCCTGGCGTAACGTCGGCGGATTTTGCGCAGGTAGTGTGAAGTGATGCCGAAAACATGAAATCCCCTGAACGTACCCGGTGCTCTCTCCGACCTGGAAGAGTCTGCCAAAGAGCGCATCGGAGGGATACCGCAATTAATCCCACTTACAGATCTGATTTGACATTCCCCCACGACGTGATAGAATACGCGCACATTCGAGATACTGCCCTTTATTTGTTCGTGCGGACGGCGACGCCGAACCGTCTCTTACTTGTTGGCCTTTTTGCGAGGTAGGCAGGGATAAGACGACCCGATTAAGTACCCGTCTAATATCAGGCGTGATCCCCGAACCCGGCATCGCCCGCACCTATTCCAAGTGCAGGTAGTGCCGGGTTTCTCATCGGAGGGCAGTATCTCAGGAGGAGTAACCTAGATTCATGGTAGACGTGAATGCAGATGCTTCAACCCACCAGGGTCCAACTGACCATAACTTGACCGACCAGGATCCGGCTGGCCAAGGTCCGAGTGACCAGGGCATGGGCGAGTATCTGGCGGAGTATCAGGCACCCCGGCGCGGAGACCTCTGCACCGGTGTCGTGATAGACACCAACGAGCGTGGTTTGGTCGTGGACGTCAGCCTTAAGCGAGAGGGCTTCGTCCCCGCTGAAGACCTGGCACGCCTGGACAAGGAAACCCGCTCCGCAATCCAGATCGGCACCACGGTCACAGTATTAGTGCTCCGACCAGAAGATAGGGATGGGCATCCCATCTTGTCCATCCATCAGGCTCGGCTGCAACAGGACTGGCTCAGGGCTGAGGAGATGATGGAGAGAGGCGAACTCTACGAAGGCGAGGTTTCCGGACACAACCGCGGCGGTCTCGTGGTTCAATTTGGTAGAATTCGCGGCTTCGTCCCTGCCTCGCAAATCGTAGGGCTGCCCAGACGATTGTCAGAAGAAGAGCGCCGCCGACGCCTGGCGGACATAGTCGGGCAGCAACTCGGCCTCAAGATCATAGAAGTGGATCGCCGTCGCCGTCGCCTGATCTTTTCCCAACGGCGAGCACTGCGCGCCTGGCAGGAACTACAGCGCGAGCGAGTCATGGCCCAATTAACCGAGGGGGAGACGCAACGTGGGCGAGTCACCGACATCACCAGCTTTGGTGCTTTCGTGGACCTGGGTGGGGCTGACGGCTTGATCCACGTTTCGGAACTCAGTTGGAGCCGGGTAGACAATCCACACCAGGTGCTCAAGGTCGGCGATGAGGTGGACGTCTACGTGCTCGACGTAGACCGCGAGCGGAAACGAATCGCGCTCAGCCTCAAGAAACTACAGCCCGATCCCTGGACTCAGGTAGACGACAAGTATCAGATAGGCCAGTTGGTCGAGGGATGTGTCACCCGTGTGCTAGATTTCGGCGCTTTCATCGAACTGGACCCCGGAGTGGAAGGACTACTCCACGCCAGCGAGATGATCGGCACACCAGAACTTAACCCCTCGGACATCGTTCATCCCGGCGAAACGCTGCTGGTGAAGATCATTCGCATAGATAGCCGGAGAAGACGACTCGCCCTGAGCGCCAAGCAAGTGCGGCGGAATGAGTGGGAACGTTGGGTAGCAGAGCAGCAGGCAGCAGCGGCTGAAGCAGCCCAACAAGAGGAAGCCGCAGAACTCACGGGCGACGAAGTAGCCGAGGAAGAGGCCGCGGCGCCAGAGGCGGGGGGCGTGGGTGACGAAGCAGCCGAGGAAGAGGCCATAGTCCCAGAGGTGGAGGGCGCGGGCGACGAAGTAGTCGAGGAAGAGGCTATAGCCCCAGAGGCAGAGGGCGCGGGCGACGAAGCAGTCGAGGAAGAGGCCGCGGCGCCAGAGGCGGAGGCTGAGGGCGACGAAGCAGTTGAGGAAGAGACCGCGGCGCCAGAGGCGGGGGGCGCGGGCGACGAAGCAGTCGAGAAAGAGACCGCGGCGCCAGAGGCGAAGGCCGTGGGCGACGAAGCAGTCGAGGAAAAGACCGCGGCGCCAGAGGCAAAGGTAGCGACCAGCGGAGCGGTTGAGGAAGAGACGACAATGTCAGAGGAAGTAGCGGGCGAGGAAGATGCCGAAGAGGTCACTGCAAACGAGGCAGCACCTCAAATAGAGGTTCCCCTAGCTCCCGATGAGGAAGCGGTGGAGCCCACCAGAGTTCCCGCTCCTGGCGTCGCATCTGAGGCAGAGGCCAACCTATAGAGTGCTGTATGCTTCCTAACCGTCGCAGCCAATGCGAAGAGGTAAACTGAATGGGCAAAAAGAAAGAGGACAAGATAGATATGGAGGGCACCGTCATTGAGGCGTTTCCAGCCACTCAGTTCCGTGTACGGCTTGATAACGGTCACGTGATACTGGCTTACCTCTCTGGCAAAATGCGCAAGTACTACATCCGTATCCTGCTGGGCGACCGCGTGCGGGTGGAACTATCTCCTTACGACCTAACACGCGGTCGAATCACCTACCGATATAAACGCTCCGTTCAGCAGCAAGAAGAGCGGTAACCTCTTTTTGCCACCAGGCATACCCAGTCATCTCTCTGCTGCCGTTCTACTAGGGTAAGCCCGCCTCGCTCCAGTGCCGCAATGACCTCTGGCTCCTGATCAGCGATGATTCCGGCGGCGATTAGTACCCCCCCAGAGCGCACCCGCGTTGCGAGCCCCTCCTGCATCATCTCCACGATGACCTTCGCCAGGATGTTGACCACTGCCACGTCGTAACCCCTCGACACATCTGCAAGAGACCCGCACATCACGCTTACAGTCTCCTGCACCTCGTTGGTGACCACGTTGCTCCGTGCTGCTCTGACCGCCGCAGGATCATTGTCCACCGCCAGCACGCACCCAGCACCCAACTTGGCTGCCGCAATCGCCAGGATGCCGGAACCGGTACCCATGTCGAGCACTTCTGCCTCCGGGCGTACCAACTTCTCCAGCGTTACCAGACACATCTGCGTCGTAGGATGCAGACCGGTACCAAAGGCCATTCCGGGGTCCAACTGGATGACGACGTCCCCAGGTGCGGGCGCGTAGTCGCGCCACGAGGGCCGGATGACGATGTGCTGGCCTACGTGCAGGACATTCAACCGCTCCTTCCACGCTTCTGCCCAGTCCGCCTCGGCGATAGGACGGAAGGTGGGCGCAGAAGTAGGCTGGATCTGACCCAGGTGCCAGAGCGCCTCCTCGACGCGGCGCTTGTTGTCCCGCAATTGGTCGTCGGCAGGTAAGTAGGCCCTAACAATCACCGGGCCCGCATTCCAACCGCTGGGCCCGGCTTCGATAACTACCCCACGATAGGCATAGCGCGAAAGCACCTCGGCCACCGCCTCCGCGGTCTCGTTCTCCACCGTCACACTGACCTCAAGCCACTCCATGTTGGATCAGGAAGTCAGCATTGACCGATTGGCTCCAAAGGATTGGGAAAATGTCCAAATCTGACCTGAGGCCCGTCCACCAGTGCAGCCCAGTGCACGGCATTGGCGATGACACGTAGCACCTCAGGCTGATGGAAGATCAGGTAAGTCTCGTGACCGGGGCGAAAGTAGAAGACCTTGCCCTTGCCACAGTGATAGCAGCGCCCGCTACGAAAAACCTCGCCGCCCTGGAACCAACTGACGAAGACCAGCGTATCGGGCGCGGGGATATCAAAGCACTCACCGTACATCTCTGTATAGGGAATCTCAAAATACTCGCCCAGACCTTCGGCGATGGGATGTCCCGGCTCAATCACCCAGATGCGTTCCTTCTCGCCTGCCTCACGCCACTTGAGGTCACAGGAAGTAGCCATCAGCTTCTTGAACTTAGTGTCCTGAGTGCAGCACGATCAGGCCCATCCCGTCCAACACGCGCCCATACACCCTATCCACGACCTCATCCTGGACTTTATCGTGTGCCATGTGCCCCCACCAGATCAGGACGTCGGTCTGGGCCAGCACGTCATCGGTCAAACCATGCTGATGTGGGTCGTATCCAACTGCTGCAACATACTTTGGATGTGATGGCGGGCCATTCCACCACAGCCGATGATGGTTGTCTGGATAGGTTTCTTTGCAGCCATGAAAGTCTGTTCTCCCAACCAGTAGCAGACGGCGCTACAGGCCAAGTAACTCCCGTAGTTCGTCCAGAAAACTACGTTTCTCTTGCCAGACGGTCTCTGGCTCTAACGTTTCGCCCAGTTCCCGGAAGAGACGCTTCTGCTCGCGGGAGAGTTTGGTCGGAACTGTAACGCGCATCAGCACCAGTTCGTCTCCCCGCCCATTGCTTCGCAAATGAGGCACCCCCTTGTTTCTCAACCGTAACACGGTGCCGCTCTGTATCCCGGCAGAGATGGTGATCTCCTCCTCACTCTCAAGAGTGGGCACCTTCACCTCGGCCCCCAGCGCCGCCTGAGCGACGTTGATCTGCAATTCGACCAGGATGTCGTCGCCGCGTCGCTGGAAGATGGGGTGTGGCTCCACATCCAAGACGACGTACAGATTACCAGGGGGACCACCCCGCTCCCCAATCTGCCCCTCACCTGCCAGCCGGACCTGGGTGCCGTGATCCACGCCTGGCGGGACGGTGACGGAGAGCCTGCGGGTGATGTAGACCCGTCTCTTGCCACTACATTTGGAGCAGGGAATCGGAATCGTCTCCCCCTCGCCCTGGCAGACGGGACAGGTGGTGACGCTGACGAAGGAGCCCAGAATGGAGCGCTGGACCCGCCGCACCTGCCCGGTGCCGTTGCACTCCGAGCAGCGGACCGGCGACGTCCCCGCCTCAGCTCCGCTACCCTTGCACCCGGGGCACACCTCGTAGCGCGTAACCTCAATCTCTTTCTCACATCCGAAGACCGCTTCCTCAAAGGTCATGGGCAAGTCGTAGCGCAAATCAGCGCCGCGCCGTGGCCCGCGGCGGGTGGAGGTACGAAAGCCGAACCCCCGCCCGAAAACCTCCTCGAAAATCTCGAAGGGGTCACGGAAGCCGCCGAAGTCAAAACTGAAACCCGTTCCACTCAGTCCGGCGTGGCCAAAGCGATCGTAAGTAGCCCGTTTTTCCGGATCGGAGAGCGCCTCGTAAGCCTCGTTGATCTCCTTTAAGCGGGTCTCGGCGTCGGGCGCGTTGCTGACGTCCGGGTGATACCTACGCGCTAGCCCTCGATAGGCTTTCTTGATTTCATCTTGGGTCGCCGAGCGACCGACTCCCAGTACCTCGTAATAATCCCGTTTGCCACTCATACTCATCCACCAAGCAGCGAGCAACGAGGGGGACCTCGCTACTCGCTACCCATCCGCTCATTTCACTACACGTTCGCTAGGCTTCGCTGAACTCGCCCTCGACAACGTCTTCCTCACCATCTCCGGGTGGCTCACCCCCTGACGGTGGAGGGGCGGCCGGGCCAGCCCCCTCGTACATCGCAGCGCCTATCTGCTGCAGCGCCTGGCTCAATTCGTCGGTGCGCTGGCGGATAGTGCTGACATCGCCACCCTCCAGGGCGCTCTTGAGCGCCTCGATCTTGGTCTCCGTCTCAGAGCGCAGATTGGATGGCACCTTATCTCCCTGCTCCCGCAGGAACTTTTCGGCACCATAGATTGCACTGTCGGCAGTGTTGCGCACCTCTACTGCCTCCTTCCTCTGCCGATCCTGCTCACGGTGCTGTTCGGCCTCCCGTACCATGCGCTCAACTTCTTCGTCGGCAAGGCCGCTGGAGGGGATAATCTGCATAGACTGTTCACGTCCGGTGGCCTTGTCCTGGGCAGAAACGTTGAGGATGCCATTGGCGTCAATGTCGAAGGTGACCTCGATCTGCGGGATACCCCGGGGCGCAGGCGGGATGCCATCGAGAATGAACTTCCCCAGGCTCTTGTTATCAGCCGCCATGGGACGCTCCCCCTGCACCACGTGGATCTCCACCTGCCTTTGGCCGTCGGAGGCGGTGGAGAAGATCTGGCCCTTGCGGGTGGGGATGGTGGTATTGCGCTCGATGAGCGAGGTAGCCACGCCCCCCAGTGTCTCGATGCTCAGCGTCAGCGGAGTCACGTCGAGCAAGAGCACGTCCTTGACCTCGCCACCGAGGACGCCAGCCTGGATTGAGGCACCCAGACCCACCACTTCGTCAGGATTGACGCCCTTGTGGGGTTCCTTGTCGAAGAACTCGGCCACCTTTTGCTGGATGGCCGGCATGCGGGTCATACCGCCCACCAGAATGACCTCGTCAATGTCGGCGGGCTTCAGTTTGGCGTCCGCCATAGCCTGCTGGCAGGGGCCGATGGTGCGCTCGATCAGATTCTCGGTCAGTTGCTCCAACTTGGCGCGGGTGAGTTTCATCTGCAAGTGTTGGGGGCCGGAGGCATCGGCGGTGACGAAGGGCAAGCTGATCTCCGTCTCCATCACCGTGCTCAGTTCGACCTTGGCCTTCTCGCATGCCTCCTTCAGCCGCTGAAGAGCCTGACGGTCCCCGCGGAGGTCAATGCCCTGCTCCTTCTTGAACTCGTCGGCCACCCAGTCAATGACGTGCTGATCCCAGTCATCGCCTCCCAGGAAGGTGTCACCGTTGGTCGAACGTACCTCGAAAACACCATCTCCGACGTCAAGGATGGAGATGTCGAACGTGCCACCGCCCAAGTCGAAGACGGCAATGGTCTCGTCCTTTTTCTTGTCGAGACCGTAGGCCAGCGAGGAAGCAGTCGGCTCGTTGATGATGCGCAGCACCTCCAGTCCGGCGATCCGACCGGCGTCCTTGGTCGCCTGACGCTGGCTGTCGTTGAAGTAGGCCGGGACGGTGATGACTGCCTGGGTGATCTCCTCTCCCAGATAGGCTTCGGCGTCGGCCTTAATCTTCTGCAAGATCATGGCCGAGATTTCCGGCGGACTGTACTCCTTGTCCCCCATCCAGACCCGCACATCCCCGTTAGTGGCCGCCGTGACCTTGTAGGGGACCAAGTCCAGCCCCCGCTTCACCTCTGGATCGTCGAACTTGCGACCCATGAAACGCTTGATGGAGAAAATGGTGTTCTCGGGGTTGACGACAGCCTGACGCTTGGCGATCTGCCCGACCGTCCGTTCCCCTGTCGTGGGATTGACAGCCACGACCGAAGGGAACAACCGTCCTCCCTCGGCGCTGGAAATGACGGTGGCCTCGCCACCCAACATCACGGCACAGACTGAGTTAGTCGTGCCTAGGTCAATACCAATAATCTTGCCCATTGTACATCACTCCTTAGTCCTCAGTTGTATCGCTATCACTATCACTATCTTTCTCAAACTGGGCGGCCGGGGCCTTGGCTACCCGCACCAACGCGGGTCGCAGCACACGCTCGCCGAGTATGTATCCCCGCTGTACCTCACCGATGATCTGACCTTCCTCGTAGCCTGAAACCTCCTCATACGTCACAGCCTCGTGGTAACGGGGATTGAACTCCTGCCCATCGGTCTCGATGGGCTTGACCCTCTCGAATTCGAGAATGGCATCCAATTTGTGCTTGATCAAAAGGACGCCTTCGCACCAGGTCAGTTGACTCAAATTGTAGGGTAGAGTCATCATAGCCCGCTCGAAGTCGTCCACTATGGATAGCAGTTTGCGCAACAGTGTCGCGTTTGCGAGCGTAATCATCTGTGCTCGCTCTGCTTCCTGACGCTTCTTGTAGTTAGAGAACTCCGCCTGAGCCCGCTGCCAACCGTCAAGATACTCGGCTGCCTGGGCCTCGGCCTTCCCCAATTCCTCCCGCAATTCCTCCAGTTCGTCGCGCTCCTCTTCCGGTTCCTCCTCAACCACTTCTGCTTCTACTGCCGCTTGCTCCTCCTCCACGGTCTCAACCTCAGCCTCTCGTTCTTTCTTCTTCGCCACTTGGACCTCCTTGCGACCACGTCATTTGGTCATTGGCTATTGCGTTATTCCACGTACACATCATACACCAGGTCAGATAACAGCCCGCCGACGAAACGCACGGCCGAGATGGCACGGCCATAGAGCATGCGGGTGGGACCTACGACGCCCAGCGCTCCAGTGACGAAGCCAGTCACGCCATAGCGTGCCAGCACCAGGCTGCAGGCCCGGAGTTCATCCCAACGCCCCTCACCGCCTATGAGAACCCGCACATTGCCCACCTCTGGACTGAGGGCGTCGGCCAGCACCGCCTCGAGAAAACTGTGCTCTTCCATCACCCGCACCAATCCCTGAGCCTGTTCCCCCTCAGAGAACTCTGGCTGCTGCAACACTTCGCCCAACCCATCACGATAGACCACCCCAGCAGCTCGCGAGTCGGTACGGCACATGATGTCAACCACAAGGCTGCCTATATCGGCTTCGAAAGTGGGCAGTTCATCAAGACGGCCCTGTATCTCATCGGCCGCAAGCCCGCTACCCAGTTGGTTGAGCCGATCACTGGCCTCGTTGAGAGCTTCCTGGTTGAGAGGTTCAGTCAAAGTCAGCATCTGCTGCTTGACCGCCCCCCCACGCAGGACAAGGACAAGCAACACCATTTGCCCCTGAGTAGAGATCAGTTGCAGGTGTTTATGGTACGATTCCGTGGCCTGAGGCGCGGTCACCAGAGCAGCCCCACGAGCGGTACGAGCCAGCACGGAAGCCGCCAACGGCATCCACTGCTCAAAGTCCTGACGCGCCTGGTAAAACTGGTGGGCAATCGTACGGCGCTCTTGCAGTGGCAGTTCCACCCCACCCAGCAGCCGCGTGACGAAGCGACGGTAGCCCTTACCCGTGGGGACGCGCCCGGCCGAAGTATGCGGATGGGTGAGATAACCTAACTCCTCCAGTCGAGCCAGTTCGTTGCGCACGGTGGCCGTGCTCACCCCCAGACCATAACCCTCGACCAGCGCGCGGGAACTGATCGGGGAGGCACTTTCCACGTACTCCCGCACGACCAGGCCTAGAATTGTCCGTTGACGAGGTGTCAACTCATCCATTTTTCATCTCACAACCTCTTTAGCACTCTCACCTATAGAGTGCTAAAGTTCAGTTCCCCATAATACCACAGGGGGAAGAATCTGTCAAACAGACTTGAAAGCCACGCCGAACTGTGGAGGGGAAAAGAGGTATGGAGGCAAAAACCGCGTGTGGAGGCGGGTTCGAAAGCTGGTCCCAGCTACTGCAATGGACAGTGAAAAACGGAGATACCGAAGGACTCACGTAGATGGCAGACTACGCCTACTCCGCCTCCGGCGTTTCTGGTCCCTTTAGCTGGTACTCTCCCTCGATCACTACAGGAGGCCCATCATCCTCATCCACCACGCGCCACTCTTTGATACGCGCCCCTAGAGCCAGCAGATGCTCACGCACTACGTCTGACGGAGCCAGTTCGATGAACAGCTTGACCCCGAGCAGCAGCACAGCAATGTCATCCAGTTGGCCCAAGCCCAGCGCTACGTCGGGGACAATGTCTATGGGGAAAAGAACATAGCCTAACGCTGCTGGCGGGATCAACTTTGTCCACAACGGCACACGCCGATCCCAGAACAGCCGCCAGGCCAAGCGTGCCTGGCGCGCCATATCCTGAAGCCACGCCAACAGCGCACTCGTATCACCCGGCGGAACCCGCATTGGTCGTCGATCTTTGCTCATTATTTCACTCCTTGGTGTATGCAGTACATGGATAATTATAGTCCCTCACATTCAAATACGCAACCAGGCTTTTCCAGTTTCCTGATCGCCCCAGAATCTGCCAAGCAGCACGCTCTCTAACCACGAGATATTTGCGAATCAGGCTGGAAAAGCCTAAGCAATTCCCGCAATCAGGCCTTCTTACGCTGGCGTACGCTTGCAGTCAACATCCATGAAACAACTACTTCTCTGGAATTGCCCTATGCCTTGTGGTATCACACAGTTGGGCTATAATACCGCTATGCGCCCACTCCACCAATGTCTGCTCGATACCAACTTAGTCCGGCTGCGAGTCATCGCTCGTTTCTGGAACGTGGAACCGACAGCCAGCCGCCAGCGGGACGTAGCTGCCCAACTGGCCGAGGCAATGGCTGCCCCCGAAACCGTCACCGGTGCCTGGGATGCGCTTCCCGATGACCAACGCCAGGCACTAGAACAGTTGCTCACTGCTGGCGGACGGATGCCGCTGCGGGTTTTCGCCCGCGATTGGGGAGAAATACGCAGCATGGGACCAGGCCGCCTGGAGCGGGAGCAGCCCTGGCAGGAGCCCATCTCCCCCGCCGAAGGACTCTGGTACAGAGGCTTTATCTCCCGCACCTTCGATCAGGGACCTGATGGAACCTACGAGGTCGTCTTCGTCCCCCCTGAACTGTGCGCCCAC
>CAZMOT010000004.1:0-54895 GCA_964568065.1 uncultured Anaerolineales bacterium
CTATTCGTAGGTTTTTAAGGTTCAGGCTCTTGACAAGACTTAGAACATCTCAGGACAAGCTCTTCTCTTATCGTGCAACACAGCGCGTGGACACTCAACCCCTCCTCCGGCGGGAAGGCGCTACGTCCCGCTTGATACGGACAACGCAAAAGTGAACGTGCTCCCTTGCCCTTCTACACTCTGGGCCCAGATGCGCCCGCCCTGCGCCTCGACCAAGCTGCGGGCGATGGTCAGGCCCAATCCGCTGCCGCCTGTGGCCCGCCGCCGGGTCCGATCTCCCCGCCAAAACCGCTCAAAAAGGTGGGGCAGGTCCTCAGGTGACACCCCGGGGCCGTCGTCGGCCACGGACACGATCACCTCCCGCCCTTGACTCATCACGCGCACGGTGATGCTGCCTCCCTCTGGCACATACCTGAGAGCGTTGCCCAGCAGATTTCCCATCACCTGCGCCAGCCGGTCCCGGTCCGCCTTGACGAGGGGGAAGGGAGAGGGCATCTCTAGCGCCAGGTTCACCTCCCGCTTCTGGGCCTGTAGCCGGTGGGCCTCCACTATCTCCCGCAGGAAGGCCCCTAGATCGAGCGGGGCCATGTGGAGACGGAGCTGCCCGGCGTCGGCCAGGGCCAGCAACCGCAGGTCCTCCACCAGGCGGGCCAGTGTCCGTACCTGGGCCAGCGCCGCCAGCAGATTCTCCCGATCGGTGGGGTAGACCCCGTCCAGCATCGCCTCCAGCGCCCCCTGGAGGACGGCGAGGGGGGTGCGCAGTTCGTGGGCCACGTCGGCGGTCTGGTTGCGGCGGGCTTCCTGGGCGCGGGCCAGTCTCCCGGCCATCCGATTGAAGGCGTCGGCCAGTTGGGCCACCTCGTCACGTCCCTGGACCGGGGCGCGGGCGGAGAGGTCGCCCTCGGCGATGGCCTGGCTGGCGGTGGTGAGGCGGCGCAAGGGGGCAACGATGGAGCGAAACAGCAGCCCGCCGACGATCAGCGCGACGGCCGTCGCGGACAGGGCGGCGATCCAGAGAGCCGTGTGGACGCGGGTCAGAAATTGGGTCTGGGGCTGATCCAGAGACAGGGATGCCGGAGTCCGGGTAGAGGGAAGAAGATAGCCTACGACCTGATCTTTTACTTCGACAGGGATCCCGGACGACAGTTCCGCCTGAGAGGCTGTGCCGTCGGGGAATCCGTCGGTGTCACCCACGATTCGCCCCTCGGGGTCGGCCAGCCGAAAGGAGATCTCCGGTGGCCCCTTTCCATCACCCCTGCCGCCTTCCCCACGACCTCGCTGTCCCATTCCCTGAGTGGTAGGCAATGCATCCTGGATTCCTCCCCAGGCGTTGTACTCGGCATAGTAGGCGGCCAATTCCACCACCTGCCGGTCCCACATCCCTCCGTGGGAGGAGGCATAGCGGCGAAATTCGATCTCGGTAACCCACCCAGACAGAAGCGCCACCGCCCCGACCGCCACCAGGATGACTGCCAGGAAGGCCAGCATCCCCTTCCAGAAGAGACTATGCATCCCCCACCTCCGGGTTCAGACGGTAGCCCAACCCCCGTACGGTGAGGATATAACGAGGGTGGGCGGGGTCCGGCTCCAGTTTGCGCCGCAGGTTCTTGACGTGGGCGTCCACCGTCCGCTCGTAGACCTCGAAGGCGATCCCCTGCGCCGCTTCCAATAGTTCGCCCCGGCTGAATACCCGGCCCGGGGTGGTCATCAACGTCTCCAGGATGGAGAACTCGGTGGGGGTCAGATCCACCGGTTGCCCCGATATAGTCACTGTGTGAGTGGTCCGGTCAAGGGTGAGCGAGCCGACGCGGAGAACCTGGGGGGCTTCGGGAGGGGCCTGGGCGCGGCGCAGGATGGCGCGGACCCGGGCGACCACTTCCCTGGGGCTGAAGGGCTTGGTAACATAGTCGTCGGCGCCCAGTTCCAGGCCCACGATGAGATCGGTCTCTTCGGCACGAGCGGTGAGCATAATGATGGGAATGTTCCGCTCGCGGCGGATGCGGCGGGTGAACTCTAGCCCGTCCATGCGAGGCATCAGGACGTCCAGCACCACCAGGTCGGGCTTCTCGTGGCGGGCGACGTAGAGGGCTTGCTCACCGTCGGAGGCGGTCACGACGCGGAATCCGGCTTCCTCCAGGTAGGCCCGCACCAGCCGCACGATCTCGGGTTCATCGTCTACAACCAGAATAGTCTGGCGGATGTTTGTTGTCCGCGTCATCGGCAGGCCTCCCCTGCCAAGTATACCGCGATGCGGGAAAAAGGGAAGCAGAGGCGACGAGTTACGCCGCCCCCCTCCCCAGACAAGCAGCCCGGAGACCTACCTGCAATCTCCGGGCCACAGTTATTACGGTTGCGCTTGATTCTTGCGCCGTCCCTGCCCCGACCACATCGGGCGCCCGGTTTCATCGCGCAGGACGAGCGTTTCACCGGTGGTGAGGTTCTCGACGGAGCCGGCCTTGAACTCTCCATCCTCGTGGAAGCCGGTCACGGACACCTCGTCCTCCACTTCCAGGGCGAAGCCTTCCCGGTACGCAGCCTGCCCCAGGCCGACCACCACCTCCCCCTCGGCGGTCTGGATTGTGATCTCGCCGTCCACGGCGGTCACTTCTCCGGTCAGGGTTTCCCACTCGACGGTTCTCGTCGTTTCATTGCGACCCTGGCCCGCGCCGGAGGCTCCATGGCCCTGCATCACCTCGCTGCGCCCGTACGCGTTCTGATTGAACACCTCCGGCTCACTGCCGTCCAACTCGACCGCAGCCCCGCGACCTTGCCCCCGACCAGTGGGGGAATCTCGGCCGGCCTGGGCCTCCGTGGGATTCAGCAAGATGTACCCCACTCCTGCCAGCAACGCTACAGCCAGCAATCCAACTACACCGTAACTCAATACTTTCTTTGTCATTTTTGTACCTCCCGTTTGTTTGATTTTGACTAAATTTCTACTGCTCCAACGATTTACGCCATAATTTTGTGACCTGCCCGTTGGCCCGACGTGGCAGGGAAGGCATCATCTTTTTGGTCAAGCGGACGATCCACTTCCAGTGAAGTACCAGGTGTACAACCACGCCAACGATCATCACCAGGCTGGCCCAGGTGTGCAGGTCGCTCCACGTCGCCCTGCTCAGGCCCAGCAGCGCCGTCGCAAAGCCCGGATTGCGCCCTCCCTGGTAACCGCCGGAGCCCATCAGCAAGAACGCTATACCGGTCACGCCGGAGAGCAGAAAGGCCAGGCCAATCACCGCATCCAGCAGATAGTTCAGCTTTGCTTTGTTCATCCTCATTACAATACCTCCTCTGTTTGATTTGCGCATAGTATATCCGGGGTATATGAAGATTTGATGAAGGAACGATGCGGAAATCGTGTAGGATGGCCCAAAACTCACCCTAAACGTCCAGTGCTATTCGCAACCGTTCGGCTGAGCCCTTCGGCTTCGCTCAGAACAGGCGCTCACGGCGAAGCCTTCGCAAGGGTGGCTGAACGCTTACGAATTGCCTACGGACCTGGAGGCGTGGCCGTGGACTGTGAGCTGGGAGTTGCCCGCGGACCGTGGGGCGTGGCCTGCGGTCCGGGAGTTGCTTGTGGACCGTGGGGCGTGGCCTGCGGTCCGGGAGTTGCTTGTGGACCGTGGGGCGTGGCCTGCGGTCCGGGAGTTGCTTGTGGACTGTGGGGCGTGGCCTGCGGTCCGGGAGTTGCTTGCGGACCCTGTGGCGTGGCCTGTGGGCTGGGAGTTGTCTGCGGTCCCTGGGGCGTCGTATGCAGCGTACTGACGGGTGTACGCTCTTGCTCCCGTCGCTGGTGTCGCTCCTGGCCCTGCTCCTGATCGTCCTCTGGGGTGGCTGTCATCTGCCCCGACTCGTGCGTCAGCTCTGGTGTTCCTTGCTGATGGCGATAACGGTAGCGGAACGCCTGGAAATCGCTCAATCCATTCTCCGCAGCCTCCGCTCCCCGCCGATAGACAGCCGCCGCGCGCTCCAGCCCGACCCGCGCCTGCTGTGGAGCCATGGGTTGCGCCTGTTCCAGTGTCTGCGCCTGGGTGTGCATGCGCCCGGCGATCTGCATCAGTAGGCCAGCGATCTCCTCGTCGGAGGCCCAGGCTGCCTGGATCAACGCACGCTCAATGCGCTGTTCGATCCGAGCAACAGTCTCGTTCGGCACTTGTTGCCCGGCCCCCACCAGTGCCTGAACCTCCTCTGCTCGTTCCTCGGCGAACTGCAGCGCCAGGTCTACTTGATCCTTCGGTGCAGATGCGAGTGCCAGGCGAATGTCCTCCGCTGCCAGTTTGACCGGGTACAGCAGGTCGCCCGGCAGGCTGCCATTAGCAGCCCAGACGACCCCGCTTCCGAGGGCAGCCGTGCCCACAACGACAGCCAGCAGGATGGCAATGAGTCTCGTTACGAAGGCGAATTTCACTTTTCGACTTTTTGCCCGTGTGGTTCTAGTTCTCGTTGCTGACGTTGCTGAGTCGTTCCTCGCGCGCTGTTGTGCGACCACGGCCAGCAACCGCTCCCGACCAGCCGCCAGGCCGCCTGGCGCTTCCGGCACAGCTTTGTAGTAGCGACGGGTCGCCTGAGCTATTTCGAGCAGCGGCCGCAGCCGGTCGGCGTACTGAGGATAGCGTCGCAGGCTGGCCTCGATATCGCCCGTGCGGGCCAGCCCTTGCAAGCAACGTTCTAGTGATTGCTCAAAAGAGACTCCTGCTGTCATTCTATTCTCTCTCCAAAACACGGCGCAGTGCGGCTAGAGCTCGATGTTGGAGAGCCTCGATCGCACCCGTGCTTTTGTCCATCACCTCGGCCGCCTCCCGGGCGGTCATCCCTTCGCCGAAGCGCAGGGCCAACACCTGTTGCTGGTCTGGTGTGAGGCGGCTGATGGCAGCACGAAGACGCCGGTGGGAGAGCCGCTCTGCCACAGCAGAGGCCGGGTCATCCTCGGCTGCCACCAGCCGCTCATCCAACTCCAACTCGACTGCTGGCGGCTGGCGGCGGTAGTGATCCACCACCAGGTTATGCGCAACACGGTAGAGCCAGGCCTGGAACGAGGTATGCCAGAAACGCTCCGCTCGGATCGCCTGCATCACCCGCACGAACACATCCCCCGTGATATCTTCCGCCAGGTGAGCATCGCCCACCCGCCGATAGATGTAGGCATAGATGCGGGGGGCATAATGATCATAGAGTTCCCCCAGTGCCGCTTCGTCGTATTGCTTTGCTCGTTCCAGCAGGCTGCGCTCGTTTGTCACGTAACGATTGATCTTTCACTTCTTATCTTATGACGTAAAAACAGCCGAAAACCATATGGGCTGCCCGGACCTGAGTATACCACATTTTTCCAGTTACCCGTATGGTTTTGGGTGTCCTTCCGTCATACTGATTGGCGAATCCATACAGGGCTGGACTACTGAATGGAAGAATAACAAAAAGATTTCTCAATGGAAGGAAAAGAAGAAAACGAAAGGAGATTGCTATGAAACGCCTTACTCGCATCGGATTGCTCACACTAGCTGTAGGACTTGGAGTAACTGCCGTCATTTTGATGGTGACGGGCCTCTCCACTGCGGCTGCCGCCGGGCAGATAGACCTCACACTGGACATGCAGGCTCCTACGCACATCACAGCCGACTCGACCTACGTGGTCAGAATTGGCTACTTTAACTTTGGCACAGAGATGGCGCCGGACGCCTGGGTGACGGCCACGTTGCCCGTGGGGACACAGTTCGTCACTGCCACGGATCGCTGGGGGGCGCCACTCCCGCCGGACGTGACCAGTGGCAACGAGTTGAGTTGGTACTTTGTCAGGCCGCTCTGTGAGTGGCCGGCCGATGCATGCTGCGGCCACGTCTTGCTCACCCTGCAGCCGGACGAGACATTGCCAGAGGGGGAACTGCTGACCACCACGGCGACTATCGCCACGACCGGTGTAGAATCCGACACGACGAACAACACGATGAGTGTGACCAGTGTAGTGTGCGCTATGGCCGGCTCGACCAAGCAGGTGCAGGCACGCCACGTGATGCCAGGTGACGTACTGACCTATACGATCAGCATCAACCTGGCGCACCAGGCCGGCGGGGGAATGAACGGGCGCTGGGTCACCTTGACAGACACGTTGCCCTTCAGCCACCAGGCGCGTTTCCTGGGCTGGAGCGGCACGCTGACCGGCACGCAGATTGACGGCCGGATGTTGCGCTGGCAGGGTCAGGTGCAAGCCGGGCAGCCGCTCACGCTCCAATATCGGCTGGGAGTAGGAGGTGCGATCACGCCCGGCGCGGTTATCACCAACGTGGCTATGCTCGGCTGGGCCGGGCGCCACATGCAACTCGGGCCGGTCACCACGGTGGTCACCCTGCCCCACGGCACGATGGCGCTGGGGCCAAACCAGGGCGGCCAGATGCGTCACCAATACGGCGTCACGCTCACCGTCCCACCCGGCGCTGTGACCGACACGACGCGCTTCCAGTTCAGGCCACTCTTCACAGACACACGACCTATCTCTAGCCCACCTGGTGGCCTGCTGTTCGCGCACCGTGCCTTCGAGATGACCGCCTCCCGCTTCGGTGAACATGTGCGTCAATTCAACCGACCGCTCACGATCACGATGAACTATACGGATACGGACGTGACTGGACTGAAACGGGAGACGCTGCGCCTGTGGACGCGCACTGGTCCAGAGGGACCCTGGGCCATGCTGGGAGAACCGGCCCGCGTGATGTCTGGAGCATTGACCTTCACGACGACGCATTTCACCCAGTTCGCGCTGTTCGGCGAGGCCAAGTATCATGCCTACCTGCCACTGATTGTCCGATAAGGTGGCATTGGGCGCGTATGGAAGTTGGAAGAGTGTCGAGAAAGGGTCAGATCCAATGCCGGCCGAGCGTCGTCCTGAGCTTGTCGAAGAGTAGGAGCGACTTGGGTTGAGCCTGTCACTTGTCCTGAGCCTGTCGAAGGGAAACCAAGACGTATCGAGGCCAAGCGGGTTGTCTGTAGAACCGCTCGCTTGGTTTCGATACGCTTCGCTACTCAACCGGCGCTCGCTCACCCAGGATTTGGATGCGCCCGGTGACATTCTATGCCGCGCTGTAGCTGATAAATGAGGATACACGCCAGCTCTTTTCCTCTATCTGCGAACCCAGCGAGAGCATCTGCGCCCCAGGTTAAGGAGACAAGGCATGAGCAAAAGCAAAGCTCGCATTCTGGTGGTAGCTCTTGGATGCGCCTGGACCTTGCGGGTCAATCTGGAGGCCAGAGGCTATGATGTGCTCACGGTGGGGAACGGACAGACGGCAGTAGAGCTTGCCGCCAGCAAGGAGCCAGACCTCATCATTTTGGATGTCAATCTACCCGGCCTGAACGGTTAAAGTCTGCCAGCGTATCCGCAAGTCCTCAATGGTACCAATCATTATGCTCACTGCTATGACCAAGAGCGCCGACAGGATAAAATGCCTGGATATGGGCGTCGACCATTGCATGACCAAGCCCTTCAGCCTCGCCGAACTTTTGGCCAAGACGCAGGCTGTGTTACGACGTGTCGAACTCTCAAGATCAAGACAGAAGGAACCCCTTCCTACGTTTCAGGCCAGTTTTGGCCTGGCAGCGAGAATGTCTGTTCGGTGGTAACTACCCAGCGAAGCTTCGCCTCAAACCGACAAGGGGAATAGGACGCAGATTAACGCTGATGAACATAAATGATTGGCTCATGTGGGCTTCGGGGTGAAGGTGCTTGCAGGAAAGGGATAGATGGTATACAATGTCCTTGTGCATGAATCCTCCAAACTGTCACCCCAGAAGTAAAGCCCATGATGATTTTCCCAATTGATGAATTGATGGATGAGCAGTGCTGCTGTGATTTCTTGCTCAAAGTGCTGCACCCAGAAGGGTTACATTGCTGCAATGGTCATCCCTTGCCTTCGGATCAGGCTCCCCATGACCGACACCGAGACCCGATCTTTGACTACAAGTGTCGAGTATGCGGCAATGTGCACAATATCTTCACTGATACCATTTGGAGCGGAAGCCGCTACTCGTGTGTCACCATCGTCCTCATCATACGCGGCGTCGTCCAGGGAACACCGACAAAACACTTGGCCGAAGAACTGGGCATTGACCGCTCTCACTTGCTGAAACGGCGTCATGCGATTCAGGAGCTGGCCAAAGAGCATCTTCCCCGCTCGCCCCTGACCGATGCCGAGACGGAAGCGGATGAAATGTACCAGAATGCCGGAGAGAAAGGGTACAAACAGACGACCCGGACGACCCACCCCGCCGTCGGGCCAACAAACGCCCAGGGCTGGGAACTATGGAAAACGACCGCCCGCCGGTCTTGGGCGTGGTGGGACGCACATCCGACCAAATCCATCTCACCGTCTGTGACAACACACAGCAAACGACAATCCAGCCCCAGGTCGAGGCCGACACCGAACCAACAACGACGCTCTACACTGACGAGCATTCGGCCTACCAGCACATCGCTGAGACAGGCCGAGGTCATGCCACAGTCTGCCACTCACGGAAGGAGTGGGCCCGAGATGACGACGGCGATGGCATCCGCGAAGTCCATTGCAACACCATGGAAGGTATATGGACCGGCTTGCGCAACTTCTTACGACCCTTCCGTGGTGTCCATAAGAAATTTCTGGCTCTCTACGCGGCTATGTTCGAGTGGGCGCACAACCTCAAGCGGATCACGTTTGGCTTCCTCAGAAGTCTGATGATGCCCAACTTCACCTTAAAGCCCACATGAGCCAACTGGCTCACAATGGTGTGCTTGCCGTCTGATTCCTGGGCTCACTTGACCGCCCTGCGGGCTGCTTCGCAAAGATAGGAAACCACAGGGCGCGCAGAGCGAAGCGATGAGCGCTTTATCTACCCTGAGCCCTTTTTGCCCACCCACCACCCCGTTGTGCAAGGTGGCCCCAGTATGCATAAAGGGGAGGAGTAAGAGAGGAAACACCGATGCAGACCAAGATTTTGACTTGCGTGATGGTGGCTTTGCTGGTCGGTTGTGGGCGCGTCAATCCCACAACTGAGGTCTCTATTTCCTTTGCCTGGTCCTGCCGTGCGGGCGACTATGTCAGAGGAACACCAACAGTGAGCGATAAAGTCGTATACGTGGGGGCCGACGACAATACCCTGCACGCTGTAAATGCCGATACAGGAGAATCCATCTGGCATTATGAAACGAGCGACAACATTACCTCATCGCCGGTTGTTCTTGAGAGCACGGTCTATTTCGGTTCCTGGGACGCCGCTGTCTACGCGCTGGACGAGGCGCAGGGCGAGATGCGCTGGAGATACGAGACGGGTGGATGGGTGACTGGTTCCCCGGTGATTAGTGATGGCGTCCTCTACGTCGGTTCCCACGATCGCTCCTTCTACGCGCTGACGGCCGAGGGCGGCGATATGGTATGGCGATACGAGACTGACGGTCGGATCGAGGGGGGCGCATCCCTGGCCGGAGACCTAGCTTTCGTCGGTTCGAGCGACAATTATCTGTACGCCCTGGACGTCACGAGCGGAGAACTCCGATGGCGTCACCGGACAGGGGGGGACATTTTGGCCACCCCGGCCATCGTCGCCGGGGCTGTCTACGTGGGCTCCGTTGATCGCAAGCTCTATGCGTTGGACGCTGCCACCGGCCAGTTGCTTTGGACCTTTGAGACGGAATACGGGATTGAGTCATCGCCGGTCGTCACCGACGGGTTGGTATACGTGGGCGCAAACGACGGCCGGCTGTACGCGCTGCGTGCCCAGGACGGCAGCCTCGTCTGGCAATACCAGGCCAAGGACATCATCCGGTCCACGCCAGCAGTGTGGGGAGACCTGGTCTTTGTGGGCTCCGACGATGGCTATCTCTATGGCCTGGACCGCGAGACAGGAGCCCTGGTGTGGAGCTACCGCACCGGAGGCGCTATCGCGGCAGGTCCTACTGTGGCCGATGGGAGGCTTTTCGTCGGCTCCACCGACCGGCGACTGCATGCCTTTAGTCTGGAAATGGAGTCGAAAAGCGGAGTAGGAGGCTCGTGATGGAACAGGAGGAGGAAAAAGGGTTGAATCGGCGATCGGGCTCCAACCGTTTGGCGCTGGTTGTCATCCTCGTGGGTCTGCTCGCAGGACTGGTGCTCATAGCAACCTTCAGGGACTACCTGCGCTCGCCTCAGGCCCTCTACCGCGAGGCCCAGGGCGCGAGGCCAGAGCGGGCGGTTGTGCTATATGAGCGGCTGGCCGAGAAGCTGCCGCAGATAGAGGAGTATGCCCGGCTGTGGGCGGCCGAGGTCGCCATGCCAGACCTGGAAGCGCTGCGCACACTGCAGGCTGTCGTCGCTTTCCGGCCTCAGAGTCCGGCCGCCCTCCAGGCGCACATCGCGATAGCGCGTCACTACGCGAGCGTCGAGGCGCCAGAGGCGGAAGACGAGTATCGAGCGGCCTTGGCTCTGCACGACACGACCGTGACGGGCGTCGCCTTGCGCCTGGAACTGGCGCGCTACCTGGAGGAGCAAGGAGACGACGAGGGAGCCTACGCCGAGTACCTCCATATCCTCGGCGAGCGACCGGATGCTTTCACCGGGATGCGTCGCACCGGGCATGATCCGCTGGCCGTAGCCGAGGACCTGAACGCCGCCACTTGGTACAGTGATGCCCTGGAGACGCTGCAAGGGATTGATGATCCCGAAGCACTTCCCCTGCGTGCACAGGCACTGGCCGGACTGGCCCGCTATGAGGAGGCAGAGGCGACCTATCAGGCCTGGCTGGAGGAGATGCCCGATGATGGGGCGGCTCAGTTTGGTATGGCCCGGGTCCTTGTGCGCCTTGGCCGTCCCGACGAGGCGCTATCTCTCTACCGGACGATTGATACGCTGGATAGCCAACTGGCCCAGGCTGAGTTGCTGGAAGAGAAAGAGCCTGACAAAGCCCTGGCGCTCTATCTGGACTCCCCCTACCCGGTGGCCTGGTGGTCCGCGACCACGATGCTGGATGAGCAAGGGCGGCTGACGGAGACGTTGCCCATCTATGCCCGCCTGGGGAGAACACACACCTATCTCGCCGACGACGCTGCATACCGGTTCTACGTCCTCGCCCAGAGAATAGGGAATGAAGAGGCCCAGGCTGAGGGTGAGGCACTGCTGGACAGGTTTGGTCTGAATTGGCTGGCGCTGCGGGCCACCGCGGATGAGCTCAGGCTGAACACAGCGCCACCGTTGGCCACCGCAGGTGACGACATTCTGGACAAGGCCAGGGCCCTGGAGTTGATTGGGCGCGAGGACCTGGCACATCAGGAATTCGTGTTGGCCGCTCGATTTCGGCGTGCGCCGGAGGTGGACCTGGCGATGGCGGAACCATTGGCCTCGAGGGGCTATGTGGTCGAGGCTCAGGCCATCGCCGAGGCGTATATAAAAGATCACCCGCGAGCCCCTCTGGCCTTCTGGCAGTTGAGCTATCCGAGGCCCTATTCGGCCACAGTGGAAGCAGCGGCGGCAGAGTTCGACGTAGACCCGCAGCTCTTATGGGCCATCATGCGCCAGGAGAGCCGGTATGATCCGGAGGCTTTCGGCTACGCTGGAGAACGGGGCTTGATGCAGGTCATACCATCAACCCAGGACTGGATCGCCGAGCAGTTGGGGGAGGACATCTCGCCCGGAGCTGCCTTCACTCCGGAGGCCAACGTTCGCCTGGCGGCATGGTTCTTGCGCTTCCTGCTCGACTACTACGATGGCGACCTGGAGCTGGCTGTTCTTGCCTATAATGGCGGCGCCGGCAGCGTGGATACCTGGCAAGCGAATCCCCTGGTCTCAAACCGAGACGACCTGCTGCGTTGGATTGGGTTTGGGTCAACACGGGAGTATCTGGAGCGAGTGTCTTTAGACTACCGAATTTATCAAGAATTATACGCCAGTGGCAGCAATAGGGAATAAGCGAAGTAGAGTGCAGCCCTCTTCTGGGATGACTCGCAGAGGTATCTCCGCCAACACTTTCTCCAAGACGTTGTCCAGCGTGTCAGCGAGTGTGTCATCGGTTTGCTGTTTTATCTGAGATGGTATAATCATTGTGAACTCTCCCGTGCTAGTACCCTACCACAAAGTTTTGATAAGTTGAAGCCTATATTGTGCGAGCCGAGGCACTGATTCCTTTGAGTGAGATTTTGACGAAAAACCGCTGAAAACCGCCAAAAAGTTCACAAAGAAGCGTCCAAATTTACTAAAACTGCTAATTTTGTAAGTTTAAGAGCCAAATCTCATCCAGCGTTAAACTCAACAAAACCAGCGCGCAAACCAGTTTACATATCAAAACTTTCGTGGCCAAGTACTAGTTGGTTTGTGATTAGTATCATACCAGCACAGTGAGAATTTGTCTTGTTTCAGTTGTCAAGGTTCAATCTTCGCACCCCAGGAAATATCTCGCTCCGGGTTGCGCAACCGTTACGCTAGCCCAGGTCACGGTCTGCGAAGACCGATCGGAACTGCGTTGAGCGCGATTTCATCTGCCTGGCCGAAAGGTATCCAGGATGCTGCGCGGCGGGAAAGTAATCGCCCTGGGCTTGCAGATGTCAGCACATGAAGTGCACCCCACCACGCATTTGAACGGTTCCACAACTTCGACCTCATCATCGGGGGTGGAGATCAGAACGCCATTCTTGCACAGCCGGAGACACACACCGCACCCGTCGCACAGTTCCGCCGCGACGGTGGGGAACCAGGGGATGTGCTCACGCGGATGCCCGCACCACGTCCCGTAGTTGACCGGCTGGGGCTTCTTGCCCTCTGCCCGCTGGTCAACATACTTGCGGTATTCGCGCAGCAGCGCCTGGGCGAAGTCATCCACCGCTGGCTTAGGAATGTAGTTGTGCGCCTGGGCGCGCTCGACCAATTTCATCCCCAGGCCCGCTTCGCCCGGCCGATGCCCCTGCTCATACATCTCGTCGAACAACTCATCCAGTCCTTGCATCCTGGCCGGCAACCGCCCCGCCAGAATCTGACGAGAACTCAATTTCGCCATACTTACCTCATTTGCGCGATCTTCCCACCGGGAAGATGCAATCCTCCGCTCATCAGTCACCCTCGAAGTAGTAGAGCGATGGGATTTGCTCGAAGGCAGTACGGAACGCCGGCTTGAGCCGATCGTAGGCCCAGACGGCCTCCACGTCTCGCAGTTGTGGGCCGCCCAGCAAGTGTTTCACCAATCGGAGGGCATTGACGCCGCCGCCCACGTCCTCGCCTTGGCGCATCAGCGCGCCGACGGCATCCTCGATAAAGGCTGGCGTCAATCGGCGCTGAAGCTCTTCAATCTGCTGCCCCAACTCTTTGTATGCCACAGGCCTCACCTCCCTTACCTTACTCCTACCCATCTCCCCACGGCTCAGCGAAAACCAGCCAGAACCGCCCATAGCCGTCAATGTAGAAGGGCATCTGCTGTACCCCGGTTTCCAGTTTCTCCAGGAATTCCCGCGCCACGTAGATGGTCAGGTCACCGGCCTCGAAGCATATGAACCTTCGGGATTGTCGGGTGCGCCCATCCGAGCGGACGGGCCATCGAAGAAGGCTCATCAGCCACGGCAAACCATCCGCCAGACGACGTTCAACACGCCGCCCCGCTTGCGGACAAACTCTCGGACCCACCGTGAGGATAGTTCCGCTTTCACTATAGCCTCTACCAAGAGCCTCTCGAACCTTATCACCGGCTGAACAGCAAAAAAGGCCTGTAGTTATGCCAATCCCGCCTCGCGCAACGCGCCTACCAGGCTCTCCTTGCTCGGCGCCAGCCCCACAAACTTGACCAGGTCGCCAACGACCAGCGCCGGGGCGTTGCTGATAGCGTATTCCTCCCACTCCCTGTCGCCGGGGCCGGTGTGGAAGACGATCTCGATCTGGTCGCCAAACTCGGCCTCGATCTCCTTCAGCAATCGCTTGACCGCCACGCCGCCGGAGCAGGGCGGCACCGACACGAATGCCTCGATTCTCACTTTAGACATAGCCCACCCTCCCGCAATGCGTTATTGAGCGTCGCTTCGCTGGGGCACATCCCCTCGATGCGAATCGAGCCGTTGACCACGACTGCCGGAACGCAGAAGAGCTGGTACTCTTCGAACTTTTCCATCCCCTCCTCACCAACGTAGACAGCGAGTTCCATCTCGTCCTCGTATTTGGGCACGATCCGCTGCGCCAGTTCAACGAGCGCAACACAGCCCGGACAGGGCGGATTGCCGCTAAAGACCTCCAGTTTTACCATATTTAGCCTCCTAGTTTTTGTCTGATGATAGATACCAGTTTCTCTGCCGGCACGACCTTGCCCGTGCCGACCACCTCCTCGCCGACGACGACCAATGGCGTGGTCATCAAGCCGTATACTTCGGCCTCTGGGCCTAGCGCGTCGAGCTTGACCACCTCCACCTGGCCGGGGAACCGCTCCACTGCTTTCTGCGCCTGTGCCTCGGCACGCTTGCAGTTGGCGCACGGCGGCGTGGTGCCAAAGACTTTGATCTGAATCATGGGCTTTGCCTCCTACAAACCTTGCGTTGCTGCACCTCGTGCAGCCCGAATCCACTCCGCGATCTCCTCCTTGCGCGGCAGGCGACCCGATGACCTGACCTCTTCGTTGATCACCAACGCTGGCGTGCTGGCGATATCATAAGCTATAATCTCGCTCATCTCTTCGACCTTGGTGAACGTCGCTTCGACACCTAGTTCACCAGCCGCTTCACGGGCCAACTCTTCCAATCGCTTACACTTGGGGCATCCAATACCCAGAATCTTGATTTCCATAGGAAACCTCCTATCAGCAATAGCGAATAGCGGATCAGCGTATGAACCAGCCAAAGATCAGCCCTGCAAGAGTGCTGAAGATCGTCACTAGAATTACGTATACCGCCGTCTTCTTTTTGCCGATCACCGAATTGGTGATGAGGATGGATTGCAAACTCAACTCTGGATCGGCCAGCAGGTAGGCCAGCAGTGGCCCACGGTGCATGCCTAACGAAAGGAACGTCTGGGCAATTGGCACCTCGACCAAGGTGGGGAAGTACATGAAGACGCCGAACAACACGCCGACCAGGTTGGCCCACACGGTATTGCGCCCGGCGATAGCCTCGATCCACGTCGCGGGGATGATCGCCCGCGCCATCCCGGCCAGGAATACACCTACCAGAAGCAAAGGGATAATCTGTTTGACGAAGCGCCACATCTCCCATAGCCAGTCCTGGACGTCGTAGGCGTCGAACTTTTTGGCGGCCATCCACCACACAGCGGTGATGAGCACGATCTCCGCGATCAGCTTGCCTGTGACGCCCACGCTCAGGCCACCGGCGACCACCACGACCTTGAAAGAAGCTACGATCAACGTCGCCGTGACCAGCCCCAGCGCCACGTAGGTCCAGGTGTTGAACCCTTCGTCCACTTTGTTCAGCCCCAGCCAGGCGGTGACGGCAATGAGGATCAGCAGGCCGATCAGGAACACGCCGTGGACGCTGACGCCCTCGATGCCAAGAGCAGCATTCGGCGGCACTACGCCGTCCAGCCAGTCCTGAAAAGTGCTGGCCCACGAGCCGGGAAGCGCGAACGTGGCATAGCTGTTCGTCAGCACGTTCACCTGTAATGTGCCCGCGAGCAGCACGCCCAGGAGCAGCGCGAAGAAGAGCCACGTTTCCCCAGATACTCTCGCACCTTGCGCGAAGGCCTGGCCGCCATTGGTGGCCTTGTTATGTGCCTCGTCATCCTGGCGGAAAAACCAGGCCATCAGCAGGCCGATGCCGATGCCAAAGATGATCGAGAGAATGATCCGCGCCAGCGCGATGTCCATCCCGATCTGCACGCCGGTGAACGAGATCGCCAGAATGTTGACCGCCGGTCCGACGAACAGAAATGTGATCGCTGGCCCCAACCCCGCCCCCTTCTTGTAGATGCTGGCAAAGAGCGGCATGATGGTACACGAGCAGACCGCGAGCACGAACCCGCCCAGCGCCGACGCCGGGTAGGAAATCCACCTGGGCGCGTCCCGGCCCAGGTATTTCGTGATGGCCTCCTTGGGTATCAGCGCGGCCAACGCGCCAGCGATGAAAAAGGCAGGCAGCAGGCACAGCAGGACGTGAGCGGCCAGGTAAGCCGCCAGACTGCCCAGACCGGTTTGTAGCAATGTTGCCAGGTATTGTAGAATGCTCAACTTACACCTCCGTTGTCTTTATATGCGATTCTCTGCATATTTGCGCGCCCAAAAGAAGGCCGCAGCAATGGCTGCCACGGCCAGTTTTCATTTACACGAGCCAGAATCCTGCACCGATAGACACGCGACGGGCGAAGCTACTCACACGACACCTCAGAATTACAGCCAGCGCACCGGGGGCACGGGCAGCCCGGTGGGTGTGTTCTCTCACCGGCTGGCCCCAGAACGGTCTCCAGCAACTGCGTGATCTGTGGATCGTTCAACCGGTAGTAGACAAGCTGACCATCTTTGCGATCCACGACCACCCCGGCCTCCCGCAGCACTCGCAACTGCTGAGAGACGTAGGCCTGGGGCCGCCCCAGCACTGCCTGGAGGTGACACACACATGCCTCGTCGCGCCGCAGTTCGTCCAGGATGCACAGCCGCGCCAGGTGAGATAGAATCTTGAATAGTCGGACCACTTGCCGATACGCGTCTTCCTTCATTTCACCATCGGATGTTTGTTATCCGCCTTCACTATATGCAGTGCAACATATATGCAATGTACCGCATATTATACATTAGAAAGCCACTCTTGTCAAGCTGGCAAGGCCAGGTCGCGTCGGATGCTGTTTATCCGCGCGAATGCAGGGCAAGGTGGTGACGATGGTGGGAGCGGACTGCGGGAGGTCGGCTTCCGGTTGGGGGAGACGCTGATTCTTTCGACGTTGTGCTTTGTCGTCGGGGTGGTCGTTTTCCAACGGCTGCAGATGCGAGGTAAGGAAAGCTGAGTGGCTCTGACGAGTATGACCCCTAGTGGTAGATCACCTGGCATCAACCAGGCCTGCCAGCTCGTAGATGCGGGTAGGGAACTGTTGCCCCTTGATCCGTAGAGCCTCCAGTGGATTGACCAGCACACGGTCCTGTACCGCTTCCCATGTCGTATGGCAGAGGAGGATTTGCCCTGGCTGCGCCTGCCCCTGCAGGAAAAAGGCTATGTTAACCGGGTTCCCGATAGCGGTGTACTCCATACGGTCTTTAACTCCCACGTTACCAACCACGGCCTCCCCTGTGCAGATACCTATGCCCACGGAGAGCTGCTCCTCTAGAGCAGTGTGGCGGTGGTAGGCTTCCAATGTTTCCTTCAACACCCAGGCCGTCTGCACCGCCTGCCAGGCGTGCTCCTCTTCCTCCAGCAGCGGTGTGTTGAAAAGAGCCATCACTCCGTCCCCCATGTACTTGTCCACGATGCCCCGGTGGGAGCGGACCTCTGCCACGGCCATGGCATGGTAGGTGTTGAGCACCTCGACGACCCACTCGGGCGGGTTGATCTCGCTGAGCTTGGTGAAACCTCGGATGTCGGTAAAGAAAGCGGTGATCGCTCGCCGCTCCCCGTGCAGCCCCAGTTCAGCTAAGTCGTGGGGGAGCCGATCCACCAGTTCGGAGGGCAGGTAGCGTCGGATCAGGGCACGTTCCCGCTCGTAGCGGTGCTTCTCCGTCACGTCGTCCAGCACAATCGCTACCCCCAGAGTCTCTCCCCCGCTTCCCTCAAGCGTGGAGAGGCTCACGTTCAGGTGGAGTTGTTCTCCCTGCGGAAGGTGAGGGCTAATCTCCTGAGCAACGTAGGACGTGCGGTACCGACGCACGTCCTCGATGAGGTCAGGGAGAGAAGTGTTGCGCAGGAAACCAAGCACCTGATAGTAGGGACGGTTCTGCACTTGCCAGGCCGGGACGCGCAGGATCGTCTCAGCAGCCTTGTTAAAAGTGGTGATAATGTCCTGGGTGTCGGTGGTGATGACGCCGCTGGCGATGCTGGCGAAGATGTTGTCCATGTAGTGCTTCATCGTGGTGATCGCGTCCCGCTGCCGTCGCACATTGTCGAAGAGGCGGGCATTCTCCAGGGAGATAGCCGCCTGCCAGGCCAAGGCATATAGCAGCTTCTCGTCACCCGCCGTGAAGATCGCTCCTTTGGCTTTGCCGGCCAGGAGGATGGCCCCGAGTTGTCGCTCAGAAGTGAGCAGTGGGACGACCAGGAGCGGTATCTGCTGTTCCTCATGAGCGAACTCATTAACGATCCGAGGCTCACCTGTACGGGCCACCTCGTCCGCCAGCGCATGTCCCTCCAAGATGGCCGTCTCCAGTTCCTCCGTCAGCCCAGTACTAGCAGCGATGGTCAGTTTCTCTGACTCGTCATAGAGCAGGACTGCACCCTGGTGGGCTTGGATGATTCGGTTGGCCTCAGTTAGCACCCGTTGGAGGAGTTCGTCTATGTCCAGGCAGGTAGCCAGTTTCTCTCCCAGATTGTAAAGCAGGTTGATCTCCCGGTAGCGGTCCAGTGTCTCGCGGGCGATAGCTCGCTTCTCCAGGGTGATGCCGACCAAGAACTCCAGGGCGCGTCTCAACGCGGTCAATGCAGCTTGCGTCTGGGCTGGCGGAGGCAGCGGGCCGGCTGCCATGACCAGCCCCACCCGCCGTGTCTCTACGCAGATGGACATTGCTGCTCCCTGGGAGGTGGTCACGAAGTCTGCCGTTTCTGGCACAGCCTTCCGGAGGGCATGGGCGACCTCCGGTGGGAAAGATCGGTGGCTTCCCAGGAGGCGGTCAGTTCCATCACTCACAGCCAAGGAAACCTCTGGCCCCAACAGGGGCGCAAAGTCCTTCAGGAGCGTCGTGATCTGCTTAGGAAGGAGGAGTTTCTTTAGACGAATCTTTCTTTCCACGTTTATCTCACCTTTGGCAAAGTATCGGCTTCCCTGCCTGGGTCTTCAGGATCGGCTGGCGTGTGTCACAGATTCAGCGCCACTCGTATTCTCGGAGGGTGCCGGTGAGGTGGTCTCTCTCACGACGGGAAGCCCAACTTCCTCCGGGGCTTCTTCCTGGAAAAGCATCATGGGCAGGGCGAAAGAGAAGATACTACCTTTGCCTAACTCGCTCCTCACCCAGATGTGTCCTCCATGGTACTCGACGATCCCTTTGCAGATGGAAAGCCCCAGCCCCGTCCCGTGCGGCCTCCCCGTCAGCATGTCACCTACCTGCGTGAACTTTTTGAAGAGGCGTGGAATCTCTCTAGCCTGCATGCCAACACCGGTGTCGGCGACGCTCACCACCACCCACTCTCCCTCCGAGAACTGGAGATCGGCCAGTGTATCCTCGATTGCCGTGGACTTTGAGTCCTCGGCCTGAGGCTCGGCTCGAAGGCCCAGTCGAACCGTCGGGCCGTAGGGGGAGGGAGCGGGCCCTCGGCTGTGCAGCGTTCCACCTCGAACGTCCAGTTCCCAGCCTCGCACCTCAATCTGGCCCTGCTCGGTGAACTTGACAGCGTTGGAGAGTAGGTTGGTTATCACTTGGACGAGCCGATCCTGGTTACCCCAGACCGGAGGCAAGCCGTCGGGGGGTAAGTAGACCTGGATGGACAGACCATTTTCCTGAGCTTGGGCGGTGGTGGCAATGACGGCACTCTGGATCACATCCACCAAGTCCGTCTTTGCCACGGGCCACTCGGCCTGGCCCGCTTCCATCTTAGCAACGTCCAGTAGGTCGTTAATGAGTCGAGTGAGGCGCAGACTCTCATCCTCAATGATGGCCAGATTCTCCAGGATGCGGTCGGCGACTTGGCGGGTTTTCTTATCGGTGGTCACGCGGGCGGCGATCCAACGGCGGAAATCCCGCCCGATCAGGCTGGCGAAGCCCAGGATAGAGGTGAGAGGCGAGCGCAGTTCGTGAGAAACGGCGGAGACGAAGTCGGTCTTCATGCGGTCTACCTCGACCTCGCTGGTTATATCTCGCAGAATGGTGACGACGCCAGCGATCTGCTCCCCCCTCTCTGGCTCCAGGAGCGGCGGCGGTAGGTGCAGGGCAGTGGCCGAGGTCTTCAGTACCTGACCATTGGGCAGTTCCAGGTTTTCGGTAAAGACCTGGTCGGGTTCCTGCAGGGCCTGGGCGACGAGGGGCTGCAAACCTGCTGCGTGAGAGGACTCTGTCAGCAGGCGGCCGCGCAGCGAGCGAGTTGGTGATTGACCAGCCATCTCCCGGAAGGCCGGATTGCTTAAGATGATGCGCTCGTTAGGGTCGGTGACCACCAGTCCATCAGTGACGTTGTTGATGATGGCATCCAGCTTGCTCGATTCCTCGGTCAGTTCCTGGCTCTTGCGGGCCAAGGCGCGCCTCTGCACCTGGATATCTTGCACGAGTCGGGCATTAGCCACGACTACTGCCGCTTGGCTAGCCACTGTCTGGTAGAGTTCCCTCTCCTCATCTGAGAATGTACGGGGTTGCCCCAGGGAGGCCAGGAACAGGATGCCTATCATTTCATCCCAGGCCACCAGAGGCACCAGGAGCAATGAACGGATCTCCAGTGAGGATATCTGTTCCTGAGAATCCTCCAGGAATGGGTGGTTGGCTGCATCTTCGATCATGTAGGGGGTGCCCTGTTCCAGCGCCCGCTGGACCGAGGGCACGCGAGGGAGTGACAAACGGAGATCGGCAAGTTGATGGGTGGGATGCTCGGCGACGATCAGCCCGTGTTTCCCGTCCTGTTCCAGGATGAGCACACTGCCGTAGTCTACGCCGCTAATCTCTACCATGTGCTGGACGGTCAGGTTCAAAATCTCGTAGGCGTCCAGTGAAAGTGAAGAAGTCAGAGTAGTGGAGATGCGGTTGATGAGCATCAGGTTACGAGCCCGCTGTTCCAGTTCTTGGTTGGAGATCAGCAATTGCTCGGTCAGTGCGTCCCGCTCGCGGCGCAAACGCCCTTCGGTCAGGGCGCGTTCGGCCACCTCCAACAGCTCCTTCAGAGCAAAGGGTTTCTTGACATAGTCCTTGACACCCAGCCGCAACGCCTCGATGACCAACTCTTCCGACCTCCAGGCAGTTACTGCCACCACAGGTACACTCACCTGTTGTTCACGTAGATCGTGGAGAACCTGCATGCCGCCCATCTTGGGTAAACGCAGGTCCAAGAGAATCAAGTCTGGCCGTTCACGCAGGGCCAGGTTCAGGCCCTCGACACCATCATAAGCGACGATTGTCTGATAGCCACTACTTTGCATCATAGTGACCATTAGCTGGGCAATGTCCCGTTCATCTTCTACAATCAGGACTTTCTCTCCAGCCACAAGATCGCCCTCCTGCTGTGAAACATAGAGCATGGTGCGTGCCATGTGTAACAAGGTGAGCCATCACCTGCCCCGCGCAGACCTGTTGATACCGCTCAGTTACCCCCATCTTGGACAATTCGCTCGACATCAACAGGCACATCTTGATTCCAGGTGTCATACCCAAACCATAACACCAAACCGTCAATCTGGCAAGCTTGACTCAAGCTAGGATACGACTATTCCACCAGCGCCTTCAGCATCCCCGGCTGGGCCGCGTGTCCGAAGGTGGTCAGGGCCTCGCTCAACAAGTAGCAAGCCTGGATCAGCGGTGTCACCTCCACGAGTTCCCGTTCCAAAAGTCGCAGCGCCAGGACAAATGGCTCGCAGCGAGAGGCGACCGGCATGACCTCGTCCACCACGGCCATCGTCGAGACTTAGCACTTTGGCTGAGCTCAGCGTCGAAGCCTCAGTCGAGCCGTTGGCATCTAGCACGCCACGGCGGGTGGATTTCAGCACGACGGTGACTCACGGGCGGAAGAGTCGTCGCTTCGACAAGCACGTCTGCCCCGGCCTCGACCGATGGATGCCTGTTATCCACCTCTTCCTCCAGCACCGTGGAATTGGACGGCAGGGGTCAGGTAGTAGTTCGGACGAGACTGGCGACTCACCCGAGGGGCAAAACTGACGACGAGGGAGGAGAGCAGAACTAAGAACGGCAGTGAGACAGGAGTAGCTACCAGCAAGGCCAACAGGATATTACGGCGAACCGGGGGAAAGAACTGTTCCACTACACTCTGACACCCAGCACATCGGATGTGCGCTCGATGAGATAGTCTGGATCAAAGGGCTTGGTGACGTACTCATTGGCCCCCACTTCGATGCTGCGCAGTCGATCCACTTCTTGGCCCTTGGCGGTTAGCATGATGACGTGAATATTGCGGAGATCAGGATCGCTCTTGATGCGCTGGCATACGTCGTAGCCCGAGATGCCGGGTAACATCACATCGAGGAGAATCAGGTTGGGCTGCTCAGCCTGGACAATGTCCCAGGCTTCGAGGCCATCGTCTGCCGACAACAACTCAATACCGGCGTCCTCAAAGTCTTCCAACGTTTGCTCTAACAACACCCGGATGTAAACCTCATCGTCTACAATCAAGATTTTCTTGTGCATTTCCCTTGCCCCCCCCAAGTGCAAAAGGCCTAGCTTTCCGGCTGCGACGGTGCGTAGAGGATTTGATCCGTCGGTTACGTGTGCGTAACGGAGTATACCCCAGTCTGGGAAAGCGAGCAAGTCCTGGTAGGCCGCGGATTCGTCGCGGAATCCCCCCCTGGAAGGGATTTGCATAGACCCAGGAGATGAGTATACTAGCTAATGTCATCAAGTTAAGCAGCCGCCCAGACCTCCGAGGTCTTGTGTGACTCTTGCACGACAGGAATTTACAGCAAATACGACGTGGTTTGCACCTGTGAGACTCTACCGGAGACCTCGGAGGTCTTATCTTAATGACATTGGTATACTAGCAGAATCCGACTCTTGCGATGACCTGATGTAATCCCAACGGATTGTGCTATGGGCCTGATTGGCTCTTCACGTCGCAAAGCCCAAGGTATTGTAAAATGCGCACACCCGCCGGCACCGAATGCTCCTACTACTACGAAGATTTCTACCGCGGCCGCTCTACCCAGGAGTGCCGCCTCATCGGACGCAACCCGCGCTCAGAACCGTGGCAGCCCAAACTGTGCGCTCGTTGCCCGGTACCCTCTATCCTGCGCGCCAATGCCTGCCCCAACATGGTGTTGGAGGCACGGGTGGTCCGGCGCTGGCTGGGGCTCGTTCGCCACATCGAGATCTACGCCATCTGCACCGAGCACCAGGTGGAGGTGAGCGACCCCTACGTCGGCTGCGGCCACTGTCACCCCCAGGCGGCGACGATCCTCGATGCAGAAGTAGCAGAAATAAAGGAGTAACGCCATGCTCAAAGCCATCCTCTTCGATCTGGACGACACGCTGCTGGTCAATTCGATGGAGACCTTCATCCCCGCTTACTTCCAGGCGCTTACCCTCCACGTGGCCCACCTGATTCCTCCTGAGCGTCTGATCTCCGAGTTGCTGCGCGCCACGCGGGCGATGGAGACCGGCGACGGCACCGGGCCCACCAACGAGGAGGCATTTGCGGACGTCTTCTTCCCGGCGCTGGGATACGACCCGGATGAACTGAAGCCTGTCTTCGAGCAATTCTACGCCGAGGAGTTCCCCAAACTGCGCGCGCTGACACGACCGGTGCCGGAGGCACGCCCTCTGATCGAGTCGGTCTGCGAGCATGGCCTGCAGGTAGCGATCGCGACCAACCCAATGTTCCCCCGCTCGGCCATCGAACAGCGGCTAGAGTGGGCGGGCATACCCGTGACCGAGTTCGACTACGCGCTGGTGACCACCTACGAGAACATGCACGCCACCAAAGCCCATCCGGCCTACTACCGCGAGATCGTCACGCGGCTGGGTCGGCAGCCTGGCGAGTGCCTGATGGTGGGCGACGACTGGGAGCGCGACATCGCCCCGGCCGCTTCGGTCGGCATCCCCGTCTACTGGATCGCGGAGCCGGACGACGCGCCACCTTCCCTCCCCCCTCATAGGGGGGATAAGAGGGGGGTGCTGGTCGGGCAGGGAACGCTGGCGGACCTGTGGGAGTGGCTTGGAGGAGCGGAGGAGACCGCTGACGCTGACCGCTAGCGGCTAACTTTGACACAATCTGTAATCCGCTGTATACTTCCTATGTTGCAAAGATTGGTAGGGGGAGGTTGAATGTCTATGTCGGATTTGGTATCTCGAACAGCGGAGGCCATCTACGAAGGTGGTGTATTGCGCCTGCATCGGCCCTTGCCTCTCAGCGAGCAACAGCGAGTTTTGGTCGTCGTGATTCCCGTACCTGAGTCGAGTTCCACCACCCGCGAAACACTTTCCCCCGACAAAATCTTACGCCTGGCAGCCCAGGTCTACGAGGACCTATCTCCCGACGATGTGGACGAGATTGAGCGCATGGCCCTCGACCGCAGTCACTTCTTCGTCAGCCAGGAATAAGCATGGCACCCACCTTACTCGACACTGACATCCTCTCAGAGATCCTCAAGCAGCGCAACGACTGTGTATTGCAATCTGCCCGTGCTTATCTGGATGAGTGGCGGTGGTTTACCTTCTCGGTGCTCACCCGTTACGAGATTCTGCGCGGCCTGTGAGCCAAGAGTGCTGTGCGCCAGGAGTTGGCTTTCGATGCCTTGTGTCGGCTTAGTCAGGTGTTGCCTCTAACGGAGCCTGTCGCCGAACGTGCCGCTGCTATCTATGCCGATCTGCAACTGCGGGGCGATCTGATTGGCGACGCTGACATTCTCATCGCGGCCACAGCGCTGGAGCACGGACTGTCCATTGCCACGGGCAACACTTCTCACTCTGAGCGCATCCCCGGCTTGCAAGTAGTCAACTGGCGCGAATCGCCCTAGTTTTGGTACCACGCCGCGTCGGTCGGCATCCCCGTCTACTGGATCGCGGAGCAGGACGATGCGCCGCCTGCCTTCCCTCCTTGTAAGGGGGATAAGAGGGGGGTGCTCGTCGGGCAGGGGACGCTGGCGGACCTGTGGGTGTGGATCAAGGAGGTGGTGGGCTGGAGAATGGGGAGTAGAGATTAGAGATTTTCACGCCTCACATTTCGCCTCTTGTGTTTCACGCCTAGCACTACAACGAGATTTTCCTCCCTGCTCGCGTTGGATCGCCAGATCCAATGCTAGAAGGACTACTTTTGAGGCATTCGCGGATCTGACGATCCGCTCGGAGCGTGTGTAAACGTCTCTTCTGTCCAAAGTCTCGTTGTAATACTAGTATCCCGGCGGAATCTGGCCGGGCCTCGATTAGAAAAGGAAGGAGAAGTATGATGAAAACCAGCAAGTTACTCACGGCTTTTGCTCTCGGCCTGGGCTTGACCCTGGCCCTCTTGTGGCTGCTGACCAGCGCGTTGCCGGTTGTCCGCGCGGACACTATTGGCGTGACCACCACCAATGACGCCGTACCGGGCGATGGCGAGTGCTCGCTGCGCGAGGCCATCATTGCCGCCAATACCGATAACATCACAGATGCGTGCCCCGCTGGCAGCGGGGCCGACGTCATCACCTTGACGACCGGCACCTACGTCCTGACCCGCACTGGCACCGGCGAGGATGCTTGCCTGTTCGGCGACCTGGACATCACCGACACGCTAACCATCGTCGGGCTGGGCCCTGATCAGACGATCATTGACGCCAGTGGCGTCATCTCCGATCGGGTGTTCGACATCCGCCCTGGCGCGGGCACGGTCGTTATCTCCGGGGTGACGATCATGGGCGGCAACGTCACCGGCAGTGGCGGCGGCATCTATAATGAGGATGCCGCTCTAACCCTCATCAACACCGTCGTCAGCAGCAACACCGCCACAAACGGCGGCGGGGTGTTCGTCAATCAAGGCAGTGCGACATTGAGCGGGGGAGAGAGCCTCAGCAACACCGCCAGTAGCAACGGCGGCGGAGTGTTCATTTCATCTGGCAGTGTGACGTTGAGTAGGGGGCAAATCCTCGGCAACTCGGCCGGCAGCGGCGGTGGGGTGTATCTCCTTAACAACACTGCTACCTTTACTCAGACTGGCGTCAGTACCATTACCCGCAACAGTGCTACCAACGGCAGCGGGGTGTTCGTCTACTCTGGCGGTGCGACGTTGGGTGGGGGAAAAGTCCTCAACAACACCGCTGGCGCCTACGGCGGTGGGGTCTACGTCCGCTCGGGCAGTGCAACGTTGAGCGTGAGTGGAGGGCAGATCCTCAGCAACACCGCTGGCACCTACGGCGGCGGGGTGTATGTCTACCAGGGCAGTGCGACGTTGAGCGATGGACAAATCGTCAGCAACACCGCTAACAACGGCGGCGGGGTGTACGTCTACGATGGCAGTGCGACGTTGAGTGGGGGGCAAATCATCAGCAATTCCGCCAGCGACGACGGCGGTGGGGTGTACATCTACTTTGGTCAGGCGACGTTGAGCGGGGGGCAAATCATCAGCAATTCCGCCAGCGACGACGGCGGCGGGGTGCACGTCTATCGGGAGACTGCCGCCTTCACCCAGATCAGTGGCACCATCAGCGGCAACACCGCCAGTAGCAACGGCGGCGGGGTGTACGTCAATCAGGGCAGCGCGACGCTGGAGGGGGGGCAGATCGTCAGCAACAGCGCCGACTACGGCGGCGGCGGGGTGTATGTCTACAATGGCAGCACGACGTTGAGCGGGGGGCAGATCGCCAGCAATACCGCCCCCGACGGCGGTGGGGTGCACATCCAACAGGAGTATGCCGTCTTCACTCAGACTGGTGGCACCATTAACAACAACTCCGCCACCAACAGAGGCGGCGGGGTGTACGTCAGTCAGGGTAGCGCGGCGCTGGAGGGAGGGCAGATCGTCAGCAACACCGCTACCGGTACAGACTACGGCGGCGGTGGCGGGGTGTACGTCTACGATGGCAGCGCGACGTTGAGCAAGGGAGATATTCGCGGCAACACCGCCACCGGCACAACCACCTACGATGGCGGCGGCGGGGTGTACGTCCGTTTCAGCGGCGCGGCGTTGAATGTGACCGGGGGGCGAATCGTCAGCAACACTGCCGAGAACGACGGTGGTGGCGTGTACATTTACCACGGCAGTGCGACGTTGAACGGAGGGCAAATCATCAGCAACACCACCGACGATGCCGGCGGCGGTGTGTACGTTGGTTATGGCAGTGCGATCTTGGGCGGGGGGCAAATCTGCGGCAACACTGCTGGCAGAGGCGCGGGGATATATGTCGGCGACGTTAGCGCCACGTTCACCCAGACTGGTATCAGTACCATCACTCACAACATCGCTGACTACAACGGCGGCGGGGTGTACGTCGACTATGGCAGCGCGACGTTGAGCGGAGGGCAGATCGTCAGCAACACCGCTAGCACCAACGGCGGCGGGGTGTATGTCGATGGGAGCACTGCCGCCTTCACCCAGACCGACGGTACTATTGAGGATAACTCTGCCACCACCCTCGGCGGCGGGGTGTACGTCAACAATGGCAGTGCGACGTTGAGCGGAGGGCAAATCCTCAGCAACACCGCCACCAGCGGCGGCGGGGTGCACGTCCGCTATGGCAGCGTGACGATGAGCGGGGGGCAAATCCTCAGCAACACCGCCAGCAACGGAGGCGGGGTGTACATTTTCAATGGTAGTGCGGCGATGAGCGGGGGGCAGATCCTCAGCAACACCGCCAGCAGCGGCGGCGGGGGAGTGTATTTCTCCAGTGGCAGTATGACGATGAGCGGGGGGGAGATCCGTAACAACACCGCCCGCTGGGGTGGCGGGGTGAACGTCGTCAATCAGGGTGCCAGCTTTGTTCAGACCGGCGTCAGCACCATCACTCACAACGTCGCCAGCATCAACGGCGGGGGGGTGTACGTCAACAATGGCAGTGCAACGATGAGCGGGGGGCAAATCATCAGCAACACCGCCAACAACGGCGGGGGGGTGTACGTCTTTCAGAGCAATGGTATCTTCACCCAGACCGGCGTCAGTACCATTATCCACAACTTTGCCAGCAACGGCGGTGGGGTGTACGTTGACGAAGGCAGTGCGACGTTGAGTGGGACGCAGGTCACCAGCAACACCGCCAGCAATAACGGCGGCGGCATGTACAACGATGCTGGCACGCTGAGCCTGGTCAACACTACCGTCAGCCGCAATACGGCTGGCAGCGACGGCGGGGGTCTCTATAGTAGTGATGGTGATAGCGCCACAACCACGCTGACCTACACCACCGTCGCCAGCAACACGGCAGCCACTGGAGTAGGTGGTGTTTATGTATTGAGCGGCACGGTCCTTCTGAAGAACACCATCGTCGCCTACAATGGCATAACCAATTGTGGAGTGTCAGATGGTGAACTGGCCTCGAATGGGTACAATCTGGAAGACGGCACCACCTGTGGCTTCACCGCTACTGGCGACCAGCCCAACACCGATCCGCTCCTCGGCCCGCTGGCCGACAACGGCGGCACGTTGGTCCACCCTCTCCTGGATGGCAGCCCGGCCATTGATGCTGGCGTCTGCATCGCCGGAATCACGACCGACCAGCGCGGCCAGCCTCGACCCAATCCGGGCAGCTCCTTCTGCGATATCGGGGCCTACGAGTCCGACGCCGGTGGGGCCACCGACCTGATCCTCACCAAGGTCGTCACGCCCACCGCCGGTGGCCCTGGCGACGTGATCACCTACACGTTGACCTTCAGCCACACGGGGCCGAGCGGGGCCGTCGGTGTGGTCATCACCGATAGCGTGCCGGTCAGCATAGCCGTTCAGAGTGTCATCAGCAGCGGGGTGGCTATCGCCCCGGTCGGCAGTTCGCTCTACACCTGGCAGGTGCAGGACCTGGCACCGGGAGAGGGGGGCATCATCACCATCACCGGCATCGTGACGACCGGTCTGCCCGCCGGGCACGTCTTCACCAACAGCGCCACCATCACCAGCACAGCGGTAGACCCCGACACGGGCAACAACGGCGACGTGGCGGGGGTAACGGTGCTCAACGTCCCGCCAGTGGCGACGGGCGACGTCTACACCACCACAGGTACCCCACTGGCGGTGGCCGCGCCGGGTGTGCTGGGCAACGACAACGACGCGAACAGCGATCCGCTGACGGCGGTGAAGGATAGCGACCCGGTGAGCGGCACGCTGGCGCTGAACACGAATGGGTCCTTCATCTATACGCCGACGGTGGGTTTCAGCGGCGTGGTCACCTTCACCTACCACGCCAACGACGGGACGGCGAACTCGGACACGACCACAGTGACGATCACAGTCAGCGGGTACTACATCTACCTGCCGCTTGTCCTGAGGTAAACCTGCCCTGAGCACAGTCGAAGGGTCGAAGAGCTGGTGCTCAGGAACCAGCAGTAGCCTTCGGAGATATCGTGCTGGCTTCGGATAATCAGCAGGACAGCCCATAGAGCAGCATAGGTGCCCGGCACTTCCAAAGTGCCGGGCACCTCGATAAGAGATGACTCTGTAAGAGCAAACCTCCCGAAGGTTAATAGCCTTCGGGAGGTTCTCTACTCCAGCCCGTGAGCCTCCAGCAGTCGCTCGTCGGCCAGGAGATCCTCAGTTGGGCCGCCGGCGCGTTGAAACAACTCCGTTTTACTTCTCCAGCGCCTCAAAGGCGGCGGTGAGTGCGTCGTTGCAGGCTGCTATCCGCGCTATGGCCTCCTCTATTTGCCGCGCCGTCTCCTCTTGTCCCAGCTCCCGCGCCTTCGCTGCCCAATCTCGAAAACTGTTCGCGTGTTCCTCGTTTTGCTCGATCCAGTGAGGGAGCAGGATGCGCAGTTTCCCCAGTTCGCGTCCTCCGTGCTCGTGATTGTGGTGCTCTCCAGACATAGGAAATTTATCCCTCGACGGTGGGTGGCTCTGCCGGCGCCGGACGCAGATGGACGGTGTGCTTGAGAAAGTCTATTTTCTCGATGCGCCCCTGCACCAACTTCTGCTCGCCCAGCAGATTGACCAGCAGGTAAGCGCCGCTTTCAGGCTCAGGCTGCACCAGCACCACGTCCTCCATGACTTTCTGCTCTTCGCCATTCTTGCTGACGTAAACTTTTGCTTCACACATCTCACACCTCCAATGCAAACTTCGTGAACTGTCAACTCCCATTGGCCTCCAGTTCTTCCCGGATAACTTCGATAGCAGCGAGAATTTGCTTGGTGAGCGCCTTCCACTCGATGCCCACGATCTCGAAGTGGGGTTGGTTGATGGGCAGGAGTAACTTGCGCCCTGGCGCCCCGGCGATTGCCTCGGCCATGCTCGGCGTGACCTCGCCCAGCAGAGAATTGGGGATGACCACGCCGATGGGGGCCAGGATGAAGTCGGCCTGCCCGATGGACACCCGGATCGCGTTCTCGCCGCTGGCTCCCCGGTTGGCGCGGGCGTGCATCATCTTCTGAGTGGCGACGGCATTGGTGCCCAGTGCCAGGATCTCCACGTCCAGCGGCAGTTCCTGCCGCAACTGAGTCACGATCTGGGTGCCGATGCCCCCGCCTAGCCCATCAATTACTGCGATAATCATAGGGCTCCAATGAACAGTGAACAGTGAACAATGAACAATGGACAATGAACATTCTACTGCGAGTGAGCGCGGCTGTCAATCCGGCCTATGCACCTATCTGTTAGTTACCCCCTGCTTTCCCATGATGCGGCTCTGTGTGGGGAACGAGGGAGTGGGGCTTTTCCAGGCCGTGCGCTTCCATCAGCGCCACGTCGCTCATCAGGCGGCGAGGGTTTCCGTCGGTGACGATGCGTCCCTCGTCCATCAGGATCACCCGGTTGCATACCTCCAGAATTAGTTCCAGGTCGTGGGAGGCGATGAGTAGCGTCTCCTCCGATGCCTGCAAGAAGCGGATGAGGCGACGCCGCGAACGGATGTCGAGGTTGGCGTTCGGCTCGTCGTAGATCACCAGCCGGGGGCGCATCGCCAACACGCCTGCGATGGAGACCATGCGCTTTTCGCCGCCGGAGAGGTGATGGGGCGCGCGGTCGGCCAGCGCCAGCACTCCCGTCGTTGAGAGCGCTTCCGTTGCTCTGGCCGCCACTTCCTCTTTTGGAAACCCCAGGTTCTGCGGGCCGAAGGCGACGTCGTCCCGCACCGATGGGCAAAAGAGTTGGTCGTCCGAATTCTGAAACACCATGCCGATCTCGGGCCGGAAGTCCCTGTGCTTCATCGGCTCCCCGAAAAGCGTAATTTCACCCGCGTCCGGCTTCAGCACGCCGCAGATGGTCAGGAACAAGGTCGTCTTCCCGGCGCCGTTGGGGCCGATCAAGCCAATCCGCTCCCCCGGCATGATCTCCAGCCTGACGTCCCGTAACACGTCGGGCTTGTCTGGGTAGGAAAAGGACAGCCGAGAAATCGAAAGCGCAGGTCGTTGCATCTGGGACTCCATCAGACTATCCTCCCAATCCCCGAAGGGAGATTTCCACGGCGACGAAGCCCGCCGCCACGACGAGGACGCCGCCTAGCGCGATCACGTCGCGGAGGCGGGCCTGAAACTCGTGGCGCAGGCGCGGGGCGCGTCCGTACCCTCGCAGCATCATGGCTTTGTAGACCCGCTCGGATTGCTCGTAGCTGCGCACCAGCAGGCTGCCGGCCAGCGAAGCCAGGGTGCCGAGGGTGCGACCGCCGGGACAGTGCGCGCGGAAACCGCGCAACCCCATCGCCGTTTGCATCACCTGCAGATCGTCGCCCACTTCGTAGAGGTAGCGGTAGGAGAAGAGAGTCATATCGGCCAAAATGGAGGGAAGCCCCAGCGCCCGCATGGCCTTGATCGTGGTCAAGAAAGGAGCCGTTCCGAAGAGCACCAGGCCGGTCGTCAGGATGGAGACAAACTTGACGACGATCACCAACAGTGCCAGGCACCCCTCCTGCCGCAGGGCCAGGGGGCCGATGCGTGCGACGACGGTTGAGCCGGAAAGAAAAGGCAGCAAGAGCGCCACGATCAGGAGAAAGAAGCCGGGAGCGCGCAGTCGGGTCAGAAGAAAAGAGAGCGGCATCCGGGAGGCTGTGTAGAGCACAGCCGTGACCGCCAGCATCGCCGGAAGCAGTCGCAGGTCTTGTACGAAGGAGAAGGCGAAGATCAAGGTCATCAGGCCGACGAGCTTGCTCCTCGGTTCCCAGCGGTGCAGCGCCGAGTCCACGTCCGCGTATTCATCGAGTCCGATTTTCATCCCCTGCCCCATTGTCGAGCAACTCTGGCTTGACCCGTCGCAGAAAGAGTACCACCAGCGTGGTGAAGATGCCTTCGAGAACCATCAGCGGCGCGTGGGCCAGCGCCAGCACGCAGATACTCGCCCGCTCCGCTGCGGCGTCGAGGTGGGTCGGGATGAAGGTGGTCAAGAGAATCGAGAAGATGAGGACGGCGATGCCAAGCCCGCCCGCACCGGCCAGGAAGCCAAACACGCCGGTCCGCACTCGGCTCTCCTTCCCCCCTACGTTGCGCAGCCGGAAGACGAAGTGGGCCAGGAGCGCGGGCGCCCCCATCATCGTCGCGTTCACCCCCAGCGTGGTCAGGCCGCCATGTTGGAGCATCACCGCCTGGAAGAAGAGACCGATGAGGATGGCCGGGAACGAGTAGTAGCCCAACACTGCTCCCAGGAGCCCGTTCAGCACCAGGTGGACGCTGGTGGGCGGCACCGGGACGTGGATCCAGGAGGCGACGAAGAAGGCGGCAGTGAGCAAGGATGCCTTGGGAATGTTCTCCTGGGGATTCTCTTTCTGGCTGATCTTGCGCAGCGAGTACCACGTCGCCGCGCCTGTAGTCGCGTATCCGGCGGCGGAGACGGCGACCGGCAGCACGCCATCTGGAATGTGCATCAGGCTCTCCTCCGTGAGAAAAACAGTGCGGTGCCGATGAACCCCCAGACGACGCAAGCACCCATCAGCACGATTTGGAGGGGCGTGTAACCGGTGCTGCCCGAGACGGCCACATTATCGCCAATGGGAATATGTACCATATCGCCGTGGCCCGCCTGGCGCACTTGTACGTCCCAAGTCCCCGGCTTGGCGGGGTCAGGCGTGAAGACGAAGCGGCCACCCTCGTCGCAGATTCCCGTCAGCCAGGGTGTGGATGGCTCGTCGGGGGCGTAGACCGTGACCTGTCCGCCGGCCATTGGTTCGCCGGTATCGTAGGCGGCGACGATCTCCACCGACATGCCGATGGTATATTCGATCTTCACGCCGTGGGCGGACACCGCCGCCGTCAGGATGAGGGAAAGAAGGAGAGCGAGCGGTAGAGCGGGTTTCCATTTCATACGTGTAGCCTCCTGTACCTCGGAGGTCTCCCGCGAGCGAAGCGGTGACCTCCGAGGTTTCGAAAATCTAATGCGTCTCACTGTGGCAGTGGCCTTCGCCAACGTGACCCAGCGTGGGCAGAATGTCCACTAGCATCTGATAATCCCCGGCCGAAAGCACCGCTTGCAAGCCGGCCATATCCGCATCCAGCCTCCCACCCTCCGCGGCCTCGGCGAACGGCTCGAAACCCACGGCACCGATGTTCAGTTCGTCGTCCATCGGCGTCTCGGCGTCACCGAAGACGTGGTCGAAGTGGAACGTCATCTCCGCATCGGCAGTGCCGTCCGCCTGGAGCACGCCCTTGCGCTCGTCGCCGACGTACTCGCCGCAGGTGTAGGTGTATTCTGTCTCGATCTTGATCGTGAAGTCAACGGTCTGCCCGCCCTTCTCGGCGGTGCCGACGACGACCAGGGAATAACCCGCCGCCGGGCCACCGGAGGCCGGCACCATTTCCCAGGAGAGGGCGTTGTAGTGGCCTGTTGCTGTGTCCCGCACCTCGCCCACGAGGATCGGCGGAGCGTTCTCTCCCCCCTCTGCCAGGTCCATGGTGTGCGTTCCGTCCAGGCTCGCCTGGGACCGGGATTGCACTTGAGCGCCCTCGTGCGGATCGTAGGGAGGATCGGATTGATAGGCTGTGACCTCCGCCAGGGTGACGTACACGTGATCGAAGGTGATGGCCCAGCCGTCTTTGGAGACGAAGCCCTGTCGGACAAAATCCTCGCCGTTGGCGTAGAACTGGAACGTTCCTTTTTCCCCTCCACAACCTACCAGAACAGTTGAGGCCAGGAGGGTCAGAATCATTAGCGTGGCAAATGACTTTCTCATTTTTCTCTCCTTATGAAATTTGATGTTGAGCGTGATCTTCGCCGCCTGGTTCCAGCCAGACTCGGCTCCCGCCGGTCGTGCAGCCTTCATGGCCTCTGTCAATTCTTCACCGGAAAAGCTCGCAAATAGCCGTCTGATGGGTTATGGGTGGATTAGAGCATTTTGCACCTCCGGGACAAAAATAAATCGCCACGCGCCGGGTTTCCACCCGGTTGATGGCGATCTTCATGATACGCTATTACCGATCTTATGTCGGGCCGACTTCATGTCGGGCTGACTTCGTGCCAGCGGGGAGGAATATACCACAAACGCCGAAAAATGTCAAACTGCCCACAGCGCCGAACGCGAGGCCCGGGGGCAAAAGGGCGGCTGCATTCACTCCATCACCTGCACCTGACCCACCCACGCCCGATCCGCCGCGCTCTCCGCGCCCGGCGTGATGGGCAGCCGCAGCAGCGTCTCAGGGTTGTAGAGACCCAGTTGGACGTGGTAGTCGCCGGGCGGCGTCTCGGGCTGGACCGGCAACACGTGCACCTGCGCGAAGCGATCACCGGGCTGGAGGCCGGCAGTCCGTACGTCCAGCCAGTCCTGCTGGCCCCAGATGTCCTGCCCATCAGAGGTGAGGTGCACGAAAGCGACGATGGGCGTGGGGTCGGCAGCCAGCACCTCCCAGTAGGTGATCAGCCGCAGTTCACCGCCAGGCGCTACGGTGTCCTCCTCCAGTTCAGCCTCCAGCAGCGCGAAGCGGTCGCCGAAGACGAGGGGCAGCGTCGGCGACGGCAGGTGCGCCAGTTCCGGGGGCCAGGCGACGTGCGTGCCCGCCAGCGCTTCCAGCCGCTCCTCCAACGCCGCCGGGTGAGCGACGCGGAAGGCGGTAAAGTCGTCACCAACTGCAGGCAGTAGCAGGGCATCGGCGAAGAAGAGGTCCTCCAGCGCTGGGTCAAAGGTCTGCGGCCCCAGCGGATCGGTGGGGAAATAGAAAGTGACGGGATCCGCGCCCGCCGGCCAGACCCAACCCCCGCCGGGGTTAAACCAGCGCACGCTCAAGTCCTCCCGCCGCAGCGCCAGGTCGAAGGCGACACCGTTCCAGGGATGCCAGTAGTTGATGTAAGGAGCACCAATGGCCACGGGGCCAGGAGAGACGTGTGCGTCCAGTTCGTGAGCGACGGCGGTGATGCCGCCTTGATACAGCTCCCGCACCTCGGGCCCATTGGCCCAGATGACAAAATAGGCATAGCACGAAAGCACTCCGTGAAAGGCCACCAGCCCTGCAGCCAGCAAGGGCCCTACCCACTCCCGTCGTTTCCGTGCTACACGCCACAGCGCCTCTATCCCCACCGCTACCACGATATAGGCGGGCGACTGGGCCGCGATGGTGTGGGTCAGGCTGGCGGCCGGAGGCACGACGATTGCGGGGCTGATCCCTACCACCAACCATAACAGCGACAGTGCAAAGCGAGCCTGCCGCCACCGCCTGACGCAGAGCAATATCCCCAGCACGAAGCAGGCCCCCGTCAGCAGGTCGAATATTGGGCGACCGTAAACGTTGTAGAGCCAATCCCTTTCGCCCTGCCAGACGAACATCCCCAGTGCCTGGATGGCAAGAGAGAATACGGGCAAGGGGTTCCCCTCTCTTAGGGCTGTCCAGGCAGCAGTCAAGTAGTCTATGCGCTGCTCCATACCGGGATTCTGGTACAGCAGCAAGAGCAGCGGCGCAGCGAGCAGCGCACCGACGATGCCGCAAAGCAGCAAGCCGAACCACACGCGCTTGAATCGGGACCAGTGAAACAATACCAGGTAGAGAGCGAAGGCAACCAGCAACAGCGGTGATATGCGACCCGCCACGTAGACGTAAACCGGGATACCCAGGCACAGCCCTCCCAGAAAGAAATCTACTATCGCCCACCGGCGTTGTTCCACCGACTGGTACACGTCGGCGTGATGCCGATCACGCCGACTGGGACACGTCGGCAGTCGCTCCAGCCCACGCCAGAGAAAGTAGACCATCAGGTTAAATAGCGGCGTGATGGCGATCACCCGGGAGCCTTCACGACTATAGAAGACAGACCAGAATGAAACCGCGAGCCCCGCCGTGGCTAGGATAGCGACGCGAGCGCCAAAGAGCCGCCGTGCCGCCAGCCAGGTCGTAAGCACGCCAAGCAGGCCGCACAGCGCGGCAGGCAAGCGCAGACTCCAGTCACATTCCTTCGTCAACGCTATGACGGCCGCCTGAGCGTAGTGGAAAAGCGGCTCGTGGCCCCACGACTCGGTGAAATAAAGGGGACGCTCACCTGCAAGCACGCGCCCGGCCATGCGATAGTTGAGTAGTTCATCGTAGCGCAGGCCAGGGGGCACATCAACCAGGGCAACCAAACGCAGGGTCGCCGCCATCAGCAGGATCGCGACCAGCGCCCAGAGTTCCCATCGCTGCAATTTGCTGGCACTATCCATCGTCGCTTATCCTATTGAAGGGGGCCACCTTCTGTGCCACCATGGCCTGCAGTTCGGCCAGGGCCTGCTGCGCAGTCTCGCGCTCTGGGGGGGACAGCGGCAACGCGGCGAACTCATCTTCGTCGAGTACCAGCATCTCCCCGTCGGGTGCGACCCACAGGTCTAGCGCCAGGTCTTCGGCGGTTACCTCGTCGGCGGTGATGCGGGCCGGGCGGGTGACGTTGCAGTACCAGCCCTTCAAGCACCCACTGCCGGCGCGAATCTCAAAGATGTTGTACCACCGGTCGGCGTAGAAGTACTCGGTCCAGCGGTCACCGGGCTCAAGGACGACGTAGCCCACGTCCAGCGGAGCCCGGTCCCAGCCAGTACGCAGCACGATGGAATTGCCTTCGCGCCGGAGTACCCGGGCCGGGTAGGCGGTGACCTGGCGGCCAGCGTGATCGAGTTTGCGAGTCGTGATCGGGGCCATTGGCCTGCATTCTACCGGAATTCGAGCGCCGGCGCAAGGCCAGGTCGCGCCGGGATTCTCTGTGTAACCGACCGACTGATACACGTCGGCCCGACTGATACACGTCGGCCCGACTGGTACACGTCGGCCCGACTGGTACACGTCGGCAAGGCACTGGCGCGTGCGAATGCTCCACAGTGCCTCAGCGTGCATAGAAGTCAACGATTTGAGTGGCAAAATCTATGACGCTCTTGCGCAACGCTTCCGGCTCCAGGACTTGGACCGCTCTCCCGAAACCGAGGATGCGTTCACGCGCGGCCTCCAGCCTCTCGAAGGGGAGCGTCAGGGTGATCCACCCCTCGGCATCGGGCGGCCCGGCCTGGGCGATCGTGTCGCGGATGCGATCCCCAAAATACAGCGGCAGGAGGGGGATGAGGTCCGGTGCAACGCGCGCGGTAACGGGGTAGGATGGGCGGCTCTCCTCACGGCCGGCGCACCATGCTTTCCAGAATGCGGCTAAGTCAAAGTCCGCGGGGCGCTCGAAGTGTTCGTCTGAGATGCGCGCATCTAACAGGTGGGAAACGCGATAGACGTGGATGTGGCCGACGTGTACCAGTCGGTCGTCTCTTGCACACACCAGGTGCCACACACCGGCTTTGGCGACCAGCCCGTAGGGGTCAACCACGGCCTGCCGCTCGATCCGCGCCCAGAACTGCAGGCGGTACGTCAGGTAAAGTTTGCGATTCTCCCACACCGCTGGTTGTATCGTCTGTAGGTGCGGCACCGGCTCCTCTGGCTGGAACCACCCGGCCCAATCCAGGTGGATACGTTGGCGTACCATCTCCTCATCGTGGCGACGGGCGGCGGGCAGCGCGGCGGCGAGCTTGAGCAGGGCGGCCTTTAGCTCCTGGCTCACGCCCAATTTGTCCAGGGAGGCAGGTACGCTGAGCATAAAGAGAGCGCGCACCTCATCTCTGGTCAACCCCGTGAGGTTTGTGCGGTAGCTTTCGATCAGCGCGTAGCCTCCGCCCGGCCCGCGTTCGGCATAGATGGGCACACCGGCGGTGCTGAGCGCGCCTATGTCCCGGTATATGGTCCGCACCGAAACCTCCAATTCCTGCGCCAGCTTTTGCGCCGTCATCCGTCCGCGGGCCTGTAAGAGCATCAGGAGTGATAGCAGTCGGTCCGCACGCATCGTTACCCCCTTCGAATCAGGAATCTTTCCTATTTTACCATGAATTCCTGACAATAGGTGTCAGGTAGGGTGTGGTAGAATAACAATGCCCGCCAGAGAACGCGTTCCAGGGATACTGTTGCGTAGTCGAGGAGGTTCTGTGAAGGATTAAAGCAGTGAGGAGCGTTGTTACTCGATATGTGTTGAAACAGAATGCAAGATCACTATATTCAAAACTAGGGAGGAAATGCAATGAGTGAACTGGAAGTACGGATTGTGAAGCTCGAACCGATGCGTGTGGCTAGCGCGCATGCGTTCAGTGCGAGCCCAGAGCAGGAGGCCTGGGCAAAACTCTTAGCTTGGGCAAAGCCGAAGGGCTTGCTTGACGATCGCGAACGGCACCGCATATTCGGGTTCAACAACCCCGATCCATCGCCGGGCAGTCCGAACTATGGCTATGAGTTCTGGATCATCGTCGGCCCCGATGTGGAACCGGAGGGCGAGGTGGGGGTCAAGGAATTCCCCGGTGGTCTGTACGCGGTCACGAGATGCAAAGGGGTTAGCAACATCACCGCGACATGGAAACAACTGGTCGCGTGGGGCGAAGACAGCAAGTACAGACGTGCCAGCCATCAATGGCTCGAGGAACACATCGGTCCGGTGGACATACCACAGGATGCGCTACTCCTGGACCTCTATATGCCGATCGCAGAATAGCGCCGCTTGCAGAGCGCCACAGACATCGCCCCCGAGCTAATGCTCGGGGGCGAGCCTTATGTTACACTCACAGAGAAAAGCTCCCTAATTGACGCCGTAGCATCAAAAGTTTTCGGCCAGGATGATGTCTCTGGCTTGCAGCGGGGCCGGATTGATCGCCCGGAGCACGTCCACCCTGCTGTGAATTTTGGGCATGGTCTCGGCGATGTAGACGCGAGCCAGATCCCGCTTCCTGTCCGATAGGCGCGCATCCTGCAGCGTCAGCCAGCAGTTGACGACGTACACGGCCACGTCGGCCAGGTCGGCCGCGTAGTAGTCAATCAGCGCGCGATCTTCCTCCTCCTTGAGGTGGTCAATGCAGCGGTTGAACAACGCGGTGGCCTCTTCCACCTGTCCCTTGAGCGCGTCCAGTTCCGCGCCGTAGTCCAAGGCCGCCCATTCGTTCAGCAAACTGTCCAGCGCATGGCCCAGCAACCCGCCGATGGCGGCCACGATCTGAAGCTGGCTGGTGCCCTCGTAGATGTTGGTCACGCGGACGTCGCGATAGTGGCGCTCCACGTTGAACTCGCGCATGTATCCGGTGCCACCGTGAATTTGCAGGCCAAGGTAGCAGACCCGGTTGGCCATTTCGGTGGCATAATATTTCGTCAGGGGGGTCAGCACGGCCGTCAGCCGGTCGGCCTGCTTGAGTCGTCGGCGACTATCGGGGCTGAGATTCCCCTGCGCTTTACACCGCTCATACGCCTTTTTCAAGTCCACCCAGCGCCCGGTCTCGTAGACCAGCGCCCGCGTCGCTTCGATCTCCCCGCGCATCGAAAGCAGCATGCGGTACACCGCCGGGATACCGTTGATCGGCTGGCCAAATTGGACGCGCTTCTGGGCGTACTGGTACGCCTCACGGTAGGCGGCCTCGGCGATGCCCAGCGCCTGAGCCGCCACCGCGATCCTCGCTCCGTTCATCATGGCCATGGCGTAGCGGATCAGCCCGAAGCGGCGCTTGCCTACCAGGCGGGCAGGCGTGTTGCAGAACTGTATCTCGCAGGTGGGCGAGGCATGGAGGCCCATTTTGTTCTCGATGCGGCGGACGCGCACTGTCTCGTCCGCCTCCACCTCGAACATGGAGAGGCCGCGAGCATCATGGGATTCCTCCTCGGAGCGGGCCAGCACCAGCAAGACATCCGCGCAGCCATTGGTGATGAAGCGCTTGACGCCGTTCAGCCGCCATTCTCCTGCTTCCTCGTCGTAGGTGGCACGGGTCTGCACGACACCCAGGTCGGAGCCGGCGTCCGGCTCGGTGAGCACCATCGCTCCGGTCACCTCACCGCGGGCGAAGCGGGGCAGGACGCGCGCTTTCATCTCCTCGTCGCCATACTCGGCGATCGCGGCGGAGATCTCCTGCAGGCCAAAAATGGTCATCAGCCCGGCATCGGCGCGGGAGACAATTTCGACCATCATCTGGAAAATCGTTTCCGGCAGGTTCAGCCCGCCATATTCCCAGGGCAGCATCGCGCCCATCAGTTCGGCCTGGCGCAAAAGTTCCAGCGCTTCCTGTGTCGCAGCGGCGTAGGTGACCTGGCCATCCTGGTACTGTACGCCTTCCTCGTCCGCCTCGGCCGCTCGCGGGGCCACGTAGTTGGCGCAGATTTTGCCCAACACGTTCAACAGCAGCCGGTAGTTGTCTTTGGCATCCGCATAGTTGCGCGGCGCGGCCGGGTATTGATCGTGGTAGCGGTAGCCATCCTCCATGATCTCAATGATCTCGCTCAGATCCAGTTTGCCCAGGTGGTATTGCAAATCAAGATTATCGGTGAAGAAATTGTCTGCCATGCTAGTTCTCCCTACTTGGCGTGCTCACGATAAGTGCGGATCATCCAGGGGATGACTTTGTTCAAGTCGCCCACGATCTTGTAGTGAGCGATCTGGAAGATGGGGGCATTGGGGTCGGTGTTGATGGCGATGATTTTGCTGGATTGATCCATCCCGGCGCGGTGTTGCACTGCGCCCGAAATGCCGCAGGCGATGTACAGCCGGGGGTGCACGGTGACGCCCGTCTGCCCCACCTGATGCTCCTGCGAGATGAAACCGGCGTCAACGGCGGCGCGAGAGGCGGCCACTTCGCCGCCGAGCACCCGGGCCAGTTCGCGGACGAGTTGGAAATTTTCTTGGCTGTCCACTCCCGCGCCGCCAGCGACGATGACGGAAGCACCCTTCAAATCGCAGCAGGGTGTACGCATCTCCCGCCCCAATACTTGCAGCGCCAGATCGCGCTCGTCAAACTGCGACTCGATCTGCTCAACATCGCCCCGGCGTGTGCTGTCCGGCTCGCCCAACCGCATCACGCCTTCGCGCACGGTGGCCATCTGCGGGTGCATCTCCGGGTTGACGATGGTGGCGATGACGTTGCCGCCAAAGGCGGGCCGGATCTGGTACAGCAAATCATCGTATACCTTGCCTTTGCGCTCGAAATCGCCTATCTGGAGCGCGGTGCAGTCGGCGGTCAGACCAGCCCAGACGGCGCTGGCGATGCGCGGGGCCAGGTCGCGCCCAATCGGCGTGGCCCCCAGGAGGAAAATGTAGGGCTCTCGCTCCCGCACCAGGTCAATGGCGACCCTGGCGTAGGGCAGCGTGCGGTACAGCGCCAGCTCGGGATGGTCGGCCAGCAACACCAGGTCCGCGCCGTGGTGGATGACCCGCTCGGCCAGGTCGGGGATGCCGTGACCGAACAGCAGGGCGCACACGCGGCCGTCCAATTCTTCGGCCAACTCCCGCGCCTTTGACAGTAACTCCAGGCTAGCGGCGGCGATACACCCTTCCTCCTGTTCGACGAAAACCCAGACCACTCTAAGCCTATTCATTTAACTCCCCTCATATCCATCTCGGATTTCGGATCGCTGCTCGCTGCGCCATTGCTCGCAATCTGCAATCCGCAATCATTACAAGATATAGTCCTGAACCAACTCTTGCATCAGCGCCGAGACACCCTCCGGGCTGGCCTCGATTTCTCTGCTCTCGCTCGATTCGAGCACGACGTAATCAACCTTGAGCACTTTGGTCGGTGAACCGTTCAGACCCACTTTCCCCTCGTCAGCGCCGACGTCGGCACCGTTCCAGACTTTAATCCTCTGATCGCGCTCAGCCAGATAACGATCCAGCGCCTCTTCCGTCTCAAACTCAGGCCACCTTTCCAGCAGCGCCGAATATTCGAGCGGGGTGGCGGCCAATTTGCAGGCGATCATCCTGCGGGCCGAGGGAGGACGGGGCCGGTTGGCCGAACCGACCACGGTGAGCAGGCAGGGCAGGCTACATTTCACCGTCTCTGTGCCCAGGGGAAAGGCCCTTTGGACGACAATCTCATTCTCCTGCAGCGATTGGATGGATTCCGCGTAGGTGATCTGGGGGAGGCCCAGCTTCTCGGCCACCTGCGGGCCGACCTGGGCGGTGTCGCCGTCTATGGCCTGCCGCCCGCAGAAGATGAGGTCGCAAGCGCCTATGCGCTCGACGGCGCACTTGAGGACATAGGAGGTGGCCAAGGTGTCCGATCCCGCAGTCTTCCTGTCGGTGAACAATATCACCCGGTCGGCACCGCGATACAGCGCCTCGCGCAACACCTCGGCCGCCCGCGGCGGCCCCATTGTCAGCACCGTCACCTGGCCACCATGTTGCTCTCTGACCTGCAAGGCCATCTCCAGCGCGTTCAGGTCTTCCGGGTTAAAGATGGCAGGCAGCGCGGCACGGTTCACGGTGCCGTCGTCCTTCATCGCTTTGCCGCTGATGTTAGCAGTGTCGGGCACTTGCTTGACCAACACCACGCAGTTGTATGCCATATATACCTCCTGCTCCCGTTTTTCTTGATTCCGGTGCAGCGTTGGCTCATGAGCAGGCCTGATTAAGCGTGCTTTGCGGGTACCGCTATTATAGAAACCCTCGACGATGTGACAAGTTACGGCATCTTGGGGTATAATAGGTGAAGAATGGAACGTGAGGGGGTGACGATGGGCAGAGGTCAACTTGAAGGCCGGTGGGCTCTGATCCTGGGCGCATCGAGCGGGTTCGGCGCAGCCACGGCACGGGCGCTGGCTGGCGCTGGAATGAATATCTTTGGCGTGCACCTCGACACGAGGGCGACGCTTCCCCGTGCCCAGCAGGTCGTGGCCGACATCGAGACGCTGGGGCGCAAGGCGGTCTTCTTCAACACCAACGCCGCCGATGGTCGCAAGCGGGCGCGCGTGCTCGACCAGATTGGGGAGACGCTGGCGGATGAACCGGCCGACAGTATCCACTTCACGCTGCACTCACTGGCCTTCGGCACGCTGCTGCCCTTCATCGCCGACGGGCCTGAGCAAGCGGTCAGCGAGGCGCAGATGGACATGACGCTGCGGGTGATGGCCCATAGCCTGGTCTACTGGGTGCAGGACCTGGTGCGACGGGATCTCCTGGTACGTGGCAGTCGGGTCTACGCGCTATCCAGTGTTGGCTCAATCCGGGTACTCCCGGTGTACGGCGCAGTTTCGGCGGCCAAGGCTGCACTGGAGAGCCACGCGCGGCAACTGGCGGTCGAGTTGGCACCCCGAGGCATCGCCGTCAACTGCCTGCGGCCCGGTGTGGCCGAGACGCCCGCCGTGCGCCCTGTCCCCGGCTACGAGACCTACCTTGTCGAGGCGCTCGAGCGCAACCCTGCCGGTCGCCTGACGACGACTAAGGATGTGGCGAACGTGCTGGTGGCCCTGGCCGACCCGGATGTCACCTGGCTCACCGGAGCGATCATCCCGGTGGATGGAGGGGAGAGCATCGTGGGGTGATGGCAAGCGGGTTGTTGACAATCCATCTTTCAATGTGCTACAATGGGCAGCAGTGACTGAACAGACCAACACCTGGGACACCTGGCAAAGTGAGGAGGCGTGATGGGATTGACGGTCGGCGAAACGCTGCAGGAGCGCTACCGCATTGACGGTCTGCTGGGACAGGGAGGAATGGGGGCCGTCTACCGCGCCTGGGACGACCGGCTCAACGTCCCCGTGGCGCTCAAGGAGATGACGCCGCAGCCAGGGCTCGACTCTCACACGCTGACCCAACTGCGCCAGCAGTTCCAACAGGAGGCGAACGTCCTGGCCCGCCTGGACCACCCGCACCTGGTGCGCGTGATTGACTTCTTCGCAGGCGAGAGCAACGCCTACCTGGTGATGGACTTTATTGAGGGCGAGAGCCTGGTGGACCGCATCGAGCAGGAAGGGGCGCTGCTCGAAGACCAGGTGCTGGCCTGGGCCGACCAGTTGCTGGATGCGCTGGAATACTGCCACGGTCAGGGAGCGATCCACCGCGACGTGAAACCGCATAACGTGATCATCCGCCCCGACGGGCGAGCGGTGCTGGTGGACTTTGGGCTGGTGAAGCTGTGGGACCCCAGCGACCCGCGCACCAGGACGGCGATGCGGGGGATGGGCACGCCGGAATACGCGCCGCCGGAGCAGTACGACCTCGCTGCCGGGCACACCGATCCCCGCAGCGACGTCTACAGCGTGGGAGCGACGCTGTACCACGCGCTGACAGGCCAGGCTCCACCCATCGCTTCACCGCTCCCCCTCCATCACGTACCGCGTCACCTCGTTCACGCTCAACTGCTCGATGCCCAGTTTGTCCAGCGTGCGCCCGCGCCGCCAGTAGTCGGTGCGGTGGATGATGCAGGCCAGGCGGATGATGCTGTCCATCCCCCGCACCCGCACGCCGTACCGCTGCCCCAGCGCGGCGATAGGCACCAGGCTCATCGGCACATCCTCCGTGATGTAGCGTTGGTTCAGCGTGGGCGGAGCCTTGATACCACGATAGCCGGGTTGGTTGTGGATCGCCTCGTGTAAACTTGCACCGGTAGCATCGTAGGCCATCCTCAACCACTCTATCCCCGTCCGGGCACGGATGCCCAGCGATGCCGCTACCGTCACCCTCTCCCGGTCCAGTGCCTCCAGGACACTGGCTACCGATGGGGTCACGCCGTCAATGTAGAACTGGAACTCACCGCCGGTGGATTCGATGCGCCCAGTGTTGAGCAGGGTGAGGGCAGGGTGGAAGATGGCGCCCATGTTGTTCAGACTGGTGTGCAATACGCTTGTGCCGTCAATGAAGCGGGGGTAAGCCGAAGCCAGCGCTTCCAATACTCGTGGTGTGCGGGTGGCCGGCAGCGCTGCCAGCGGCACCGCCTCCTTGATGCGAAAGATACGGGCCTGAGCTGGCCCCTCGGAGCGGCTGGCGTAGACCAGCGTCTCCGCCTCCGCCACGGTAACGTCGGCCTGGCAGCCGCGCTCGCGTAGCACGTACACAAACTCAAGGGCGCCGCCGGTCCGTCCGGGGTTCAGCACGACGATCTGCCCGTCGCGCAGATGTGGCGCGGCGACCTCGGCGATGTCGACGTGGGCCGTGGCGGGGACGACCACCATGATGATTTCAGCCCGCTCCAGCGCCTCGCCCATGTCCGACGTGACCAGGGCCAGCCGGCCAAAGCCGTGCGGCCCTTCCTCGTAGCTCGTCAGTTCGATTCCGCCCCGCGTCTTGATGGCGGCGACGTTCTCCGGCGTGCGGTTATACAACGTGACCGGGAAGCCCATCAGAGCCAGGTGAGCTGCCATCGCCTTGCCGCCGTGACCGGCGCCGATAACTGTGTAGCGCGTCTCCTTGTCCATTCAGACCCTCCTATTTCCTCTGTTACTACTATGTACCAAACCGGATGCCCAGGCTGGCGATGCGTTCTTCTTCCGGCAGCGCCCGTCCAGTCGCCGGGTCCACCGCCACGCAGGCCCCGCGCGGGTCTATGCGGGTGACAATCTGCCCGCGGGCGAAGAGGTTGTTGCGCAGGTGGGGGGCGTCCAGCACCCCCGCCGTCACCGCCCGGGCCAGAGTGGTGGGGTCTGTGAGTGGATTGGCCACTTCCGGCCCAGCCAAGGCGCGGATGGCCTCCAGGGTCACCCGGGCCTCCCGCATCAGTTCCTCCTTGCGCTGCTGGACGGCGGGGTCGGCCGTCATATTCGGCTGGCCGCGGAGCCCGTTCTCGATAGCCCGGCGGGCCAGTTTGCAGGCTTCGATCACGTCGTCGTCGGTGGCAGCGTGGTGGGCCTCGGTGTGGCCGACGACGTGGACGACGTGAGGGCGCAGCGCCATCTGCAGGTAGACGCTGGCCGCCAGGTGGGCGCGGGCTGCGTCCGGGTCCAGCGGATAACTCAGCAGCCCCGTGCGCGTCTGCCGCCAGATGCGAAAAGACCCCCTCCCCGACCCTCCCCCATCGGGGGAGGGAGAAGAAAGCGGCGCGCTCATCTCCAGGCAGGCCAGCATCTTGGCCAGGTCCATCGCGTCGGAAAGGCCCGGCGGGCTGTTGAACATCATCTGGGCGATGTAGTCGCGCACGCCAAGGGCACGGGCGTTATAGGCCGAGAGGTAGGCCGAGACGACGAAGGTGACATCCGCCGCATCGCGCATCCCCCAGTGATGCGGCTCGTTCAGTTCCACCGGTATACACCGCTCGCCGTACCAGGCCATCACCTTCTGGTGCTCGCGGATAGAGTCCTCCAGGTCCCAGGGGCCGCGGCCGTCCATCAGGTTGAACCAGAAGATGGGGATGGCACACCAGGCGATGTGGATGGTCTCGACGTACATCTCGGCCAGGCGGATGAAGTCGTCGGTACCGGAGTAGGTGCGCAGGAGGGGAAAGTTGCCGCGCCGGCTGGCGGCGAAGAGGACACGGTAGTCGTCGGGGCTGCGCACCGGCACACCGCCCGCCCCCCGGCGGCGCGGATCCTGCCGCTCCGGGTGGAAGAAATTGGCCTGGGCGTCCTGGTCAATGCCCAGGGAGACGACGTCCAGCACCTGGGCCTCGGCGATGCGGACTACCCCAGCGCGGGTAGCCTCCACCGTCGGTAGTCCAAAGTGGTGGCGGATGATGGGAAAGGGAGCCTTCCAGGCGATGCGCTCCGTGGTAGTTGGGGGGAAATCGACTGCGGTGGGTTCGGCGTGGGACTGGCCCTTGAGGTAGGCTAGCACGACCTCGGCCGGCTCGCTGCCGTCGAAGACACGCTCGAAGAAGCCGATGGCCTGTGCCCGCTCGGCCACCGGCGGCGTGCCGCCGAAGGCAAAGCGCACACCAGCGGCGCGCAGGTCGTCCGCTTCCTCTACGAACTCGGCCAACAACTGCTCGCCCGTCTCTGGCGTCAGGCGGTAGGAGACGCCCACCAGGTCAGCCCGCTCGCGTCGGGCCGCCTCCAACACCTCCTCGACCGACACCGCCGGGCCGAGGAAAACAGTGCGCCAGCCGGCTGCCCCGGCCAGGCGCAGAAAGTTCAGCACCCCGGCCACGTGGACACATTCGCCCAATGCGCCAGCAATGACTGTCTTCGCCATCATCTGCCTCCATCCCTTCCAGTATATTGGAGAAGCGCCTGCGTGTCAACTTGGTAGACTGGCCGTGCCATGATATAATCTCCATCTAGCTGCTGACTGCTAGCTAATGATATGCTGACCGACTATCGTGTCCGGCAACGAGAATACCTCTTGGAGATCAGCCGTGCCCTCACGGCGCAACTCAACCTGGACGAGTTGCTGCAGATGGTGCTGGAGGCGGCGGCGAATATGCTGGCAGGACAGGCTGGTCTCATCGCCCTGCGCAGCCCCGACGGAGGTTTCACCATCCGCGCCAGTTACGGTCTGCCCCAGGCGTTGAAACCTTACTTTGAGCCTTTGCTGACGGATATCCCCGACGATGCTGACCGCAGCCGGTTCAACATTCCCGGTCTGGCAGACAAACTGGGCCGGATCGTGGCAGGCCTTGGCTTGCGCTTGCAACAGGTAGTGGCGCTTCCGATGGAGATCAAGCGGGAACTGATCGGCGTGCTGTATGTGTTTCGTGCTTACGGAACTCGCTTCACTGCCAACGACCGCCAGATCCTCGCCAGTTTCGCCGACCACGCCGCTATCGCGGTGTACAATGCACAACTCTACGAGAGCATTTCTCAGGAGAAGCGCCGGCTCGATGCCATTCTGGAGTATAGTGCCGATGGGGTGTTGATCCTCGCCCGCGCTCACCGCATTGTCGTCTTCAACCATGCGCTGGCGCAACTGAGCGGTTGGTCGGCGGCCGAGGCGCTGGGCCGCCATCACGACGAGGTGATCCGGTGGGCGCGTCTGGAAACGGACAGGGACCTCGCTGGCGCAGTGGCGGGCGGCTGGCCGCTGCCGTCGGTCCAGCCGCTCTATGTCGAGGGGGACCTGCGCCGGCGAAATGGCGGAACCGTCAGCGTCGGCATCACGTACGCGCCGCTCTTCGACCGTGGGGGCCACCTGGTCAACGTCATCGCCAACGTGCGTGACATCACGCGCTTCCGCGAGGCAGACGAGATCAAGTCCACTTTCATCTCCGTGATTTCCCACGAACTCAAGACCCCGGTCGCGCTGATCAAGGGCTACGCCGACACTCTGTTGCGCGAAGATGCCCATTGGGACCCGGAGACGACGCGGGAAAGCCTGACGGTTGTCTTAGAGGAGGCCGACCGCCTCAATCAACTGATTGATAACCTGCTCGATGCCTCGCGGCTCCAGGCGGGGGGGGTGCCATTAGAGCTGGATCGGGTAGCGCTCGACGCGCTGGCCGAGCGTGTGGCCAGCCGCTTCCGCACGCAGACCCAGATTCACGAGATTGTCGTTCGTTTTCCCCGCGATTTCCCGACCATCACGGGAGATCCGGGCCGGCTGGAACAGGTGCTGAGCAACCTGGTATCGAATGGTATCAAGTACTCTCCCGCAGGTGGACGCATCGAGATCAGTGGCCGTGCATTGCCCAACGAGGTGGTCATCACTGTATCGGACGAAGGAGCGGGTATCCCGTTCCAGGAGCAGCCTCGCATCTTTGAGCGTTTCTTTCGTGGAGCGCAGGAGCGCCACCAGCGCACGCCTGGGGCCGGCCTGGGGTTGTACCTGGCTAAGGCAATCACTGAGGCCCACGGCGGACGCATGTGGGTCGAGAGCAGCCCTGGAAAGGGGGCTGCTTTCTCGTTCGCCATTCCGATGGCGCGCTATTCCGCGCTAACAGAACGCTGATTGAAGGGAGTCCAACTATGTCTCGAGTATTGCTCGCCCGTGTGACTTGTCCCGGTTGCCAGAATCAGTTCCAGACCCCTGTGGAGCAGGTACTGGATGTCAGAGCCGATCCCAGCGCCAAGGTACGGATGCTCAACGGCCTGGTCAATGCGACCATCTGTCCCCATTGTGGAATGCGTGGGGCGCTTAACCTGCCGTTTCTCTACCACGATCCTGATAAGGAACTGGCGTTGGTTTATATGCCGATGGGAGCTGGGCGCGATGACCTTGAGCGCCAACAGGCCATCGGCCAGTTCACCCAGGCAGTGCTGGAGAGCCTTCCCCCTGAGGAACGCAAAGCATATCTGCTGCAGCCCCAGGTCTTCCTCACGCTGGAGAACCTGTCAGATAAGATTCTCGAGGCGGATGGCGTCACTCCAGAGATGATCGAAGAGCAGAAGACCAAGGCAGAACTGCTGCAGCGGATGCTCGATGCCACATCTGATGAAGCTTTGGAGGCGATGATCAAGGAGAACGACGATGCCATTGACGTCGCTTTCTTCCGATTGCTGGCTATGAACGTGGAACTAGCACAATCCGCAGGGCAGGCAGCCAGCACACAGCGGATCCTGGGACTGCGTAACAAACTGCTGGAGTCGAGCAGCGAAGGACAGGTGATCAAGGCACGGGGTGAGATGCTAGAGGCACTACGCGCCGAACCGACCCGCGAGAAATTGCTGGAACTGCTTGTCCAGACCCCTGACGAGAGCGCGAGAAAGATATTGATCACGTTTGGCCGGACGCTGTTGGATTACTCATTCTTTCAGTCTCTCACGTCTCGAATTGATTCGGCCTCTGGTAAAGATGAGCAAGAGCGGTTGTCCGCACTGCGCAGGGAGATCCTGGCTATTCGAGACCGGCTCGATGAGGAGGCGCGCGCGCTGTACGAAGAACGCGCTGCGCTCCTGCGAGACCTGCTGCTGAGCGACGACCCCGAAAGGCTGGCGCGCCAGCGTTTTCTGGAACTGGATCAGGCTTTCTTCAACGTGCTGACGGCCAATCTGGAAGAGGCGCAGGCCGCAGGCGACGCGGAGTCTGTTAAGGCGTTGCAGGCGATCTGGGGTCTGGTATTGCTGCTGGCGGAGGAAACACTCCCGCCGGAACTACAACTCCTCAACCGGCTGATGGCTGTCGAGGAAGATGCGGAAATCGAGAGACTGTTGCAAGAAAATCGCGACCTGGTGACGGAGCAGTTGGTGCCGCTCCTGGAGGAGGCGGAGGCCGGTATACGAGAGGAAGGCACGTTGGAGGTCGCTGAGCGCCTGGCATCGGTGCTGGAGAAAGCGAAAGCGATGGTGGCAGAGGCAACTTCTGCCTGACGCTGGTCTGTCAAATGATAGTCTCACTTACGTTATACGCAGTACATTTAGGTAAGGAGGTGTACCTTGCACATTGTAGTATGTACCAAGCACACGCCTGACTCGGAAGCCAAAATGTCGGTGGATGAGGCAGGCAACGTCTCCTGGGGGGAGTCACCACTGATTATCAATCCCTGGGACGAGTACGCCGTGGAGGAGGCACTGCTGCTCCGTGACCAACACGGCGGGAAAGTCACCGTCATCTCGATGGGACCGGAGGAGGCGCTGGAAGCGCTGAAGCACGCCATCGCGATGGGCTGCGACGACGCCATCCGCGTCTGGGACGACGCCTGCGTCGGCTCCGACACCCTCGCCACCAGCTACGTGCTGGCGAAGGCCATCGAAAAGATGGGTGACGTGGATCTGGTCCTCTTCGGCAAGTCGGCGATTGACGCTCAGACGTGGCAGGCCGGCGCGGCTGTTGCCAGGCGTCTGGGCTATCCTTCGCTGATGTACGTTATCAAGATCGCCGAACTGGACCCCGATGGGAAGGCTATCACCGTCGAGCGGCTGCTGGAGGAGGGACGCCAGGTGGTGTCGGCTCCGCTGCCCGCCGTGGTCGGCACGACCAAGGGCATCAACGAGCCGCGTTATACCTCCTTCATCGGCATCCGCAAAGCGGCCAAGATAGAGTATCCCACCTGGGCGCTGGCCGATGTCGGCGCGGAGGCCGACCAGGTGGGCGCAGCCGGCTCCGGTGTGCGCTGGCCAGAGGTCTTCATGCCGCCGGTGCGCGGGGGCGAGGCCGAGATCATCGAGGCCGAGACGGTAGAGGAAGCGGCCGCGGTCCTGGTCGAGAAGCTGTTGGCCGAGAAAGTGGTCTAGGAGGCGATGCAATGAGTAACGACATCTTTGTTTGGGTAGAACAGTTCAAAGGAAAGCCCGCGAGTGTCTCCTGGGAGGCCGTCGGCGTGGCTCGCCGCCTGGCGAACGAACTGGGTGGCAGTGTGACCACCTGTATCTTTGGCGGGGAAGGTGCAGAAGCCCTGGAGCAGGAGGCCTTCTTCTACGGAGCCGACAAGGTCCTTCTGGCCAAAGACGCGACGCTGGCCGACTTCCGCGTCGAGCCGCAGGCCGCATTGCTGGCCAAGGCGGTTCGCGAGGCCGAGCCTGCCGTTGTCCTCATCGGCGCAACCTTCCGCGGGCGCGAGTTGGGACCCATGCTGGCGGTGGAACTGGATACCGGCTGCATCGCCGACTGCACCACGCTGGAGTTCGAGGATGGCCAACTGGTTGCCACACGCCCCATCTATGCGGGCAAGCTACTCTCCAGGTGCGTCATCCCTGAGCGGCGGCCGCAGATCTTTACCACGCGCGTGCGTGCTTTCCCCAGGCCAGAGCCCGATACCGCCCGAAGTGGTGAGGTGGTGCGGATGGAGCCGGTCATGGGCGAGGACGACATCGCCTCCCAAGTGACGGGCTTCCGGGAGACCGAGGGCGGCGTGAGTCTGGCCGACGCTGGCACCATCGTCTCCGGTGGGCGGGGCGTCGGCGGACCGGAGGGTTTCGAGCCCGTGCGCGAACTGGCACAGGCGCTGGGCGCTGCGTTGGGAGCCTCCCGCGCCGCTGTGGACGCCGGCTGGATTCCCTACGAGCACCAGGTAGGCCAGACCGGCAAGACAGTCAACCCCGACCTGTACATCGCCTGCGGCATCTCAGGCGCGATCCAGCATCAGGCCGGTATGCGCACCAGCCAGGTCATTGTCGCCGTCAACAAGGACCCTGAAGCGCCGATCTTCAAACTGGCCCACTATGGCATCGTCGGTGACCTGTTTAAGGTGGTACCTGCACTTACGGCGGCTCTCAAGGAGAAACTCGAGTAGATTCAGTCACAGCGAGCTATTGTCAGGACCCCGTTTTCTGGCAACAGAGACGGGGTCCTGCACCTTGACCCTATGATTGATCATGGTATAATCTCATTGCGCCGGCGTAGCTCAAGCGGCAGAGCAACTGACTTGTAATCAGTAGGTTATGGGTTCAAGTCCCATCGCCGGCTCAGGTGGTCGCTGATTGCCGGGAGCAGGTCGCGGGGGGTTGCCTCATGGGCCTGTTTCCTGCAGCAAGTGACTGGCTGCAAGACGTGGGTCGGTGTCCCGAGCGGCAAAGGGGGCGGACTGTAAATCCGCTGGCTCAGCCTTCGCAGGTTCGAGTCCTGCCCGGCCCACCTTTCTTGAAAACGTTGAAAACGCAATAGTGCCCCTTGACGGTGCTGTGACGATGTTCCAGTCTGTGCCACCGCGCGTGATCACGCCTGTCGTCTGGCTTGAGGCCTCGGAGTGACTGGCGTCTGAGGAGGCGTCGGAATTATCCGGGTATAGTCTTGAGATTGCCCACTGGATGATTCAAGACGGCGCGGTGGAAATTATACGTGGCGACGGCTGGCTGATCGAGAAGGATAGCCTCTACGGGTTTCAAGAGGCGCTGGTCATGGTCCTGCACTGGGAGCAGTAAACCTCGGTGGGGCTGAATCCGTGGTCGGTTGCCCCAACGTTAGCACTGCCCCACCCGGTAGGGTGGGGTTTTTCGTTCCAGGGCAAGTTCAACAAGACCACACACTGACAAGGAGTGTGTATGCCAACCGACAACACCGAGATCGAAAAACGCCTTTGGGGCGCCGCCGACGAACTGCGGGCCAACTCCAAGCTCAAGGCGTCTGAATATTCCGTCCCTGTCCTGGGGCTCATCTTTCTGCGCTATGCCGACCACAAGTTCGCCCACGCCGAGCAGGCGATCAAGGCAAAACGAGTCACGACCACCGGCCGCCGCCAGCGTCCCATCACCAGGGACGACTACCACGCTCGCGGCGTCCTCTTCATGCCCGACGAGGCTCGCTTCCAGCGCCTGGTGGAACTTCCGGAGGGCGAGAACATCGGCCGGGCCATCAACGCCGCGATGAAGGCCATCGAGGCGGAGAATCCCGACCTCAGGGACATGCTCCCCAAGACCTATAACCGCCTGGCCAATGCCACCCTGGTCTCTCTGCTCAAGATCTTTAACGCCATCCAGATGGACCTGGAGGGCGACGTCTTTGGCAAGATCTATGAGTACTTCCTGGGCAATTTCGCCAGAGCCGAGGGCCAGCGGGGCGGCGAGTTCTTCACCCCCACCTCCATCGTCCGGCTGATCGTGGAGATCATTGAGCCCTACCACGGCCGCATCCTCGACCCGGCCTGCGGCTCTGGCGGCATGTTTGTGCAGAGCGCGCGGTTTGTCGAGCGGCACCAGCAGAGCCCCAAGGAGATCAGCATCTATGGCCAGGAGCGGGTCGCCGAGACGGTGCGCCTGTGCAAGATGAACCTGGCCGTCCACGGCCTGGCCGGCGACGTCCGCCAGGGCAACACCTACTACGAGGACATCCACCGCAGCCTGGGCAAGTTCGGCTTCGTGATGGCCAACCCGCCTTTCAACGTCAACCGGGTGGACAAGGACCGCCTCAAGGACGATCCCCGTTTCCCCTTCGTCCTGCCCCGGGTGGATAACGCCAACTACCTCTGGATCCAGATCTTTTACAGCGCGCTGGACGAGATGGGCCGGGCGGGCTTTGTGATGGCCAACTCCGCCGCCGACGCCCGAGGCTCCGAGTTGGAGATCCGCAAGCAGTTGATCCAGACCGGCGCGGTGGACGTGATGGTCGCGGTGGCCTCCAACTTTTTCTACACCGTGACCCTCCCCTGCACCCTCTGGTTCCTCGACCGAGGAAAGGCCAAGGCGGCTCCCTCTCCTGATGGGAGAGGGCGGGGGGAGAGGTCCGACCAGGTACTCTTCGTAGATGCCCGCCGCATCTACACGCAGGTAGACCGCGCCCATCGCGAGTTCACGCCGGCACAGATCGAGTTCCTGGCCAATATCGTGCGCCTCTACCGGGGCCGCGAGCCGGAGACCGAGCAGGGTAGCACCGAGTTGATGGCCGGGCACTTTCCCGACGGGGTCTACCAGGACGTGCCGGGGCTGTGCAGGGTGGCGACGCGGGAAGAGATCGAGGCCCAGGGCTGGAGCCTCAACCCGGGGCGCTACGTGGGCGTGGCCGAGCGGGAAGAGGAGGACTTTGACTTTGCCGAGCGGCTGATGGAGTTGCAGCAGGAATTGGAGGTACTCAACGCCGAGGCGCACGAACTAGAAGAGCGCATCGCGGAGAATGTGACCCAATTGTTGAATATTGTGTAATTGAAAGGAGTAAGGCTAATGTCAGCAGCAAAAAAGTCAACCGATGTTCCGATCTATCAGATCAAGGTCACCCTGGATGATAGCAAGCCCCCCATCTGGCGGCGCATCCTGGTGCTGGGCGATGTCACCCTGGAGAAACTGCACTACATTATCCAGGTGGCAATGGGCTGGACCAACTCCCATCTCCATCAGTTCATCGTGGGGCAAACGTACTACGGCGAGCCCCACCCGGACTATGGCTTTGAGATGCACGACGAGCGAGATGTGAAGCTGAACCAGATCGCACCCGGCGAGGGGTTCAAGTTCCGCTACGAGTACGACTTTGGCGATAGCTGGCTGCACAACCTCCTGGTGGAGAAGATATTACCGCCGGAGCCGGGCCAACAGTACCCGGTGTGCATCAAGGGCAAGCGCGCCTGCCCGCCGGAGGACGTAGGCGGCATCTGGGGCTACTACGGCTTCCTGGAGGCTATCCAGAACCCCGATCACCCCGAACATGGGATGTATCTGGAATGGATC
>CAZMOT010000005.1:0-53599 GCA_964568065.1 uncultured Anaerolineales bacterium
CCCCCTGGCACTGGCGAATCCTACTGGGGGCAACGATGCCGTTCTGGTGCTTCCGTGCCCGGAGGACGTGGCCGTACAGCGCCGCCTGGACCCAACGGTATGGCAGGCGAGTGGCGATCGGGGTGAAGCCTCCGCGCTTGTTGGAGCAAAGTGACAGGAGCATTGGTGTTCGCATGTTCGTGGAAGAGAAGGATATGAGGGTGAATGTGCAGCACGTCACGTGCCACGAGTTGGTGCACGCCTGTTCGGCCCACCTGAGATTGCCCATGTGGCTCAACGAAGGGATAGCGACGGTGACGGTAGACCGATTTTTGGAAAGGCCGACGATCAGAGAGGAAACGTTAGAGTTTGTGAGGGGCTTTCTGCCAAAGGGAGCACCGCCGACGTATCGAGAGCTATCGCGCATGGGTGGAGAGGCGGCGGACAAAAAACGTCCGATCGCATATCATGGCATGCGTGGGTACTGGCTTGTGCGGTACCTGGAGGAGAAGCACCCCGGTTTCTTGAGGCGTATGTTTTCGATACATCGCAATCCGAAAGCGATTGAGCGAGAGATGATTGTTGAATTGGAGATGGAGCCAGGGAGCTTTTGGAGCGAGATAGATGACATAGTAGTTGACCATTTTGAGCAAGAAGATACGAGACTGATTGGAGGTTGAGATGAATCCGTTATCACCTTTAACTTACCACCTGCGACACAAGCGCAGCACATTACTGCTGATGGCCCTCGTCTGCCTGGCGACGGTGGGGCTCTACTTGATGGTCAGTGTGCTGGACTCGATCCCCATGCGCGCCCAGTTCACCTACCTGGCCAAGGTCAGCCGGGTGTATCCGGCCAGTGGTGATTCGCTGGAGCCAGGCGTTGTCTCGCAGATTGAGACCCATTCGGACGTGGCGCGCGTGATCCCCGATAATGGTCTGTGGATCTCGCCGCCGACGTTGATTGGACTTGACTCTTTGCACCTGATGGGAGTTTCTCAGGATGACACTCAACACCTGATGACCCACTGCGGCGTGCGTCTGAAGGAAGGGCGGATGTTCGAGCCGCGTACCAGCGAGATCGTGCTCTCGGAGGAGGTGGTCCGCGCGTTGGGGCTGGAGATCGGCGATGAGATCGAGCGTTCAATCAACGATATGTACTATGGGCGTGTTCCGACTCCTTTGGTGCTGGTAGGTATCCTGGAAGGCAACCCTACAGTCAATCCAGGCCCCAGTGTGCGGGTGGGCTTTGCCTCCTACGAGTATCTGGAGGCCCACGAGCTGTTCGCGCCCCGTCCGGTGAGTATGCTGGTTGTCGCGCGGGAGGGGCGCAAGGAGGTGGTAGAAGAATTCCTGGAGACAACCATCGCCTCTGCGCGCACCGAGACCGACACCTTCCGGGAGGAGTCTCGGCTTGTGGAAATGGCCCGCCAGGGGCTCTACATCATCTTTGGTGTTGTAAACTGCCTGATCGCGGTCATCGTCGCGCTGGTCGTCGGGGTGATCAACCGGATTGCCCTGATGCAGCGAGTGAGTGAGCTCGGTCTGCTGCACGCCGTGGGCTATCACAAGAACCGGCTCGTTGGCCGCTTGACGTTAGAGACAGCGGTTGTGACTGGGATCGGGTGGGGAGTCGGCCTGGGGCTTTCTTTGGTCGCTCTATACGGGCTAAAGTCTAGCTTGTATTACGCCAAGGGAATGGAACTGGATCTGGCGAACATGATGCCGCTATGGTTTGTCGTCCCGATTCCGGTGGTGGTGATCGCGTTTGCGGCTTTTAGCGTCAGGCGAGTGTTTGCCCAGTTCGACGCCGTGGCCATCATCGAGCGGGGAAAGCTCAGTACGGAGGTGGAGGGGCGCAAGCAGGCAGTCAAACGTTCGACGACCAAGCCGCTGTCGTCCCGAACCTTTTACCGGCGCCATCGTCGCCGGGGGATCATGCTGGTCGCGAGTATGGCATTGATGATCCTGGGGGTCGCGTTCCCTGTGTTTCTCTTGTCGGCGACCCTTGACGCGATGAAGCCTGATTATGAGTACCTGCGTTACGTGGGCGAGGTTGCGCCAGGCATAGGGGATGCCGTTGATCCTGGTGTAACGGCGCAAATCAGGAGTCACCCTGCCGTCGCCCGCGTCATCCAGACGGTGCCTTTGTGGGTGCAGATCGTGGTACCGCCGGGCGGGGGAACTGAGGTCAACATCTATGGTGTTTCTGAAGGCGATTTGCCGGTATTGATGGACCTGTTTGACGTACAGCTCGTGGAGGGTCGTATGCCCCGCCCCCGATCCAACGAAATTGTCCTGTCGAGGGTCACGGCGCTGAACCGCGGGCTGCGCGTGGGGGACGCGATTGGCCGACCCGTTCAAGAAAGGAACAGCGAAGACAACCCTTTGATTGCGGACGATATCCCGATCGAGATGGTGATCGTCGGCCTGCTTTCCCGTGACGATCTGTGGTTGGGATTTGCTTCACTCGAATACTTGCAGAGTCACGAGCTCACCGCGTCCCGGCCACCCCGGCTGCTCGTCGTGCCGGCGGAGGAGCGCAAGGGCAAACTGGATGCCTGGTTGGAGGGGAGTGTGGCCTCGGCACAAACGAGGGTGTACACCCACGATGCAGAGCGGCGCGAGCTTGAGGAGGTTATGCGATTGGTAATCTTGCTGTTCGCTGCCGTCGAGAGCATCATCGCCATCGTCGCGGCGGTGGCCCTGGCGGCTCTGAATTACATCTTTTTCGCTCAGCGCCGGGAAGAGTTTGGCACTCTGCACGCCATCGGGCGCAGTCGCCCGTGGCTCGTCTTTCGCACCGTGAAGGAGACCGGGAGCGCGGTCGGCCTGGCCTGGTTGGTCGGTGCTGTGGTTTGTGTGCTCGGCCTGATTATCGTCCAGGTGGCCGTCTACACGCCGATGGGGCTGAACCTGGACTTTTTCAGCTTTGCGCCCTGGCTGTTCACGCTTCCGATCCCGCTGGCCGTCATCATTGTCGGTGCTGGCACGATTGCCCGGACGCTTCGCCGGCTCGATCCGGTGGCCGTCATCGAGATGAGATAATCGAGCTTGGAGACTGGAATGAACCCGTTATCACCCTTCACCTACTATCGTCGCCACAAGCGTCAGGCGTTGTTGCAGATGAGCCTCGTCGCCCTGGTGACGCTGGGTGTCTGCCTCATGGTCGGTACGCTGTACCCAATCCTTGAACACACCTCTATCATCGTCTTGGGACCCCTGAGCCATTTCAGTATGGTGTATCCTGCCTACGACTCCTCGCCCGATCCAACGATCGTGTCGCAGATTCGGGCGCACCCGGACGTGGCGCAGGTGATTCAAGAAAACAGTCTACGGTTGTTTATCAACGTGCCGTCGCTGGTTTCTACGAGTTCCCTTCGCGTGCTGGGGTTGTCTGAGGGCGATGTGCAGGTGCTGATGGACGCCTGTGGCCTGCGCTTGAAAGAGGGGCGATTGCCCAGACCACGCACGAACGAGCTTTTGCTTTCGGAAGAAATTTCGAATGCGCTGGGGCTGCACATCGGTGATCAGGTTGACCGTTCGGCCAACGAGCGTTACTACGGCGCTATCCCGACTCCCCTGGTGCTGGTGGGCATCCTAGAGAGCGAGCCTTCGATACGCCTGAAACAGAGAGCCCGCGTAGCCATCGTCTCTTACGAGTACCTCGACAGCCACGAGATGTACGCGCCCTGCCGGTCTGGTCTGCTCGTCATCGCTCAAGAGGGCCGCAAGGCGGCAGTGGATGACTTTCTGGAGACGGCCATCCCTTCGCCGCGCACGTACGTGGAGACTCACGGGCAAAAATCCGAGTACCTGGCACGCATCCGCCGAACGACCAATCTCGTTCTCGGCATCGTGGATTGCCTGGTCGCGATCGTGGTCGCACTGGTCGTCGGCGTAATCAACCAGGTCGCCCTGATGCAGCGGGTGGCGGACTTGGGTGTGCTACACGCCATCGGCCATCACAAGAACCGGCTGATTCGCCACCTGACGCTGGAAACGGCTGTCGTGGCAGGAGTGGGCTGGCTCGCCGGTCTGATGCTTTCGTGGCTAGCCCTGACCTGGCTGAACTTCAATGTTTACGATCCCAGGGGGGTGGGGTTGAATCCGATGAACCTCGCGCCGCTCTGGTTCGCCATCCCGATTCCACTGGCAGTGATGGGTTTTGTGGCCTTTGGCATCATCAGGATATTCGCCCGCCTTGACGCCGTGGCCATCGTCGAACGGGGTAAACTCAGTATGGAGACGAGCAACCGGCAACCGGCGGCGAGAAATTCGTCGCTCAGGCCACTGTCATCCTGGACCTTTTACCTGCGCCATCGCCGCCGAGGACTGACGTCGGTTGCGGTTATGGGGCTGATGATCCTGGGAGTCGCTTTCCCAGTCTTTTTCTTCGCGCCGGTCATTGACGTGCAAAGGCCCATCTTCCTCAACTACCTGCGCTACGTCGGCGAGATCATGCCGGGCGTGGGTCGCTCCGTTGACCCTGGTGTAGCCGGGGAAATCAGAGCTCACCCTGGCGTCGCGCGCGTCGCCCCTGCCACGCCGCTGAGTTTGGCGATCAGCGTGCCGCCTGTCTCAATGGTCACAGCCGCAATCTATGGTGTTTCCGAGGAGGATTTGGCATATCTCGCGGATGTATTGGAGCTACATCTCAAGGAAGGTCGCCTTCCCCGCGCCTGGTCCAACGAGATCGTTCTATCGGAATCGCTGGCACAGAATCGCGGCCTGCGGGTGGGCGACACAGTCGGCCGTCCGGTCTACGAACGAGACAGGAACATCTCGACCGAGATGGTGGTCGTCGGCATCTTTTCGTTCAGTGACGTGGCGCTGGGATTCGCTTCTTCCGAGTACCTGTCAGGCCACGAACTCTACGCATCCCACGCGACTCATCTTATGGTCATACCGACCAAGGGAAGCAAGGCCAAGTTGGATGCGTGGTTGGAGGAGAACGTAGCCTCTACACAGACGCTTGTGCAAACCTACGACGCGCGGCTGCGCGAGATGCAGCAGGTCACACGCAGCGTACTCTTGCTGCTTGCCGCGGTCGAGAGCGTCATCGCCGTCGTCGCGGCGATTGCGCTGGCGGCCCTGAACTATATCTACTTTGCCCAACGACAGGATGAGTTCGGTATTTTGCACGCGGTAGGCCACAGCCGCCCGTGGCTCATTTCCCGCGCTATGGGGGAGACCGCGAGCGTGGTCGCCCTCGCCTGGCTCGTCGGCGCGGCGATGTGCATGGTCAGCCTGGTTTACGCCCAGGCCAACGTTTACGCCCCGCTGGGCTTGCGCCTGGACCTCTTTAACCTGTCCCCCTGGCTGTTTACGCTGCCCATCCCGCTGGCCGTCATCGTCGTCGGTGCAGGCACCATTGCCTGGACGCTTCGTAGGCTCAATCCGGTGGCCGTCATTGAGATGAGATAATGCCTGACCCTGTCCAGGTTAGCGCCTAACCCTATTCGGGTTAGGTAAGGAGATTGGAATGAACCCGTTATCACCTTTGACTTACTACCGTCGTCATAAGCGGAGTGCGCTTCTGTTGGTGGCTCTGATCGCGCTGGCGACGATGGTGCTCTATACCATCGTTGGCGTGCTTGACTCTCTCACGCTGCAACTCGACTTTAGCTATCTGAGCCGGATCAGCCGGGTTCGCCCTGACACCGGTCAGGCACTTGAGCCAGGCGTCATACCGCAAATCCAGGCGCATCCAGACGTGGCGCGCGTGATCTGGGACAACGGTTTAACGATCTCTGTGCCGACGCTGGGCGGTATTGACTCTATGCACCTGATGGGCGTACCCCAAGACGACGTGCGGTACCTGATGGAGCGTTGTGGCGTGCGCCTGAAAGAAGGGCGCTTGCTCGAACCGCGCACGAACGAGTTTATGCTTTCGGAAGAGACCGCCCGCGCGCTGGACCTGGAGTTCGGCGACCGGATTGATCGCTCGATTGATGGGAGTTATTACGAGAATGTCCTGGAGCCGCTGGTGCTGGTGGGTATCCTGGAAGGCGACCCTTTGACAAGTTCGGAGCCAAGCGTTCGTGTGGGGTTTGTCTCTTACGAGTACCTGGAAGGGCACGAGTTGTACGCGCCTCGGGTAGCCAGCGCGCTCGTCGTGGCGCGGGATGGTCGCAAGGAAGCGATGGACGAATTCCTGGAAACGACGATCGCTTCTGCGCGCACCGAGGTAGATACCCACAGGGACATTCTCGAGGTGGCCGCGCAGGCCCGCCGGTTCCTCTATCTCACCTTTGGCATCGTGAACTGTCTGGTGGCGGTCGCGGTAGCGGTGGTCGTCGGGGTGATCAATCAGATTGCCCTGATGCGGAGGGTTTCAGAGCTTGGCTTGCTGAACGCGCTGGGCCACCATAGGAACAAGCTCATCCGCCGTCTGACGTTGGAGACGGCTGCTGTGGCAGGCCTGGGGTGGATCGTGGGTCTGGTATTTGCGCTGTTGATCCTATCCTGGTTGAAGTCTAATCTCTACTATGCCAGGGGCATGGAGCTCGATCTGGCGAACTTGATGCCTCTCTGGTTTGTCATTCCCGTTCCGTTGATGGTGGTCGCTCTGGCAGTTCTTAGCCTCCGGCGTCTGTTTGCCCGGTTTGATGCTGTGGCGATCGTGGAGCGGGGGAAGCTCAGCACGGAAGCAGGAAGCAAGAGGCAAAAAGCAAAGCGATCGTCGAGCAAGCCGTTATCTTCGTGGACATTCTATCTGCGTCATCGCCGTCGGGGAATCGTGTTGGTGGTGAGCGCGGCGTTGGTGATCGTGGGGGTTGCCCTCCCCATGTTTCTCCTTTCGGCAGTGGTCGACGCGATGATGCCTGATTTCGAATACCTGCGCTACGTGAGCAAGGTCGCGCCGAGCAACGGACGCACTGTTGACACCGGCGTGATGGGGCAGATCAGAAGCCACCCGTCCGTCGAGCGCGTGATTCCCGTGATGTCACTGGGGTTGCAAGTCGATGTGCCGCCGAGCGGCGTAATGAGAACCAGTATCTACGGTGCTGTTGAAGGTGATCTGCCGGCTCTGGTATATTTGTTTGGAATGGATGTCAAGGAAGGCCGTCTGCCCCGTCCTCGCTCCAACGAGGTTGTCTTATCGGAACCGGTGGCGCTGAATCGGGGACTGCACGTCGGCGACGTAATCGGTGTGCCAGCCTACGAAAGGGGGGAATTCGAGCTACTGAATGTGGACGACGTCCCGACCGAGATGGTGGTGGTCGGCATCCTTCAACCACGGACGGAACATCCACGCTCGGGGCAGACTCTCTCCTCTGACGCGATGTGGTTGGGGCTTGCTTCCTACGAGTATTTGGAGAGCCATGAGCTTACCTCATCCAGATCGGTCCATCTGCTTGTCGTCCCAGCCGATGGACGCAAGAATGAACTTGATACCTGGTTGGAGGAGAGCTTGGCCTCTGCCCAGACAAACGTGACCACCTATGACGTCGAGTACCGCGAGCATCGACAGATTGTGCAAGGTCTGACGCTGGGGTTTGCTGTGGTTGGGTGTGTCACGGCCATCGTCGCAGCGATTGCGATGGCTACCCTGAACTATATATTCTTCGCCCAGCGACGTGAGGAATTCGGCATCCTGCACGCGGTGGGACGCAGTCGTTTGTGGCTCGTCCTGCGCACGATGAAGGAAACGGGCAGCGTGATTACCGTAGCCTGGCTGGCGGGTGCTGTGATTTGTTGTATCGGTTTGATCTGTTTCCAGGCTCTCGTCTATGCGCCCAAGGGGTTGAGCTTGAACTTTTTCAATCCTGTGCCGTGGGTGTTGACGTTTCCGATTCCACTGGCCGTCGTCGTCGTTGGTACCGGCACGATTGCCCGAACGCTGTCCAAGCTCGATCCTGTGTCCATTACAGAGAGGAGATAGTGATGAGAGTGGAGAGTAGAGATTGGAAATTGAAGATGGAAAGCCACCCACTTGTACTGAAGAATGTCTCACTATTCTGTCTAATAAGTATGCTTGTTTCTGCCGTGACTGCTTGTAGTTCGACCCCGACCGCTCTGCCCGTGGTTACTCCCACACCCACATCCCTCCCTGCTGCTTATTGGTCGGTTCAAGCGTTGACGTCGGACTATCCTATTGAAAAGATCGAGGTGGCCGGGACCTACGAGGAGATTGGCTATGCGTTCGGGCAGTGGTACCAAGATCGCGGCTTCCTTCCCCGTCCGCTGACAGCCGACGAGCGGCAGGTTGCCCACGAACTGCTCACGTTCTACGAGGATGTGCATCCGGGCATCCTCGAACAAGCACGCGGCATGTATGCCGCTTATGGCTTGAACCTGGATAGTGTGAGCGAGGGCATTCCCATCTATGACGCCGAGGGGGTTCGCATTTTGCTGCCTGGCTTGATTGAGCACGACGCCTGCAGCGTTGTCTTTGCCCGACCCGAGATGACGGTTGATGGGCACGCCCGCCTGGGGCGCAACTATGACTGGCCGACAGTCGTGCCCGATACGACTCTCGTATTCACCCACCCCGAGGGTGGCTATCCCACGGTTATTATGACAACACGTACCCCCGGTTTCTCTGCCGCCGATGGGCTGAACAGCCAAGGGCTGGCGTTTGGTTTCGCGAGTGTGGGCGCAGCCGGCTACAGGTCACCTGCAGGCCCGGCGCTGGTATCCGGCTTTGCCTATCGCTTTGTCCTGGAGCACAGCGCGGACGTAGAAGAGGCTATCGCCATGCTGCGTTCCATCCCTATCACGTTCGTCAACGGGTCGCCCGAGAGCCTGATCACGCATATCCTGCTCGCCGACCGCAGCGGCGCATCCGCCGTGGTCGAGTTTCTGCCCGAGGGCGTCGTGGTCAGCCGCACGGATACCCCCTACCAGGTGATGACCAACAGCCACTGGGCTGGCCCCTCAGATCAGCCCAACTGCTGGCGCTATCAAACTGCCATCGAGGGGCTGGAGGAGGCACGCGGGAAGATTGACATGGAGGGATTAATGACCGTGATGTCTTCCATCCACGGGTCAACTCAGTGGACCATTGTCTACGACCTGGAAGACCTGAGCCTGGCCCTGGCTCTGCCTGGCGATGATTTCTCTACCCACTATGCATTCTCGCTGGCCGACTTTATCGCCCGTATGAACGTGCAATAAGACAAGGTGTGCGAAAAGAGTCGCATAACCCTCAAGAGATGATTAAGGAGGAATTCAATGTTACAAGGAGAAAATCTTACGCTGACATATCAAGACGGTGAGACCACGCTAGACGCCGTGCACGACGTCTCGATCACCATCGAGGATCACCAGTTCATCGGTATCCTGGGGCCTTCGGGCTCCGGCAAGAGCTCGCTGCTGTACCTGCTGAGCGGGCTGCGCCAAGCGACCCAGGGCGAGGTCTACTTTGATGACCGCGCCTACGGCAAGATGCCGGAGCGGGATCGCGTGGCCCTGCGGCGTACCGAGTTCGGCTTTGTTTTCCAGCAGCACTTTTTGATCAACTATCTCACCGCGCTGGAAAACGTGATGGTCGCAGCACCCGTGCAGGATAAATCTCACGCCGAGCAGGCCAGGGCGCTGCTGGCCGATCTGGGTATGGGCGACAAGCTGCACCGCTTCCCCTACGAGCTTTCGGGCGGTGAGCGGCAGCGGGTGGCGGTAGCACGGGCCATGATCCACCGCCCGCGCGTCATCTTTGCCGACGAGCCGACGGGGCTGCTGGACCGGCGCACCGGCATGCAGGTGATGGCACTGTTGCGCAGCTACCGCGAGCAGGGCAGCCTGATCGCCGTCACCCACAACCCCGAAATCCTCGCCGAGGCCGACCTGGTTGTGACCTTGCGCGATGGGCAGACCGCAAAGGTCGAGGATCGCCTAGCACGCGCTACCCAGAACAACTCTTCATAGCAGGAGGAGATCATGAACCCATTATCACCTTTCACCTACTACCGCCGCCACAAGCGCAGCGCGCTGCTGCTGGTAGCTATCATCAGCCTTGTGACGTTGGGCATCTGCACCATGGTTGGCTTGTTGGATTCCCTCACAGAAAACCTTGACATCCTCAGCGGCCAACTGACCCGGTTCAGCCTGGTGCATCCTGCCACCAGCGACTCGCTTGATCCGACCGTCGTATCACGGATTCGAGTGCATCCACACGTAGCGCAGGTTATCCAGGTAGAACGCCTGTACATCAACATGCCATTGGGTATCGCGACTGGTTCTTGGAGTATGCTAGGAGTATCCGAGGCTGACATACCCGTCCTGATGGAGATATGCGACGTGCGCTTGAAGGAAGGACGATTGCTCCAGCCACGCGCGAACGAGATCGTGCTTTCGGAAGAGATTGCCAGCGCCCTGGGGCTACACGTCGGCGATCAGATCGGCCAATCAGTCAACGATGACTACTATGGGAACCTCCCGACAGAAATGGTGCTGGTGGGTATCTTGGAAAGCGACCCTACGGCAGGCCCAGGGCCAAGCATTCGCGTGGGCTTTGCCTCCCGGGAGTACCTCGAGAGTCACGAACTGCATTCCCGACCATCTGGCCTCATCGTCGTCGCTCGAGAAGGCAGCAAGGCGACAGTAGACGAGTTCCTGGAAACCACGATCCTCTCTGCGCACACGGATGTGGAGACCGCCGCACGGCTGTTCGCGATGACTGATCGCGTCCGTCGCGGATTCCGTCTCGTGTGCGGCGTCATAGACTGCCTGGTGGCGGTCGTCGTCGCGCTGGTCGTCGGGGTCATCAACCAGATCGCCCTGACACGACGCCTGCCAGACCTCGGCCTGCTACACGCCTTGGGGCACCGCAGGAGCCGGCTCGTCCACCGCCTGACGCTGGAGACGACCGTCGTGGCGGGGGTAGGCTGGACCATCGGTCTGGCGCTTTCGCGGCTGAGCCTCGCCTGGGTGAGAGCCAACTTGTGCGAGCCCAGCGGGATGGAACTGAGTCTGACAAACCTCACACCAGTCTGGTTTGCCGTTCCGATTCCCCTGGTGGTGATTGGTTTTATGGTCTTTAGCATCACGCGGGTCTTTGCCCGTCTCGACAGCGTGGCCATCATCGAGCGCGGCAAACTCAGCGTGGAAGCGCACCATCGCCGGCGAGCGGTGAAGAGTTCGTCGGCCAGGCCACTATCGTCACGCACCTTCTATCTACGCCATCGCCGCCGGGGATTGATGCTGGTGGCGGCTGTGGCGCTGATGACCCTGGGAATTGTTTTTCCGATGTTCCTTACCTCGGCAATGATAGACGCACAAGATCCCTTCTTCCTCAACTACCTGCGGCAAGTCAGTGAGGTCCGACCAAGTGTGGGACGCGCCGTTGACCCTGGCACGACGGGGCAGATCAGGAGCCATCCGGCTGTGGCGCGCGTCATCCCTGCGACGCCATTGGGGTTGACGATCAATATACCACCTCTCACAATCACCCAGGCCAGGGTTTATGGTGTTTCCGAGCAGGATCTGCCGGTTCTCGTCGATTTGTTCGGCATGCACCTCCAGGAAGGCCGTCTGCCCCACCCCCGATCCAACGAGATTGTTCTATCGGAGGCACTGGCCTTGAATCGTGACCTGCGCGTGGGCGACAAGGTTGGCCGGCCGGTCCACGAACGAGATGAGGACATCTCGCCCGAGATGCAAGATGCGGACATGCCGACCGAGATGGTGGTCGTAGGTGTTCTTGCCTCCAAGGACGTATCACTGGGGTTTGTCCCTCAAGAGTATTTGGAGAGCCACGAACTTTACTCGGACTGGGGAGTCAACCTGCTCGTCGTTCCGGCCGAGGGGCGCAAGGCCGAACTGGATGCCTGGCTGGAGGAGCACGTGGCCTCTGAACAGACGAGTGTATCAACCCATGGTGCGACGTTGCGTGAGGGGCGACAATCCGCACTCGTAATGTATCTGGTGTTTGCCGCGATCGAGAGCATAATCGCCATCGTCGCGGCCACTGCACTGACTGTCCTGAACCACATATTCTTTGCCCAACGGCAGGAGGAATTCGGCATCTTGCACGCGGTGGGGCGCAGCCGCCCGTGGCTCATCCTACGCGCCGCGAGGGAAAGCGGGAGTGTGGTTGCCGTGGGCTGGCTCATAGGCGCTGCACTGTGTATGGTCGGCCTGATCTGCGCCCAGGCCAGCGTCTACGGGCCAAGGGGACTGAGCCTGGACTTTTTCAACCCTGCGCCCTGGCTGTTCACACTGCCCATCCCGCTGGCCGTCGTCGCCGCCAGCGCCGGCACGATCGGTCGGATGCTCTCCAGGCTCGATCCTGTGTCCATCATTGAGAGGAGATAATGAACCCACTATCACCTTTGACTTACTACCGTCGCCACAAGCGGCAGACGTTGCTGCTGGTGGCGCTTGTCGGCTTGATGACACTGGGCGTCTGTGCTATGGTGCGTTTGCTGGACTCGGTGCCGGAGAACTATGAGATAGCGGGGAATTATCTGACCCGCATCAGCCTGGTTTCAGCCAATGGCCCCTCGCTTGATCCGGGCGTCGTTTCTCGGATCCGCACGCATCCTGGCGTGGAGCAGGTGATTCAAGAAAAAGGGCTGGGCATCAGTTTGCCGCCCATCGTCAGCGAGCATCACCTGTTTGGGGTGTCTGAAACGGATATGCAAGTGCTGATGGACGTTTGCGATCTGCGCCTGAAAGAAGGACGGCTGCCCAGGCCGAGCACCAATGAGATGGCGCTTTCGGAAGAGATGGTCAACGCGATGGGGATCCAGATCGGTGACCGGATTGACCGCACGGTGGGGCGGGACTGGACCGGCGAAAGCTGCTACGACGCCATCCCCGCGCCGCTGGAGTTGGTGGGCATCCTGGAGGGGGCAGACTCAGGGCCGAGCGTGCGGATGGGATTCGTCTCCTACGAATATGTGAGCAATCACGAATTGTTCGGTCCTCCCTGGACACCCGGTTGGGTTGTTATCCCTCAACAAGGTTCCAAGGCCGAGGTGGATGAATTCCTGGAGACCGAGATTGCCTCTTTGCGTGCAGTGGTTATGACTTTTAATTTGCTGTCCGAAAAAGCGATGGGGCTCTCTGTTTTCTTTTACCTGATATTCGGTATTGTGGACGTCGTGGGCGCGGTCGTGATAGCCCTGGTCGTCGGGGTGATCAACCGGATTTCCCAGGCCAAACGGTTGGAAGAGTTTGGCGTGCTCAACGCTCTGGGGCATAGCAAAAGTCGGCTCGTCCGGCGGCTGACGCTGGAGGCTGTGGGCACGACGGGCATCGGCTGGCTTGGGGGACTGGCGCTCTCCTGGCTGCTCTTTGCGGCGCTCAAAGTGAGCTTTTACGAACCCAAGGGATTAGTGCTCAGTTTAGCGGACCTGACGCCGATCTGGTTCTCGTTGCCGATCCCGCTGGTGACCGCGATTGTCGCGGCCTCGAGCACCCGGCGGACGTTTGCACGTCTGGATGCGGTGTCCATCGTCGAGCGGGGCAAGCTCAGTATGGAAGGAGCAGGAGGCGGGAGGCAAGAGGTAAAGCGATCATCGGCACGGCCGTTGTCTTCGTGGACCTTTTATCTGCGCCATCGTCGTCGTGGGCTGATCTTGCTCGTGACGATGGGGGTGATGATTCTGGGGGTATCGTTTCCGGCGTTCCTCTTTGCACCGATGGGGGATGCGATGCAGTCCTTTGCTGAACCCCTGCGCCAGATCGGCATCGTCACGCCGCGCATGGATGTCTTTGTTGACCCCGGTGTAGCGGCGCAGGTCAGAACGCATCCGACCGTCTCCCAGGTGATCCCTGCGGTAGAACTGACTCTGAACGTTCAGGTGCCGCCCATGGGCTGGCCCATCAGCGTCTATGGCGTTTCTGAGAATGATTTACAGACGCTCATCAACCTGTATAGGGTACAGGTGAAGGAGGGACGTTTGCCTCGTCCCCACGCTAACGAGGTCGTTCTACCGGAGGCGGTGGCACTGAATCGAGACTTGCACGTGGGCGACAAGGTTGGGCAGCCGGTGGACAAAGACGACAAGGGCATACCAACCGAGATGGTGGTGGTGGGTATTCTCTCCCGTCCGTCGCAGGACCGTGGAGAAAACGATTTGTGGATGGGTTTTGCCTCCTACGAATACCTGACCAGTCACGAACTCTATGCGTCTCACCCGGTTCACTTGCTCGTCATTCCAAATGAAGGACAGAAGGCGGAGATGGACGCCTGGCTGCGGGAGGAGGTGAACCCTGAGTTGGTGGAGGCGTACACTTTTGAGTGGATGCGAACGAACTATCGGTTACTGGTGCTGATTTTGCTGGCGGTGTTTGGCGTGGTGGAGGTCATCATCGCGATCGTCGCGGCGGTAGCGCTGGCCGTGCTGAGCTATGTCTTTTTCGCACAGCGCCAGGAAGAGTTCGGCGTCCTGCACGCCATCGGTCGCAGCCGACCGTGGCTGGTGCTGCGCACCGTCCGGGAGACGGCGAGCACCGTCACCATAGCCTGGCTGGCGAGCGCGGTGGTGTGTGGGATAGGCCTGGCCGGCATACAATTTGGTCTCTATGCGTCGAGGGGCCTGAGTTTGAATTTTCTCAACCCAGTGCCTTGGTTGTTCACGCTGCCAATACCTGTGGCCGTCATTGCTGCCAGCGGCGGACTGGTCGTCCGGATGCTGCGTAAGCTCGATCCGGTGGCTGTAATCGAGAGGAGATGAAGGAATGAATCCACTGTCCGCATGGACCTACTACCGCCGCCACAAGCGCCAGACGTTGCTGTTGGTGAGCCTCGTCACCCTGGTGACGCTGGGTATTAGCATCATGGCCGGCATGCTGCACCCGATTCTAGAACATGTTTCCATCGTGACCCTAGGCCCTTTGAGCCATGTCGGCCTGGTTTATCCTGCCGCCGGCATATCGCTGGAGCCGACTGTCGTGTCGCAGATTCGGGCCCACTCGGACGTAGCAGAGGTGATCCCGGAGAACGGTCTCGGCTTGGGGATCATGGTTCCGGCACTGGCCGCTTCAACGCTCTCCCGCGTGTTGGGGTTATCCGAGGCTGACGTGCCAATCCTGTTGGACGTCTGTGGCCTGCATTTGAAGGAAGGACGGCTGATCCAACCGCGCACGAACGAAATCCTGCTCTCAGAAGAGATTGCCAACGCGCTGGGGCTGCGCGTCGGCGACTCGATTGGCCGCTCGATTGACGAACGGTATTACTTTGAGATTCCGACGCCCCTGGTAGTGGTGGGTATCCTGGAGAGCGAACATTCAGTGGATTCGGACCAAAGGGCCCCTGTGATTATTGTTTCCTACGAATACCTCGAAAGCCACGAACTGTACGCGCCCCGGCAGTCCGGTTGGATCGTCATCGCTCGAGAGGGTCGCAAAACGGCAGTAGATGACTTCCTGGAAACCACCGTCCGTTCGCCACGTACGAACGTGGAGACGTACGAGCAGTGGGCCGGGTTCCTGCTGCGTGCCCGTCGAATGGTCAATCTCGTTCTTGGTGTCGTGGATGGTTTGGTCGCGGTCATCGTCGCCCTGGTCGTGGGGATGATTAACCAGATCGCCCTGGCGCAGCGGCTGGCGGACCTGGGGGTGTTGCACGCCATCGGCCATCACAAGAACCGGCTGGTCCGCCACCTGACACTGGAAACGACTGTCGTGGCGGGAGTGGGTTGGCTCGCCGGACTGGCGCTGTCGTGGCTCGCCCTTGTCTGGCTGAAGACCAGCTTCTACGAGCCCAGGGGAATGGAGTTGAACCTGGCGAACCTGGGGCCGCTCTGGTTCGCCGTCCCGATCCCGCTGGCAGTGATCGGTTTCGTGGTTTTCAGCCTCATGCGAGTATTTTCCCGCCTCGACGCCGTGGCCATCATTGAGCGCGGGAAACTCGGTACGGAAGCGAGGGCTCAGCGGCGGGCGGCTAAGCACTCGCGCGTGCCGCGCCCATCGGCCCGGCCGCTCTCCTCCTGGACCTACTACCTGCGCCATCGCCGTCGGGGGTTGATGCTCGTCGCGATCATGGGACTGATGGTCGTAGGGGTCGCCTTCCCGGTCTTTTTCTTCTCGCCGATGGTCGAGGCGCAGAAACCCTTCTACCTCAACTACCTGCGCTACGTGGGCGAGGTCTGGCCAAGTGGGAGCCGCACCGTTAACCCCGGCGTGGCAGGGCAAATCAGGTCCCACCCGGCCGTCGCGCGGGTCATTCCCGCCCAGGTGCTGAACGTGTCTATCAGCATCCCTCCCGCCTCGTGGGGTATGGTGCCCATCTATGGTGTCTCTGAGGACGACCTGCCGGTTCTCTTGGACTTGTTGGGGATGCATCTTGAGGAAGGCAGCCTGCCCCGTGCCTGGTCCAACGAGATTGTCCTGTCGGAGGCGCTGGCTCTGAATCGCAGCCTGCGTGTGGGGGATACGGTTGGCCGGCCGGTTAACGACCAGGATATTGACATTCCGACCGAGATGGTGGTGGTGGGTATCCTTCAACAAAGGTCGCGGCGGGTCCTTTCAACCAGCGATGTGTCACTGGGATTTGCCTCTTTCGAGTACCTGGCAAGCCACGAACTCACCTCGTCCCGGCCGGTCCGCCTGCTCGTCGTCCCGGCCGAGGGGCGTAAAGATGAGATGGATCAATGGTTGGAGGAGGATATCGCCTCCACGCACACGCTTGTGAAAACCTATGATGCGCGGTCGCGTGACATGCAGCGAGCGACGCGCAATATGCTATTGCTGATTACCGCGGTCGAGGGCGTCGTCGCCGTCGTCGCGGCGGTCGCGTTGGCGGCCTTGAACTATATCTTTTTCGCTCAGCGACGGGAAGAGTTCGGCGTCTTGCACGCAGTCGGTCGCAGCCGCCCGTGGCTCCTTGTGCGTACCACCAAAGAAACGATGAGCGTGGTTAGCGTAGCCTGGCTGATAGGCGCTGCGGTGTGCATAGTTGGCCTGATCTATGCCCAAGCCAAAGTCTATGCTCCAGTAGGCCTGAGCCTGAACCTTTTCAGCCTGGCCCCTTGGCTGTTCACACTGCCCCTGCCGCTGGCCGTCGTCGCCGCCAGCGCCGGCACGATTGCCCGGATGCTCTCCAGGCTCGATCCTGTGTCCATCATCGAGAGAAGATAGTAGAGAGTGGAGAGACGAAACCGTGTCCGTGACAGTGTCATGGTAAAACGTGACGGCAGTAACAACCGCGACGTGACGCGCGCCTATGGAAAACTCTGTCACAAAGTAGTATCATAGTAGGCAAAAAGGAGATAGTTATGAGACTACAGATCTTTCTTGAGCAGAGTAAGAACATCGGAATATGGTTGCTGTTGGGAGCACTGACCTTTTGCCTGACGGCGTGCAATGCAGGCACAGACGCCCTGCCCACGCCGACTCGCGGGCCTGACTATACCGACCCAGTATCCCAGGCGGCCCCTGGTAGTATCACCGCCAACGGTGTGCTGGTACCCGCCCGTCAGGTGGAGTTGAGCTTTGGCGTGGGTGGCTCCGTCGAGGCAGTCAAGGTCGAGGTCGGCGAGAGTGTGCAGGCCGGGCAGACGCTGGCCGTGCTCGACGCCGCCGAGTTGCAGCAGGTTGTGACACAAGCAGAACTGGAGCTGGAAAGCGCCCAGGCTCGGCTAGCCCAGTTGCAGGCACAGGCCACGCCCGTCCCGGAACGGGTGCTGGCAGCGACGGCGGCCATCACCAGCGCGCAGGCCGCGCTGACCCAGGCGCGCGTGCAGGCCAGCCAACGCGATAATCAAGACACCATTGACCGTGCGGCGCTGGAGCAAGCCGAGCGGGTGCTGGCGGACGCGCAAGCTGAGTACGATAGAGTGCTCGACGACCTACGCACACACGACTGGGCGCCGTCCTCGCCCGCCGCGCGCGCCCTGGCCGAGGCCCAGGACTATTATGAAGTGATGTTAGCCCAATACAACTTGCACGCCGCCAACCGGAGTACCGCCGTCGCCATCGCCGATGCCGAAGCACGACTGGCCCAGGCGCAGTTGGCCCTGTACGAAGCCAAGCACCCCGTCACGCCTGAGGCGCTTGCTCTGGCACAACTGGACGTGGAGCGCGCGCAACTGGCGCTGGGGGCAGCACAGGCGAACCTGGTACGTGCGACACTTTCAGTCCCCTTCGATGGTGTTGTCTCTGCTGTGCCGGTCAGTGTGGGCGAATGGGTCGCACCCGGCGCAACCGTCGTTGAACTGCTCGACGTGTCTCGCTGGCGCGTCGCGACCAAGAACGTGGGAGAGCTACAGATTGGGCACGTGCAGGTGGGACAGGAAGTCCTGGTGCGGGTCAACGCCTTCCGGGACGAGACGCTGCACGGGCGCGTGGTCACCATCTCGCCGGTCGCGGTGGTGCAACAGGGTGACACCACCTACACGCTGACGATCGAGTTGGAACCTACCGATCTCAACCTGCGGCCGGGGATGACCGTGCAGGTGGAGATTATGACCGAGTGACGTCGCGGTAGTTGCTGGCAGACTGGTAAAGCCCGCGGGGCACAGCAACCCCGGGCTAAAAGAAGTGCGACGTGTCGCAATGATGCGTCGCACTTGCGTTTTGTCCTCATCAACCCAATATCGGCTAATCTTACCTTCCCAACTCATGCGAACTGTTGTATAATCTGTCCTGATCCAGGATGACCACGACAAGGAGCAGTGAAGCCTGATGAGCGAACGACTACGCATTCTGATCGCCAAGCCTGGCCTCGATGGCCACGACCGTGGGGCCAAGGTCATCGCCCGCGCGCTGCAGGACGCCGGAATGGAGGTCATTTATACCGGCCTGCGACAGACCCCGGAGATGATTGTCGAAGCGGCGCTGCAGGAAGACGTGGATGCAGTGGGTCTGAGCATCCTTTCAGGTGCGCACATGACGCTGGCGCCCCGGGTGCTCGAGGGACTGCGCGAGGCCGGGCTGGGACACGTCAAGGTCTTCGTCGGCGGCATCATCCCCGATGAGGACGTGCCGGTGCTGGAGGGATTGGGTGTGGCGGGTATCTTTGGCCCAGGCACCAGCACCCAGGCGGTGTCCAAATTCATCCTTCAACAGTTGACCGAGGGCTAATGTGGAACTGGTGACAAAGGCCCTGGCCGGCAACCGTTATGCACTGGCGCGCCTCATCTCGCTGGTCGAAGACAACGGAATGGAAGTTCGCGCCGCCCTTGCAGACCTCTGCCCCCACACCGGCCAGGCCCACGTCGTCGGCGTGACCGGCGCGCCCGGCACCGGCAAGTCCACGCTGGTCAACGAACTGGCCAAGTCGCTGCGCGCCCAGGACACGACGGTGGGTATCGTAGCGGTGGACCCCAGCAGCCCGTTCACCGGTGGTGCGCTGCTGGGCGACCGGGTGCGCATGCGCGATCTGGCGGGCGACCCCGGCGTTTTCATCCGCAGCATGGCCACGCGAGGCAGCCTGGGCGGGCTGGCGCGGGCCACGAGCGACGTGGTCAAGGTGCTCGACGCTGCTGGTTTCGCCGTCGTGCTGGTGGAGACGGTCGGGGCCGGCCAGGCAGAGGTGGACATCGCGCGCACGGCCCACACGACCGTCGTCGTCGAAGCGCCGGGACTGGGAGACGAGGTGCAGGCGCTGAAGGCCGGCCTGTTGGAGATCGCCGATGTGCTGGTGGTCAACAAGGCCGACCGGCCGGGAGCGGCGCAGACGGCACGAGCGCTGGAGATGGGGATCAGCCGAAGCGCCCCCCACCCTCATGGAGAGACAGGCGATGTACACACCTGCATCTGGCGGCCGCCTATCCTGCAGACCATCGCGCTGGACGGCACCGGGGTACCAGAGGTGCTGGAGGATGTCGCCAAGCATCGCGAATATCTGTACACCAGCGGCCTGTGGGCCAGACGAGAACGGGTGCGCGTCGAGACAGAGTTGCGCAACGTACTCCAGCAGGAGTTGCTCGACCGGCTGCTGGCGCAGGTGGGGGAGGAGCGGATACAGGCATGGGTGGAACGCATCGCGGCACGAGAGGTGGATGTGTATGCGGCGGTGCAGGAGATTTTGGGGATGTGAAAGGGGCGAAGATGTTTCCCTCTGCTGAGTTCAGAGCGTTGCTTGCCCGTCTCGAACGAGAGTTGCAGACGGAAGACGGTCTCTGGACACTACGAGGCTTTGTAGACGTTGCCCGGCGTGTATACTCGCTGAGCAGCGACACGAAGGTGATCTCTAAGGCTCTCGAACTGATGCTTCTCCCACCGACAACACGTTGTTGGGAAGATCGTGGTTATCAGGTAGTTCTAGCCAAATACCAGAACTTCTACCCCGACCTCAGCATCGTGGATGAGCAAGCGCGATATGCGATAGACCTCAAGACAACCTACCGTATCTTCCGGCGGGACGAGAGTGTAGCGGCACGGGTGTCCGGCTTCACTCTTGGTGCCTTCACAGGCTACTTTCGCAATCGAGAGAGTACAAAAAACGTGATGTTTCCCTACGGAAGTTACCGTCAACACTACATAGTGGGCATCGTTTACACACAGATCACGGATCGGCAGCCAGGTGTTTATGCTCTGAATGAGATTGACCGCATCCAGCCTCCTATTCGCGATATCGAGATCTTCTTCCACGAGAAGTGGCGTGTGGCAAGCGACCGGCCCGGCAGCGGGAATACGCGCAACATTGGCTCGATCACCGACCTGACAGCGTTGCGAGAGGGCAAGGGGCCGTTTGTACGCCTGAGGGAAGAGGGTGAGGTAATCTTCACCGAGTATTGGCAGCAGTATCTGAACCGGGATATGGCACGCGCTGCTCAACTCTCCGCACCCCCATTTCGCAATCTGCGGGAGTATCTACGTTATCGCAACCGGCTTGATCTTCTCTCCCGTCTGGAACAGAGCGATGAGACAATTGGCACTTGATCTGCCCGAGGTCCAAACAGAGTTCATTCCCAGCACCCGCTACCAGGGCAGCAAAGCTAAATTGGTGCGGTGGATATGGGAGCACATCCGGGGGCTTTCGTTCGATACGGTGTTGGATGCCTTTGGTGGCACGGGGGCCGTCGGCTACTGGCTCAAGCAAAAGGGCAAACAGGTCACTTACAATGATATTCTACGGTTCAACCACCTTGTAGGCCTGGCGCTGATCGAGAACAACACTACGCGCCTGACCGACGGGGACGTGGAGGGCCTGCTGTCCCACCAGCCTGGGCGGAAGTATCGCAGCTTTATCGCGGATACCTTCAAGGACATTTACTACACTGACGAGGAGAACCGCTGGCTGGACCTCGTCGTGCAAAACATCGCCCTGCTGTCCGATCTGTACAGGCAGGCATTGGCCTACTACGCGCTGTTTCAAGCCTGCCTGGTCAAGCGACCGTTCAATCTGTTCCACCGCAAAAACTTGTACCTCCGCTCCGCCGACGTCGAACGCTCGTTCGGCAACAAGACGACCTGGGACACACCGTTCGAGGTACATTTTAGGTCCTTTGTAAGCGAGGCCAATGCACTGGTGATTGACAATGGTCGGGCCAACCGGGCGCTCAATGAGGATGTCTGGGATGTCGAAGGTGATTACGACCTGGTCTACATTGACCCTCCATACATCTCACGGCGAGGCGTCGGGGTAGACTACCATCACTTCTATCATTTCCTGGAAGGGCTGACACGGTATGAGGAGTGGCCCACATTGGTGGATTACGACAGTAAGCATCGGCGGCTGAAGCTGGTGTACAACCCCTGGGTGGACACGGCGGCCATTCACGACGCCTTTGTCCGTTTGTTGGACCGGTTCCGCGATGCCATACTCGTGATCTCGTATCGTGCCGATGGCATTCCCCCTATCGCCGATCTGGAAGGCATGGTGCGGCAAGTGAAACAGCACGTCCGGACACACACTTTGGACAATTATCAATACGTGTTGAGCACGCGCCAGACAGCAGAAGTGCTGATCATTGGGGAGTAACACAATGACTCGTCTCTTCCTCATCCGCCACGGCCGCTCCACCTGGAACACTGCCAAGCGCATCCAGGGCTGTGCCGACCCGCCGCTGGACGAGGTGGGGCGGGAGCAGACCCGTCGACTGGCAGAACGGCTGCGTGAGGAAGCAGTTGTTGCGTTGTACACCAGCCCCTTGCAGCGGGCGCAGGAAACGGCGGAGATCATCGGGCAAGCGCTGGGCGTGCCTGTGATGCCCGACGAGCGACTCAAGGAGTACGACGTCGGCGACATCACTGGGCTGACGTGGGAGCAGGTGGTGGAACAGCACCCGCATGTGGCGCGGCGCTGGATAGAGGCATCGGAGAGCCTTGAGATTCCTGGCGAGGAGGGTGATGCATCGTTTCGGGCGCGAGTAGCGGCTGCCTTTGGCGAGATCATCGCGCAGCACACAGACGGACCAATTGGCGTGGTGGCCCACGGCGGCACCCTGGGCACCTACCTCAACCACCTGATCGGGCTGCCCACTCGCTTTTCGCCCTTTCGCTTCGGCAACGGGTCACTGAGCATCGTCGAGGTTGACCCGGTGCGACCGCGCATTGTGCTCTTGAACGATACCTGTCACCTGGGAGAAGGAATATGATCGTGGGAGAAAAAGTCCGGCTGCGGCCGATTGAGCGGGATGACCTGCCACGCTACGTTGAATGGTTCGGTGACCCTAAAGTACGCCGCCATCTGGCCGTGTACCTGCCGTTCTCCCTGACGCAGGAGGAGCGGTGGTACGAGAGCCTACAGGAACGACTGGAGCGCGCGGATGATGTGTTGCTGGCTATCGAGACCGCCGATGGAGTGCACATCGGCAACGTCGGCCTGCACTCTATCAACTGGAAAGACCGCAGCACCGAACTGGGGATCGTCATCGGTGAGAAAGCATACTGGAATCAAGGATACGGCACCGATGCCATCCGCACATTGTTGGGCCTGGCCTTCCGCGAGATGAACCTCCACCGCGTCTTCCTGCAGGTGGACGCGGACAACGCTCGGGGTATCCGCTGCTACGAGAAAGCCGGATTCCGGCGGGAAGGAACGTTGCGCGAGGTAGTTTTCAAAGAGGGGGCGTACTACGATCAGTACATCATGAGCATCCTGGAATCGGAGTTTGAATCCAATGAATGAACATGGAGAGAGTATGCACGGTACCATCAAACTGTTCAGCGGCACCGGTTGTCCTGCCTTGGCTGAAGAGATCAGCCAGTATCTCGGTGTGTCTCTGTCGGGGCGCGACGTCATCCAGTTTCCCAACGAGAACATCTTCGTGCAGCTACACGAGAGCATACGCGGCCAGGACGTCTTCTTAATTCAGACCACCTCGTCCCCGGTCAACCACAACATAATGGAGCTATTGATCTTCCTGGACGCGCTCAAGCGGGCCTCGCCAGACCGCATCACGGTGGTTCTTCCCTACCTGGCCTATGGCCGCTCTGACAGGAAAGATCAGCCCCGCGTGCCGATCATCGCCCGCCTGCTGGCCGACATGATCAGCGTCGCCGGTGCCGACCGCTACGTCACGCTCGACCTGCACGCCGACCAGATACAGGGTTTCTTCAGTATTCCGGGCGACGTCTTGACTGCCTTTCCCATCCTGGCCGACTACCTCCGCGACAAGCAACTCGAGAAAACGGTCGTCGTCTCTGCAGACCTGGGTTTCGCCAAGAAGGCGCGCGACCTGGCGGCTGAATTGGATCTGCCCCTGGCCCTGGTTGAGAAACGACGGGTGGCAATGGATACGGAGGCACTCACGCTGGTGGGCGAGGTGGAGGGCCATGATATCATCATAGCGGACGAGGAGGTGAACACTGGTAGCACGATAGTCAATGCCGCCAACATCGTTCGAGAGCACGGCGCTCGCGATATCTATTTGTGTTTTGCTCACGCCGTCTTCTCGCCGCCAGCGGTCGAGCGGCTGCGGGACCTCTCCGTCAAGGAAATTGTGACTACGAACTCTATCCCTATCCCGCCGGAGAAGCGACTGCCCAATCTCACCGAACTCTCCGTCGCCAATCTGCTAGGCGAGGTGATCCTGCGCGTCCACGAGGGCCGCAGCGTCGGCGAGGTATTCCGGCACTATCAACGCTACGAATAGCGCCAATGAGACGCAAGTCAAGCATCGTTGCTGTCGCGTTTCGTCAGGTAATGGATGCCTGGGTCAATCTCGACGTAGCCTGCTTTCCGAAACAGCGCCCAGGAAGCCGGGTTCTCGCTCTCGACGAGGGCTGCGATGACGTGCATGCCCTGCTCACGCAGCACCTCTTCGGTTGCCGCAATCAGCCGGGCCCCGTAGCCCCGCCTCCGATACTCGGGATCCACCACCAGTCGGTTGATCCATCCCTTGCGGCTGTCGTGAGTGGCCACGACAGCGCCCACAAAGCGACCGTCCACCTCCAACCCCAGGATCGTCTGGACGCCGCTGGCAAGTTGGTGGGCCAGCGCAGCACGACTATCACGCTCGCGGGGCTTGAGCGAATGCAGGCCCGCCCTCTGCCACAATGCCAGCAATTCGTCGTAGTCGTCCAGCCCTAGCTGGCGTACATGCAACTCATCTCTATGCATAGACACCTCCTCACTGGCATCATAGCAGAAGCATCGCCCGCTGTCAAAACTGGTGCGCCCCGGCGCATCGCCCTATTACCACGCTCTATGTGCTGCAAAGCGTACTCGAGGCTATGGAAAGTGCCACGTTTCGGGCATTACCTTCTTGGTCACTGCGCCGTGCGCACGAGGCCATATCCTCGAAGCAACCGGCGACTGCCACGGCAGGATTGGTCGCCCAGCTTGAACCCCAGACAAGATGCACAGCCTGCGCGTGGGCTGAGAAAATGGAAGGTATATACCTGAGGACACTGCTCAGCAATCTGCTTGGTGAGGATGATTTGCTGGCCGCCTACGAAGCATCTGACGGCTTGTGTCTGCCTCACTTCCACCAGGCGCTGACCTTGGTGCGTAGCAGGAACATCTTTGAAGCACTGGTGAGCGCACAACACGCCATCTGGGAGCGGCTGGTCACCCACCTGAGCGAGTTCGTCCGCAAGAGCGATCACCGCTTCAGGGGCGAGCCCTGGGGTGAAGAGAGTGACGCTTGGCTGCGGGCCATCGCTGCCCTGGCAGGAGCACGCCCTGATCAGGGCCAATCGTGAACAAACATGGGTACCGGCACCAAACGAGGAGTTGACCATTCTATTCTTGGATTTGACACACTGGCGAAATGAGGTAAAATTAGAACTGAATCGGGTCAACAAACCCACGGCTTATGACCCGGAATTGGCCCACGTAGCTCAGCCGGTAGAGCACACCCTTGGTAAGGGTGTGGCCATGGGTTCAAGTCCCATCGTGGGCTCTGGGCTACACCTCAAACGAATGTGGTGACGGAATGGCTAAGAGAGCGGTTCGCATGGTAATCACGCTTGCTTGCACAGAGTGCAAGGAGCACAACTACACGTCCGAAAAGAATCGGCGTAATGATCCCAGCCGTCTTGAGTTGAACAAATTCTGTCCCCGTTGCCGTAAACACACGTTGCACCGCGAGACAAAGTAGAAAGTTCACAGGCGAGTAGCTCAATTTGGCAGAGCAACGGTCTCCAAAACCGTAGGTTGCGGGTTCAATTCCTGCCTCGCCTGCCTGAGGTAGTCTTCAAGACACCGCCTTACGCACGGCGGTGTCTTGAAATGTAGGGCAACTTGCGCGGAGGGATGCTATAGTGACGAAGGCAAAAACTGCGAGAAAGAAAGTAAAACCGAAGAAGGAAAACGCCATTGTGCGCTACTTGCGCGAGACACGCGCGGAACTGCGTAAGGTGCAGTGGCCCACGCGTCAGGAAGCATGGAACCTGACAAAGATCGTCGTGGCCGTCACCATCTCTATGGCGGTTTTCCTGGGCCTCCTGTTGGACAATCTGCTTACTCTGTGGGTGAAGGGGCTTATCGACCGCAGCGCGAGTGCTATCGGAGTCACTGTCCTGGTCGTAGTTGCAGGCATAATGATCGCTGTGATCCTGAGCCGACAGAGAGCATAGTATTGGAACAGGTAACAGCGATGTCCACTCAGGAAGACGAGCCAAAGGTAGGCCCTACAGTGGCAGAAGCTGATGCTGACGTGCTTGTGTCGCCGGAGCTCGAAGATGAGGCGACTGAAGAGGCACAGATAGTCACTCCTGACACTGATACCACGGAGGAGGAACAGGCAACCGAGGTGGAAGTAGAAGATGATGCCGAGGTGCTGGTATCGTCGTCGCCAGAGCCCGAAGATGAGGCGGTCGAAGAAGCACAGGTAGTCGCTGCTGACACTGATACCACGGAGGAGGAGGAACAAGAGACCGAAACTGTGGAGGCTGTTGCCGAGGTCACACAGCCCCAGGCCGAGGAGGCGGTTGAGGAGAGCGCAGCCGAACCACAGGACAACCGTGCCTGGTACGTTGTCCACTGCTACTCAGGTCACGAGAATAAGGTCAAGCACAACCTGGAGCAACGCACCGAGACGATGCGGATGCAAGATGAGATCTTCCAGGTTGTAGTCCCGACCGAGGACGAAATCGAAGTCCGCGACGGAAGACGACGGATGGTCGAGCGGCGTGTCTTCCCAGGCTACATTCTGGTGCAGATGATCCTGACCGACGATTCCTGGTACGTCGTGCGTAACACGCCGGGAGTCACCGGCTTTGTCGGAATGGGGAACGTGCCGACGCCCCTGCGCCCCGAAGAGGTCCAGGCCATCATGAGGCGCATGGAGGCCGAGGCTCCCAGGATCAGAGTCACGTTCAAATCAGGCCAGAAAGTGCGCATCATTGACGGCCCCTTCAACGAGTTCATCGGTGTGGTGGACGAGATTGATATGGAACGGGCCAAGGTGCGGGTGTTGGTTTCCTTCTTCGGTCGCGAGACACCGGTCGAACTTGACTTCCTGCAAGTGGAGAAGGCCTGAGTAGAGTACGTCTGAAACCTCCGACCGACGTTAGGAGTTTCGAAATAGATATCTGTTTTTGGGATGGAGGGCGATGAAAAAGATCAAGGCAGTCGTGAAATTACAGATCGAGGCCGGGAAGGCCAATCCGGCTCCGCCGGTGGGACCTGCGCTGGCACAGCATGGTATCAACCTGATGCAATTCTGTAAAGAGTACAATGCACGCACAGCCAGTCAAGCAGGAAATATCATCCCGGCCGAGATCACGATTTATCATGACGGATCGTTCAAGTTCGTGCTTAAGACGTCACCCACGCCCGATCTGTTGCGCAAAGCGGCCAGTGTGGAACGCGGTTCGGCTGAGCCCAACCGGGACAAAGTCGGAAGCATCACGCCGGCCCAGTTGGAAGAGATTGCGAAATTGAAGATGAAGGATCTGAACGCCATTGATCTGGAAGGCGCGATGCGGCAGATCGAGGGCACCGCGCGGAGTATGGGGATCACCATCGCAGACTAGCGAATCAGCTTGTGGGAGGGCATAGCCCGTCAGAATCACACAGGAGGAACAATGCCAAAACGAGGCAAGAAATACCGCAAAGCACTGGAGAAGGTAGACCGAATGCGGCTTTACTCGCCGTGGGAGGCATTGGAACTGGTCAAAGAGACCAGTTACGAGGGTTTCGATGCAACAGTGGACGTACATTTCCGGTTGGGAGTGGACCCACGTCACGCCGACCAGCAAGTGCGTGCTACGGTGTTGCTGCCCCAGGGCCTGGGAAAGGAAGTGCGCGTGCTGGTCTTCGCCGCTGGCGAGGCGGAGAAGATCGCCCAGGAGGCCGGCGCCGATTACGTGGCCTCCGACGACGAGTGGATCAAGAAAATCCAAGACGGCTGGACAGATTTTGACGTCGCCATCGCTGTGCCGGAGATGATGGGCAAGGTGGGACGACTGGGACGCGTGCTGGGTCCACGGGGGCTGATGCCCAATCCCAAAGCCGGCACGGTGGCCCCAGAGCAGGATCTGCCGCGTCTGGTTCAAGAGGCCAAGGCCGGCCGCGTGGAGTTCCGTGTGGATAGAACCGCCAATCTGCACGTGCCCATCGGCAAGGCCAGCTTCTCGGCTGAGAGACTGCTCGACAACTTCACGGCGGTGATGGACGCGGTCAAGAAAGCAAGGCCCTCAGCCAGCAAGGGGACGTTCATCCGCAAGATCATGGTCACGTCTTCGATGGGGCCAGGCATTAAGATAGACCCAATCCAGGCCCAGGCGTTGGAGGTTTCGTTCTAGAGTCGTTCGGACAACCTGTAGCCGAAGAAAGCAGGCGCACCACAGGGCGCTCAAATCTAGCCTGCCGAGGCAAGACTTAACCATCCATATTCTTGAATTGGATGAAAGTCCCTGCCGCCGGCACGGCGCAGGGACATTTTGCTTTTCAGGAAGGAGGTGAATAGAATTGGTTATTTCAAAGCAGCGGAAGGCCGAACTCGTCGCGCAGTACGTGGAACAACTCAAGCAGAGCCAGGGGCTTATCCTGACCGACTACCGGGGACTCAGCGTGGTTGATATGGACAACATCAGACGCGCAATGCGCCCCATCGGGGGCAGATTCCAGGTAGTCAAGAACCGATTGCTGGCACTAGCCCTGAAAGAAGTGGAATTATCACTACCAGAGGAATGGCTTGTCGGACCAACTGCCATCGGTTTTTGCTACAACGAGGTCCCGCCAGTAGCTAAGGCACTGACGGATGCAGCAAAGGACATGGGAACACTGCACATCAAGGGCGGAGTGTTGGACGCGTCAGCGATTGAGGCAGAACAAGTGCGCGCCATCGCCGATCTCCCACCACGGGAAGTACTCCTGGCCCAAGCACTCGGCACCATCAACGCTCCCGCCAGCCAAATGGCCGGCGTCATCGCCAGCAGCATCCGGCAGGTGCTCAACGTCCTGCAGGCCTACGTGGACAAAGTGCAGGAGTCGGGCGCTGCGCTCGGCACAGGGTTGAAGCAGGTCGCTGAACCTGCCTGAGGCTCATCAAATCACAAGCGCATAAGCGCATAATTCAGGAGGAAAAAGAAACTATGGCAGACCTGGAAAAGATCGCGGAGCAAATCAGCAAACTCTCATTGCTGGAAGCATCCGAGTTGGTCAAGATGCTGGAGGATAAGTTGGGCGTGAGCGCAGCAGCGCCTGTAGCGGTGGCTGCGATGCCCGCGGCGGCCGTGGCCGAGCCGGAGGAGGAAAAGACCGAGTTCGACGTCATCCTCAAGGAGATCGGCCCCAAGAAGATCAACGTCATCAAAGCCGTGCGGCAACTTATCGCTCTGGGCCTGAAGGAAGCCAAGGACTTGGTGGACAGCGCACCCAGCACTTTGATGAAGGCCGTCTCCAAGGAGGCGGCTGAGGACGCCAGATCCAAACTGGAGGAGGCTGGCGCAGTCATCGAGATCAAGTAGCCAGCCTCTCATACCAACACTACAGCACAGAGCTGCCTCGACGAGGCGGCTCTGTGCCCATACTCACATCCACGCCCAGAAACTCCCCCACTCCCACAGAACATCAATTTGGCTTGCCAGCCTGTCACGCCAGGTGTATAATCTCGACGAAATAAAGGGGGGCACCCTTTGGCCACCTATCCGTAACGCCATGACTCCTGAGTGATCCAGGAGCAAGGCCGCTTCATCATAGCACAAGCCAATAACCACAGTAGCCCGTTGCGACCGCTGCTGGATGTGACCCTGTGAGAACAGGTGCCCCGGCGGCGGCCTCTGGCTAGCCAACGACGCGCTTGAGCTATACAACGTGCCGTTGGTCGGGTCATATACCGAGCCGACCAGGATATGAATGACGTGGTCGAGCTTTATGCGAGTCCTAACATGAGAAGGCCCTATCTGCCGGTGGTGGTAAGATCAATGGCGGAATCTGGGGATCCCTTGGGAGCAAAATAAGGGACAACTCAACGCAGCGTTGGACATGCTGCGGTACGCTATCTCCTGTCAGCGTTCCGGGCTCTTCTCTCAGCGGGCTACTTGACCTCGCGCCCGCTCACCAACTGCTGGATGCCACGGATGGTCAGAACCAGGCCAAACAGTATCGCCCCACAGCAGACGTAGTAGTATCCACCCTGCTCGGTGGCGGCACTGTAGGTGGCAAAGGTCAGCGCCACAGAAACGGCCGTGATGATGAGACCGGCGATGAGGTACACCAGACCAGACGTACGCGCGGAGAAGGCCTGCTTCCGCGCGATCCCGCCGACCATATCCCGGGCAATGGCCGGTTCGTAGCCGCGCTGGATCAGTTCCTGCACGATGGCCTTCCGGGACGCCCCTTCCTTCACCCGCCCAGCGATGTAGTCTCGGGCCGCGTCATCCGGGTGACCTCCTTCGAATGCTGGCTTGCGAGGCTCGTTCATCTCTCCATCCTCTAGTAGGTGCGCCTCAGTTGCTTGAGCCACCGCTTCGCCTCTCGCACCTTGGCGCGGTCGCTCGACGCCTGCACATAGTTCTCCAGGTCGGTCTGGGCCTGCATGCCGTTGCCCAGTTGCATGTACGCCTGGCCGCGGAAGAATTGAGCCTCCAGGAAGTACGGATTCTCAAAGCCGGTCACCCCGACCACCCAGTCCAGGTCGGCGAGTGCGCGGTCGTACATCCCGGCTTGCAGGTACAGTTGCCCGCGCTCGAAGTAGCCACTCAGGCTTTCCGGCGAGCGTGGGTTCTGCCCGTCAATGCGCTGGCCGACAACGGCGATGGCATGATCCAGTGGAACGGGCGGCTGCTTGCCATGGCGCAGCGAAAACGAGACGATCCGCTCCAGGTTATGCTGCCAGAACTGTTCGAAGTAGGACGGGCTGCGGAAGGTCAGGCGGACGCTCTCGCTGCGCTCATCAATGCGCTTGATGTGCACCGCCCGGTGCGCCCGCCGGACGATTGCCAGCACCGATGCGGCAATCAGCAGGAGCGGGGCCAGTGCACACATCAGCATGCCTAGGATCCCCACCACGCTGGCCGCGTCGGATGTCTCCCCGACCTGGGACTGGGAGGCAAACATGGAGAAGCCACAAATGGACAACAGACCCAGCAGAAACGCACCCCAGGTAGCCCACAGGAGAAGGCGGTCCTGTCGGTGGCAGTTGTCGCAGTAGGGAATCTCGAACCGCAAGGAACCCCCTTTTCTTGCGCCGGAGATGGCTGCCCCAATGATGCCGAACCAGAAGAACCATTGTTGTGCCGAAGGCTTCTGGCGCTGGATGCGCATACTCTTTGTGGCCGGGGCGGTGCAGCGAGCGCAGATTTGGGGAAACTCTGCGTCCCAGGGTGCTTCAATCGTTGAGCGAGCCATTTGTACACCTCCTTATACCTAAACCGTTTCGCTGTGCACAAGTATAGCACAAAAGCTCAGCAGAGGCAAAAGTGGTGACGATACTGGCTATTACTCAGTGCCTTCGTCCTCGTTCGGCGGCTCAACTGAGGCTTCGACGCACTCAGCCGAAGCGCTCACCAAAGTCCACGTCTTCGGCGTGGGCGTCGTAGATAGCCAGCACTGCCAGGCCACCCTCCTGGTCAACCAGGGCAGCTACCCTGTTTACAGACGATGACATTTTGTCCCACCACGCCCCCATCCCTCCTTTGTTCTATGACAAAGATTGTGATATAATCTCCTGTGAAGCTCAGGCAGAATCTGAACATCAAAACAAACAGGAGGTTAACTATGAAAGTCACCACCAAGCATTTCAAACGCTGCGATCTAGTCATAGCAACCGGCCGCATTGATAGCCAAACCGCGCCACAACTGGCAGAGGTATTTGAGGAAATCAACAAAGCAGACCAATTCAAAATCGCGCTTGACATGAGCGGGGTGGATTTCATCTCCAGCGCCGGTCTGCGGGTGCTGATCTCTGCACAGAAGACGTGCAAGCGCTGGAATCGAGGTGAGTTGGTCCTGGCCGGTGTGCCCCAGCGGGTCCACGAGGCTATGGACCTGGCAGGTTTCTTGCCGCTGTTCAAGCTCTTCGATGAAGTTGTCGAGGCGGTCGGGACATTCTAACCTAGTACCGGCCATTCTTCTGAAGTACTACCTGCGAGTCGTGCCGGTGCTTCGGGGGCCGCCTCGGTCGCCTGAATGGTATGCCGGGGCGGCCTTTTGGCGTCAGTCATATCCCCACGGTGGGGCTGCGCTTGACTTTGCTTTCTATGGATACTACACAAACACTTGCTTTTCCCGGTCGGTTCGACAGTCTGGCCACCATCGCCGAGTTCGTCACCGAGGCCGCAGAGACCGCCGGCCTCGACGAATGTGCCGTCTACGCGGTGCAAATGGCGGTGGACGAGGCCTGCTCCAACATCATCGAACACGCCTACGGCGGCGAAGGGCGCGGTGACATAGAATGCACCTGTCGCATCAATGACGACGGGCTGACCGTGATCCTCCGCGACTATGGCTGCTCCTTCGACCCTACCTGCGTGCCCAAACCGGACATCCACTGCTGCCTTGAGGAGCGCGACGAATGTGGCTTGGGGCTCTACTTTATACGCCAACTGATGGACGAAGTTTGCTTTGAATTTACGCCGGATTCGGGCAACGTGTTGACGCTGGTGAAACGCAAGGAGACGGCATCGTGAGCGACCGACCACAGCCAGCTAATCACCCAGTAAGGCAACCACTCCTTGATCTGGGCGAGCTACTGATGGCCCAAGCGACAATCGCTGCCCAACAGGAACTCATCGTGGATGCGGCGGCTCGGCTGGTGGAAGGTCAGGCCGACCTCTGGCTGGCCGAAGCCCTTCACCGGCCGCCGGGTGCTGCTGCGCTTACAGAGGAAGCCCCCTCAGAAGAGACCCCCTCAGAAGGGGAGCCCTCATTTCCCGTCACTCCCCCCTCCGACTTGATGCGCCGCGCCCTCGACACCTCAGAGCTGGGGGCACGGTCCGCCCGTGCGGTTGCAGTACCGCTACTCGCTCACGGCACCATCCTGGGCGTGCTGGAGGTAAAACGACCTGACGGTCCGCCTTTCAGTGATGCTGAGAGCGAGCTTCTCGAAGACCTGGCCGCCCGATCGGCCATCGCCCTGCAAGCAGCGCGCCAGGTGGCAATCGAGCGCCGACGAGTCGAGCAGCTCTCGCTGGTGGGCACAGTTAGTGCCCGGGTCACCGACGTCCCCGATCTGGACGAACTCGCGCGCCGCGTGACAGACCTTATCCTCCACACCTTCAAGTACTACTACGTGTCACTCTTTACCCTGGAGCCAGGACAGGAGACCCTGCATTGCCGGGCCAGCGCTGGCGCCACCCACCCCCAGTCCGGCCAAGACGAAGCCTCTCCCGCCTTCCATGTCCGGCTCGGAGATGGAGTCATTGGCCACGTGGCCCAGACCGGCGCGGAAATCCTGGCTAACGATGTGAGTCGCGAGCCCCGCTATCGCCCCATAGGCACGCTGCCCGAAACCCGGTCCGAGGTGGCTCTGCCGCTCAAAATCGAAGATCGTGTGTTGGGCGTGCTCGACGTGCAGAGTGACAAGACGGATAGCTTCGACGAGACCGACATGCTCGTCCTGCGCGCCCTGGCCTACAACATCGCCATCGCCGTGGAGGACACCCGACTCCACAGCGATCTCCGTCGCCGCGCCGATCAACTCTCGACTGTGGCTGAGGTCAGTCGCGCCGTTGCCTCCATCCTCAATCTGGAGACCCTCCTCGAGGAAGTTGTCGGGCTGATCCACAGACAGTTTGGCTACCCCTCTGTGTATCTTTTCACCATAGACCCCGCTCAAGAGCAAATCGTCTACCGGGCCGGCATCGGTCCCCGCGTCCAAGCGTTACAGGCAGAGGGATTGGTCTGCAGCCTGGATGATTCCGAAGGCATCGTCCCCTGGGTAGCGTGCCACGGGGAGACAGTGCTTGCCAACGCTGTGAGCGGCGATTTCCGCTATCGCGCTTTAGAGTCGCCGCCGGTCAATACCCGCGCCGAGCTGGCTGTGCCTCTTATCTTCGGCGGCAAGGTGCTGGGTGTGCTCGATCTGCACAGCGACCACCGAGACGCCTTTGGCGACGATGATCGCTTTCTGTTCGAGGCCCTGGCCGACAGCGTGGCCATCGCGATTCGCAACGCCAACCTGTATCGCTCCGAACGCTGGCGGCGCCAGGTCGCAGACAGCCTGCGGGAGGTGGCAGGCCTTCTCTCCACCAACGTGGCCCTCGACCAACTGCTCGAAGCTATCCTGACCGAACTGGAGCGTACCCTCCCCTGCGATGTGGCCACCATCTGGCTTCTGCGCGACGACAATCTATCCCTATCCGCCGCTCACGGATACGTGGCAGAAGTGGGTGTCAATGACCTCCTGCCTGACGCCGGCTCCTGGCTCGGTCAGGCGCTCAACGCCGACCAGCCCACCATCCGTTCTCCTCAGTCCCCCGATGACCCGCTGGGAGCCGCCCTGGGATTTCCGCCCGACTACTCCGCGATTGCCGCCCCACTGCGCGCAGGCGACCAGCCGCTGGGGTTGCTGGCTTTGGCCCATCGTACCCCCGGACGCTACGGGGCCGAGTCCCGGGCGATGACGGCCGCCTTCGCCAGCTATGCCGCCGTCGCCATCGAAAACGCCCGCCTCTACCAGGAAGCTCAAGAACTAGCCCGGATCTCGACGGTGATGCTCCAGGTGGCCGAAGCCACCCGATCGCTGACCACCCTCGACCGGGTGCTCGAGGCCGTGGTCCAACTCGTGCCAACGTTAGTCGGCGTGGACCGATGCGCTATCCTCTTGTGGGACGAACCCGCCGCAGCCTTTGTGCCGGTCGCTGCCTATAGACTCAGCCCAGAGCAGCAGGATATCTTTGACCGCTGGCGCATCGCGCCGGGCGACGAGCCAGCTTTCGACGACCTGCGCCTGAACAAGTCTCCCATCTTCATCTACGATGTGGCGACTGACTCCAGGCTGTCGGAAGTAACTGTCTGGATGCTCGGTTTCGAGTCGCTACTGTTGCTGCCCCTCCTCGCCCAAGCTGAGGTGCTGGGCGCGATGCTGATTGATTATCAGGGCGATTGGTTCGAGGCTGGCGTGTCTGCGGGCACGTTCGGCAGCGGGAGGACGCTCCACGACGAACGGCTGATGATCATCCAGGGTATCGCTCTTCAGACGGCGGCCGCCATCGAAAACACAGAGCTGCGAGAAGCACAACAGGAAGAAGCCTACGTATCGGCCGCGCTGCTCCAGGTGGCGCAGGCGGTGGCCAGCCTGAATAGTCTGGACGACATTCTGAGCACCGTCGTCCGCATCATGCCCATCTTGGTCGGCGTGGAACGGTGCTTTGTGTTTCTGCGGAATGACGAAGAATCTGTCTTCCGTCCAACACAGGCCTACGGAATACCCCGTGACGCGGAAGTGACCCTCCTGGCCCGGCGCTACGCGCCCGGCGACTTCCCACTCCTCGACGCCGTCTGCGAGCAGGATAGCCTGGTCATCCACTCTCCTGATGCTCCCAGCGAAGGGGACGAATTGATCCCGCCTGACTTTGCCGATTTCTTGCCGCCTTTTGCAGACTCTGCAGAGGTTCCACTGCTGGCTGTCCCTCTCTCGGTGAAGGGCAATGTGCTTGGCGTGATGGTGGTCGCTTCGCTTACAGAGGAAGCCAACACGTTGCGTCGTTCCCACGAGAGGCGATTGGAGATCATCAACGGGATCGCGCACCAGGCGGCCCTGGCCGTGCAAAGCGATCTGCTTCAGCAGGAGCTGGCCGAGCGCGAGCGGCTAGAGCGCGAGTTACAACTTGCCCACGAGATTCAGGAGACCTTTATCCCCCGCCAACTGCCTCACCTGCCTGGCTGGGAATTGGCCGCTGCCTGGCGAGCGGCTCGCCAGGTAGCAGGCGATTTCTACGATCTTTTCGAGTTGCCTGGCGAACGACTGGGACTGGTCATCGCTGACGTGGCCGACAAGGGAATGCCAGCCGCCCTCTTTATGACACTCACGCGCACCCTGATGCGAGCGGCGGCACTGGAAGAGACGTCGCCGGCCGCCGTCCTGGCCCGCGTCAACGATCTGCTGGTGCCCGATGCCCAACAAGGTATGTTCGTCACCGCTATTTATGCTGTTCTATCTTTGGAGACGGGTGAGTTAGCCTATGCCAATGCCGGGCACAACCTGCCGCTTCTTTTGCAATCTGGCACACGGGGACTGAAACACCTCAAAAAAGGGGGGATGGCGCTTGGCGTGCTGGAGGGGGTTCGCCTGGAGGAGCACATCGTCTCCCTGGAACCAGGTGACAATTTGATATTCTACACCGACGGCATCACTGAGGCATTCTCTCCAGAAGACGACATCTACGGCGAAGAACGTCTGCGGGCAACCGTTCAGGCTGCCGACACCAGTTCGGCCCAGGCGATGCTGGACGCCATTGACGAGTCGGTGATCGCTTTCGCTGGCGACGCTCCTCCTTCCGACGACCGGACCATTATGGTTATCCGTCGGTCAAAAAAATAAGACTTTGGAAGTCTCCAAAACTTCCAAAGTCTCAAGAGCCAGCCAGTTCGAATCATTCCACAAAGACTTCCACCCGTTCACCGTCCTCTTCATCCACCACGTTCATGACCTTTCCTTCGGCACCGGCCCGGATGGCTGCGATAAAGTCCTCTACCTTGATCTCTTCACGAGCGAAGCGAGCTCCCATGTCGACGCCCACGTTAACCAAGCCCCAGGGCAGTCGAATGTCAACCTTCTGCCGTCCCGTCTCCAGGTCGGTCACCCGAATGCGTAACTGGCGCGGTTCCTTGCCCCGGTCTTCCTCTGGACGGTCTTCTTTCAGGGCCTCCAGCAGCCGGCCTCCCTCCTCAGCGGTGATCTGACCGCTCTGAATCATTTTCAAGACGTTCAACCGTTCTTCCGCTGTAGCCATCTGACACCTCCAGGAGTATATTTCAGTACACTGTAGGGTCGGTGCACAAAAGATGCGGCCACCCGGACAGCAGCCGCTCTTGCAGGTGATGCCCCTGGCGCGATTCGAACGCGCGACCTTGAACTTAGGAGGTTCCTGCTCTATCCGGCTGAGCTACAGGGGCCTACCTCGATTATAACACGCTCCCTGCAATGGAGCAAGCAATCTGACCTGTAAACAATCGCGGATGGACGGCCTGGCAATGTCCGGTTCGATCTCTACAAACACCGGCTTAGCGCCTACGAACCAGATCGCTTCCGCCGTGGCGAAGAAGGTGTTGGCAACCGTGATGACCTCGTCGCCAGGGCCGATGCCCAGCGCCAGAAACACCAGCCAGAGTGCGTCGGTGCCCGAGTTGCAGCCGATAGCGTGCTTCATCTTGTTGAAGTAAGCGGCCAGTTCCTTCTCGAAGCGTGTCAACGTCGGTCCCATCACGTACTTACCGCTTTCAAGTACCTCCAGGATGGCTGCATCAATCTCTTCCTTCAGATTGTGATATTGCCTGACGTGACCATAAAAACCGACCTCCATCGCTTGTCTTCTCCTTGTCTAAGTATGGTGGGGATTTGAAGCTGGAGCCTGGCGAAAATGAGGTCTACAGACTACTGCAGCTTCCTGCCCCCAACATCTTGGGGGCAGAATAGTAAAGTGCCACATATTGGGGTAGCCGAAAAACGTGAGTCCAAACCGCCGCAATTATACTCGGAAATAACGAGCGCATCAAGAACGTGTCAAAGTGCGGTCCTGCTGATGAGCAATACGTCCCCCAATTGACATCCTCCGCCAACGTGAGATAATACCCCCGCTATCCGGAGGGATGCTATGGATCTCCTAGATATAGACACCACCCTCGAGCAGGTGCGGGAGGCACTGGCCGAAGGGAACTGGAACCAAGCGGCGGCGCTGGTAGAAGCGCTCCGGCCACCTGACCAGGCCGACCTCTTCGGTGAACTGCCCCCCACCGAGCAGGACCAACTCCTGCCGCGCCTCGACCTGGAGGACTCCGCCGACATCCTGGAGGAACTGGAGGAGGAAGAGGCGGCGGAGATCGCCGCACGCCTGAAAACGGAGGAACTGGCTCGCATCCTGGACGAGATGGAGCCGGACGAGGCAGCCGATCTCCTGGGCGACATCGCGCCGGAGCGAGCGGCCGAGGTTCTGGCCGTGATGGAGGAACCCGAAGAAGTCCGCCCGCTGCTGATCCACACCGACGAGAGCGCCGGTGGCCTGATGACGTCCGCCACCATCACGCTCCACAAGGAGATGACTGCCGAAGAAGCCATCGCTCACTTGCGGGTCATTGCACCGGAAACGGAGACGGTTTACCACCTCTTTGTCGTGGATAAGGAGATTCGGCTGATGGGAGTAGTCTCCCTGCGGCAAATTGTTGTCGCCTCGCCCTCCACCCGCATTGAAGAAATCATGGACCCCGACGTCATCCACGTGCGCGCCGACGCCGACCAGGAGGAGGCGGCCCGCCTGATGGCTCGCTACGATCTACTGGCCCTGCCCGTCGTGGACGACGCGGAACATCTGTTGGGCCTCATTACCCACGATGACCTGGTAGAAGTGCTGGAGGAAGAGGCGACGGAGGACATCTACCGGTTGGGCGGTGTGCTGGAGGAGCACCCACCGGATGTGCCAATCCCCGCCGCTCTACGCACCCGCCTGCCCTGGCTGGCACTCAACCTGGGCACGGCGATGATCTCCGCCACTGTGCTCAAGACGTTCAAGAGTACCATTGCCCAGGTCGCCATCCTGGCCACTTTCTTCCCCATCGTCGCCGGTGTCAGCGGCAGCGCCGGTACCCAGGCGCTCACCGTAACCGTGCGCGGACTGGCCTTGGGCGAACTCAGTCCCCGCGACGGACTCAGTGCCCTGGGGCGGGAGGTACTCATCGGCCTGATCAACGGCCTGGTCGTGGGTGGCCTCGTTACCCTCATCGCGCTGGCGGGCGAAGGCACACCGATGCTGGGGATCGTCGTAGGACTTGCCACTCTCCTGAATATGATCGGCGCCGGCATCGCCGGAGCGCTGATCCCTGTGATGATGCAGATTCTGCGGATTGACCCGGCCTTGGCCTCACCCATCCTGGTCACCACCATTACCGATACCTGTGGCTACTTCATCTACCTGGGCTTGGCCACACTAACTTTGGGAATGTTGATATGAGCCAGCGTCCGCTTTCCGGTGAGACGTCCCAACCACCGCTATCTATCGTCGTCACCTCTCCTCCGCAACTGGCGACGCTACTGGAGACCCTCTCGGCCCAGCCCACCGTCGCCGTGGATACCGAGTCCAACTCACTCTACGCCTACCAGGAGCAGGTGTGCCTGCTTCAATTCTCCACCCCCCACGCCGACTATATCGTAGACCCGTTGGCCGGCCTCGACCTCTCGTCACTAGCGCACTTCTTCGCCGCCCCCGATGTGCAGAAGGTTTTCCACGCCGCCGAGTACGACGTGATGTGCCTCAAGCGAGACTTTGGCTTTCTCTTCGCCAATCTGTTCGACACGATGTGGGCAGCACGCATCCTGGGCTGGCCCCGCGTGGGGCTGGGCGACGTGTTGAAGGAAACCTTCGGCGTGCGCGTTAAGAAGCGCTACCAGCGTTACAACTGGGGCAAGCGTCCCCTGGAGCCAGAGGCCCTGGCCTACGCCCGCCTCGATACCCACTACCTGTTGCCCCTCCGCCGCCTCCAGGCCGACGAACTGATGCAGAAAGGGCGTTGGGAGGAAGCGCAGGAGGTCTTCGACCACATCGCCGCCTCCGAGCCCATGTCCCACACCTTCGACCCAGAAGGTTTCTGGCGCGTCAAGGGAGCCCACGACCTGGCTGGGCACGAGCGGGCCATCTTGCGTGAGCTCTGCCTCTGGCGCGATCAAGAAGCCCGCCATCAGGATCGCCCGCACTTTAAGGTACTCAACGACCATACACTGGTCGCGCTGGCCCAGGCCCGCCCCCGCACACCGGAGAAATTGGCCGGTATGGACGGTCTGAAGCCCTACCACGTACGCCGGTACGGTAAGCGTATCCTGCGCGCGATCGGGCAGGGTATGCGTGCCCAGCCGCTCCACCCCCCTTCGCCACCCCCACGCCATTCAGAGGCGGAGGTGGCACGTTTCGAGGCGCTGCGCGCCTGGCGCAAGCAGGTAGCAGCCAAGCGCGGAGTGGACGCCGATGTCGTCGTCAGCAACGCCGTCTTGTGGGCGCTGGCCGAGCAGAATCCCCGTACCCTCGAGGACCTGAACTGCATCGAGGGGCTGGGGCCGTGGAAGCGTAAGGCTTATGGTGAGACAATCCTAAAGGTACTGGATGCTCGATGCTAGATGCTGGATGCCAAGTATCGGACATCCAGTATCCAGTGTCAAGTATCGAGCACAACGACGAGGTGAACCTGTACTATGGAGATACAATTTCTCGGCGCGGCACAGACGGTGACCGGCTCCCAGCACTTCATCTCGGTCAATGGGAGCCGCATCCTGCTGGAGTGCGGGCTGTTCCAGGGCAAGCGGCGGGAAAGCTTCGAGCGCAACCGCAACCTGCCTTTCGACGCCGCGAGCGTGGACGCGCTCATCCTCTCCCACGCCCACATTGACCACTCCGGCAACATCCCCAACCTGGTGCGTAGTGGGTTCCGGGGTTCCATCTACTGCACCTTCGCCACGCGCGACCTATGCTCGGCCATGCTGCGCGATTCGGCCTACATCCAGGAGCGCGACGTCGCCTACGTCAACAAGAAGCGCGCCCGCAAGGGACAACCGCCGGTCGAGCCGATCTACACCCACACCGACGCTGTAGCCTGCCTGGAGCACTTTGTCAGCGTGGGCTACGACCGGCCCGTGCTGGTCGCGCCGGGGGTGCAGTGCACCTTCCTCGACGCGGGGCACATCCTGGGCTCGGCCATCGTCCTGTTGGAGATAGAAGAAGGCCAGGAGCAAACGCGCCTGCTCTTCAGCGGCGACCTAGGGCGACACGAAATGCCGATCCTGCGAGACCCCACCCCGGCACCGCCAGCCGACGTGCTCATCATCGAGTCCACCTACGGCGACCGGAACCATCGCCCCCACGAGGAGGCCGAACAGCGACTGCTTGACCTGATCGGTGAGACGTGCACCCACGGCGGTAAAGTCGTGATCCCTGCCTTCGCCGTGGGGCGCACGCAGGAGATCGTCTACAGCCTGCACCGGCTGGCAAGCGCAAACAAACTACCCGACGTGCCCATCTTCGTGGACAGCCCGCTGGCGGTGAACGTGACCGAGGTCTTTCGGCTCCACCCCGAGTGCTACGACGAGGAACTGCGGGAATTTATGGCCCAGGGTCGCCGCCCCGATCCCTTTGGCTTCGGCCGGCTGCGCTACATCCGCAATGTGGAGGACTCTAAGGCACTGAACGTCCGGGAGGGGCCGGCAGTCATCATCAGCGCCTCGGGGATGTGCGAGGCGGGGCGGGTGCAACATCACCTCAAGCACACCATCACCGATCCGCGCAACGCGGTGTTGATCGTCAGTTGGCAGGCCCCGCACACGCTGGGCCGGCGGCTGGTCGAGCGGCAGCCGGTGGTGAGGATCTTTGGCGAGAAGTACCCGCTGCAAGCGCGAGTCGAGACGATCAACGGCTACAGCGCCCACGCCGACCGGGAGGGACTGCTGGGCTGGGCGGAACCCATCGCGCAGGACGTTCGACATGCTTTCGTCGTGCACGGCGACCCCGAGCCGGCGGCAGCGTTGGCCGAGGGGCTACATAGCCTGGGAGTGCGGGAGGCGCACGTGCCGGAGCAGGGGGACGTGTTTCGGATCAATGTCCCTGGATGAAGGAGAAGGGATTGACAACCGTTGAGCGCCATCCTGGCTCTGCCTCACATCCAACAGTCGGCCGAAGGATACTGCCTGTTAGCCTGCGTACGCATGGTATTAGCACACTTGGGCCTAAAGCACTCTGAAGTCAAGGTCATCCGCCGTGTCATGGAATGGATTGCTGGCAGCATGGGCCGAGTTTGAGTACCGTGGTGCCGCCATATCGGCCACATCGCTTAAAGACCATCCTGGCGAAGAGTAACCAACGAACCTGTGGCATGAACTACCACCAGGGCCGGACTGGCCCAAAGTGATCTACGTGGTCGCGGAGATCTCCAAGGGATCACGCAACAAGTACGAGTACGACGAGCAAGGCGGCTTCGTCAAACTGGACCGGGTGCTATTCTCCTCGCTCACTACCCTTTGGCCGCAAGGAACTGAACCAGGTTTTGGAGAAACGCAAGCGCCTGGCATAGCTGCACAACTGTTTTGCGAATACGCCCACTGGTCTGGCAACATTCCGGTGGTGGGCACAGCCAAGCAGCTATCGTAGAAGCCCGTCCAGCCGGCCTGTACGCCAGAGAGCCCCGGTCTTTCGACCGGGGCTCTTGGTATCATCGGTGCGCTATACCTATGCTAAGGGGTCTGGATACACCCACTCATAGGTCTCCTCTACCTCCTTCAGCCCCACCACCTCGTAGACGGGATCAGGCTGGCTGTGGCCCTTGACCTGTACGCGGCCGATGAAGTTGGCCTCGACGTGATCCTTCACGCGCTCGTAGGCCTCAGCGCTGATAAGAATCTGGCCCGGTTCGGCCAAGTCGGAGAGCCGGGCAGAAAAGTTAGCACAATCGCCAATAGCGGTGAAATTCTGCACCACGGCCGAGCCGATGTTGCCCACCACCGCCTCGCCGACGGCGATGCCAACGCCAAAGTGAAGCCGCTCCCGCTCGTCCATCTGTGCGTGCTGCTCGCGCACCCCTGCTGCAGCGCCAGGGCCGCACGCACAGCCCGCAGGGTGTGATCCGCTTGCGGTTCCGGCGCGTTAAAGATCGCCATCGCGCTATCGCCCACGAATCTGTCCAGCGTACCCTCATGGCCCATGATCGCCCCTGCCGCCAGCGTCAAATGCTTATTCAGCACCTCAACCTGGAACTCTGGCCTAGTTCTCTCGCTGAAGGCAGTAAACCCCCGGATGTCGGCATAGAAACTGGTGACCTCCTGCCGCACTCCGCCCAAGCGGACGCTTTCGGGGTTAGAGAGCAACCGCTCCACCACAGCCGGGGCCACGTAGCGTACGAACGTTCCCCGGATGCGGCGTACCCTGTCCTCCAACTGTCGCCGCTCTGTCAGATCATCTATCACAATCGTGACACCGGTAGTCACGTCGCTGCTATCTTTGAGCGGAGAAAGGCTCAGGCGCAGCCACACCGGACCACGGCTGAGAATCTGCGGCTGGACTTCGTAGACTATCACCGGAGTCTCGTCCCGTTTGACCAACCCTAACATGGACTGCAGATCTTGCCCCAGGGAATGTAGAGCCTGTTTGCAAGGACTGCCAATCACTTTGTCGGCCGGAATGCCCAGGATGGCCTCGGCAGCGCGGTTGAAGAGTGTCACCTTGTCCTGAACGTCGGTGGTGATGACGCCGCTGGCGATACTGCTGAAAACGTCGCCCATCAGATTCTTCATCTCGGTGATGGCGGCCAGACTGCGGCGCACGTTGGCAAAGAGGCGCGCGTTTTCCACCGCCAATGTCGACTGGTCAGCCAACGCGCTGAGAAAGGCCAGGTCATCGAAGCGATAAGGCTGACCGGAGCGCTTGGCGCCCAGCGCCAGCCAGCCGCTCAACCGCTCCCGGGTGCGCAGAGGTACGTAGACCACCGCTCCCAGCGCGCTCATCTCCGCCCACTCGCCGGTCAATTCGGCCGGCAGTTCACTCTCGGCCGGCAGGTACAGACATTCCTGGTGATCCCGCAGCCAGCGTGTGAGCGCACCGTCGGGCACCAGGATGACCGGAAAGGCCGCCTGTTTGCCCCCACTTATGGGCTGCCCGACGTAGCAGGCCCGCTGTTCGTCGTACAGGCACGCCCACTGGCGAACGGGATGGAGAGCCCTCTCGACTTGCCTGCCGACCTCTGCCAGTATAGCATCCAGGTCCAAAGTCTGCGTCAACTCACGGCTGAAATCCTGGAGCGTGGCGCGATAGTCCACCGCCTCACGGAAGAACAGGCGATCCACCAACCGCTGAGTCCAGTTCCGCAGCGGGTTGAAGAGCAAGACCAGCGCCAGGACGAAGAGGGAAAGCAGGGCCGGGTCGCTGGCCTTGACCGCAAACATGTGACTCAGGCCGTTGATGAGGGCAAAATAGGTGACCACGATGAGGAATGTCAGGGCCCCATAGGTCACGCCCTGGCTGAGAAGCCGGTCCAGGTCCAGCATACGGTAACGCAGGATCGCGTAGGCGATAGACAGAGGAAAAAAGGTGAACAGCGGGGCATAGATGGGCGTGAGAAAGGGCAGCGGCTGGCCCAGGACGTTGAGCAGTAGCCAGGGCACGACCGGCAGAAAGGCCAGCGTCGCGCCCAGGAGGATGATGCGGCTTTGCTGCCGGACCAGCGGTGAAGGGGGTCTGACCAGCCGATATACGAGCATGCCCAGCAGGAAGAAGATGCCCACGGCAGCAAAGAGGTAACTGTTGCGCCACTGGTTGATGTACTCCCAGGGTTGGCTAGCGTCGTAGACGCTGAAGGCAGAGCGGAACGTCAGAAACACCGCCGGCAGGTAGGGAAGCAAGCGCAGTACCGGAACGCGCCGCACGAAGCGGGGCTCCTGTGGAAAGACCATCGCCAGGTGCATAGCGGTGGCAGCCGCGAAAGGCACAGCCGCACACCATAGGACAGCCAGCCGGTGTGTAGTACTAAGGTCAAAGATGCTGCCTATCATCAACGCGACGGCAGCACACAGACAGGTGAAGACTTGCCCGGCCCGGCCCCAGCCCCACACCCAGTAGACCCAAATACCAATGCCCAGGTAGGCCAGCCCCGCCACATAGGGGACAATGAAAATCAGGAACATATCTACTAGCGGGAAGGTAGAGAGGGCGACCTGCTCCTCCCGCAGATTGCCGTCGGGGCGGGTGACCAAGACCCACACGGTATCGCCCACCGCGTGCTCGCTCAGGATGGCCGCCACGTCAGCATACCGTTCCACAGGTTGCTGGTCAATGGCAATCAAGCGGTCGGGCTGCTCCAATGGCGGGTCGAACTGCAACCGCGCCCATCCACCGCCCTTTAAGGGACTGAGCACCAACGTCGGTTCCAACAACAGCCCCGGGAACGGCTCAACCACCCAGCGCCAGGCCAGGAGGTGAGCGGCGAGGAAGGCGACCACGACAGTCGCCAATACGAAGAATACGATCACACGCCCCAGGCGCGTCGCGAGGTCGGCGCGTTTCTGTGATGCTCTCACGAGAGTATCTCCACGAGGGCTATTTCTGGGCTTTGTCGCGAGCGCCTGCTTTGACCAAGAGCGACGTGCTCAACCGAACGACGGAGAACTACTGCCCTGGATCGCCAGCGCAAGAGCAAGGCCATCAAAGCACCCGCGAGAAGTCCATCCACAAGAGCCAGACAAGACAAGCGCAGGAGACACGAACCGCACATCTTTCCCTCCCAAACTCCATTATACAGGGAAGCGCAAGCCGAGGCAACTGGTGATTACCCATATCTCAAGAAAGCTTGATTACAGGTGCCCGGCACTTGAGAATCGAGCGAAAAAGGTACTTCTGGTACAGAAACCTAGTCAGATTGACACCAAAGTGCCGGGCACCTCATACATGTGGGTAATCACCAGGAGGCAAGGAGCTTTAGCAAACCGCGTTGGTGGCTCGGGGCGTTACAGCGGGCAGAGACCAGAATGGTAGATTTACCAGTTTGACTTTTTGGGTGAGGGTGGTAAACTAAACCACAGTAGGGCAAAGTGGGCTTTGACTGTGTTACTAAAGACCGTCCAGGCGTGCGGAATCGGGGCGGTCGTTTTTGTTACAGCCGCGCCGTTTCATCCGCAAATCGCACAATCAGATTAGCAAGGAGCACAGCAGGAAAGTGAACGGCTATCTCGTGAATAAGGTTACCGAATTGGGTCTTCCCATCAATTTGAGCAGGACGGACTTTGAATGACTCAAGAAAAGAGTTCTATGACAGAGATCACGCTGGAAGGGCATTGCGACGCCACTGACCGGACCGCCAACGAGTTCCCACTGCTGCCCTTCGAGGTGCTGCCGGGGATTGCCCGGCTCCACGTGCGCTACCAGGTCAGCCGCCAGCTCAGTGGAGACAGGGCGGGCTGGCAGGAGGGCAACATCGTGGACATCGGTCTCTTCGACCCGCGCGGGGCTGGGTTCCTGACCGCGAAAGGATTCCGGGGTTGGAGTGGCACAACGCAGCAGGAGTTCACCCTGGCTGCCGATAAAGCCACGCCTGGCTACCTTCCCGGCCCAGTGCAGCCCGGCACCTGGCACGTCGTGCTGGGGCTTTACCAACTTGCTCCCGAGGGCTGCGATTACCGTGTGGTCGTGATGCTGGAGCAGGGAAGCACGGAAACAGGAGGGCAGGGGAGCGGAGGAGCAGAGGGGGAACTTGCGCCCAATGCGGCGACCGGCCCGCGCTGGTACCGGGGCGATCTGCACGCCCACACCTGGCACTCTGACGGTTCCGCGCCGCTGGCGGACCTGGCGGCGGCAGCCCGCGCCCAGGGACTCGACTTTGTCGCCGTCACCGAGCATAATACGGTCAGTCACCTGCCATTGCTGAGGAGCTACACCACCCCCGACCCGCTCCTCATCCCCGGCATCGAGATCAGCACCTACCACGGCCACGCCAACGTCTGGGCGATTGACGATTTCGTCGAGTTCCGCTGCTGGACCGATGGACAGATGGCGCAGGTGCGGGAAGAGGTACGCGCGCGGGGTGCGCTCTTCTCGGTCAACCATCCCAAGGAGAGTGGCCCACCCTGGGAGTTCGGCGATCTCTTCGAGCCCGATTGCATCGAAGTTTGGGGCGGACCGTGGTTCGTCTCCAACTACCAGTCGCTGGCTGTATGGGACACGCAGTTGCGCCAGGGAAAACGCATCACCGCTGTAGGAGGCTCCGACAAGCACCAGGGACCGTTCGCGGGCGAATTGGGCTGGTACGAGATCGGCACGCCCTGCACCTGGGTCTATGCTGGCGCGCTCTCAATACCCGCCATCATCGAGGCTATCCGCGGTGGGCGCGTCTTCATCTCTGAGGGGCCAGCCGGCCCCCGGCTCGAACTGACGGCAGAGACAAACGGGCAACAGGCCACGATGGGCGACGAGATGTGCCTGCCCGCCGGTGTCAGCCTGCGCTTGCGCTGCCGGGTGCAGGGCGGAGCGGGAAATCTGCTGCGGCTCGTCTCCGCACAAGAAATCCACGAGGCAGAGATCATCGGCGATGACTTCACCCACGAGCGCCAGGTCACCGTGACCGACGATGCATACTGGCGGGCAGAGGTCATCGAGCCGCCGGAGGCACCGTTGGACGAGGAGCCCGCTGCGTTGATGGCCAGGGCGCTGGGCAACCCGATCTATGTGAAGGTAACGTAGGTACAACAAGAGGCGCACCATGGTATGCCTCTACCACTCAGGCCAGACCTTACCTGCTCAGAGCAGCACGCACCTCTTCGAGATGCCCGGCGGAGCCGAGAAGCTCGTTGCGGCTGGCGATGAACTTGGCGTACTCTTCAATATAGATCTTGCCAGGCTTTCGGAAATCGAACACCTCCGGATGATCGCGGAAGCACTCGCGGTGCACGCGGGTCCAGACGAGCCGGCCGTCAGTATCAATATTGATCTTGCAGACGCCCCGCTTGGCGGCAGGCAAGTACTGCTTAGGATCAACTCCCCTGGCGCCCCCGAGCGCACCACCCGCGGCGTTGATCCGCTCGACTTCCTCCTGCGGAACAGAAGAGGAACCGTGCATCACCAAAGGAAAGCCCGGCACGAGCTTTTGAATGGCCTCTATGATCTCAAAGTGCAAAGACTGGGTGCCCGAGAACTTGAACGCACCGTGGCTGGTCCCGATTGCGCAGGCGAGGCTGTCGCATCCGGTACGCTCGATGAACTCCGCGGCCTGCTCAGGATTGGTCAGATGAACTTGATCCTCGTCCACGCTGATGTCTTCCTCAACACCGCCTAGCTGCCCCAGCTCGGCCTCGACGCTGATTCCTGCAGCATGCGCGCGCTCGACCACGCGCTTCGTGATAGCGACGTTCTCCTCAAAGGGAGAGCGACTGGCGTCTATCATGACCGAGGAGTAGAACCCAGACTCGATGCAGTCGTAGCAGGCTTCCTCGTCACCGTGATCGAGATGCACCGCAAAAATGGCTTGTGGAAAGATCTCGTCCGCAGCGCGGATCAAGCCCTCAAGCATCCTCTTATCGGTATAGGCACGTGCCCCCCTGGAGATCTGGAGGATAAACGGAGCCTGGGACTGGATGTTACCACGGAATAGACCCATCGTCTGCTCGGCATTGTTGATGTTGTAGGCACCAATAGCGTACCTGCCATAGGCCTGCTCGAATAATTGTTTAGCTGTGACGATCATACTCTGCCTCCTTGCCTAATGTGGCTCCCACCATACATAGATCAGCGCGTTGCCGCCTCCCTCAAAGTACTCAACGACTATCTCGTGGTTGCCGCTCGCCACCCAGTGCGCGCTGCAGTAGCTCAGCCTGTTCGCCGCGTGCCACTCATTCAACACCATGTCCCCATCCACCAGGATGCGCACGCCGTCGTCAGCCGTGGCGCAGAAACGGTAGTGGTCCGCGTTCATGTACGCCGTCATTGTCCAGCGGACGGAGAAGTGATCGCTGTACACACCAGGCATAGGGCTGCCGGTGCCCCAGTCGAACCCGATCCCGGGGTCGTAGCGGGTGGCAACCGGTGAACCTCCCAAGCCCTCCCCGTTGTAGAACTGGCCGAACCAACCCGCGCCCGGAGCCGGTGGGGTGGCCGGCGTAGGCGAGGGTCCCGGAGTCGGCGTTGCCCCTGACAACTGCCTCCACCAGAAGTATACACGGGCGACCTGAGTGCGATCATAGTACTCCACCTGAATGGTGTGATCGCCCGCCGCCAGAGCCCGATCCGCAGTATACGTGCGCAACCCACCGTCCCGCCAGCCATTGATGATGCGCTCGCCGTCCACGTGCACCCGCACGCCATCATCCACCTTGGCATAGAAGCGGTGGGTGCCCTCAGCGAAGCTGAATGTCCCCGTCCAGCGCACAGAGAAGGCGTTAGTAGGCATCCCGCCCGCCGGCGGTCCCCAGCCCCAGTTGAAGTTGATGCTCTCGTCGTCGCGCGTGACGTAGGCCGATCCGGCCAGCGTGACGTTGTCGAAATACTCACCGGACCAGGGGCCGGGCATCGGGCCAGGTGCTGGCGCCGGTGGGGGTGGAGGTGGAGGTGGCGCAGTGCCGGGGATGACGAGACGCTGTCCTACGTAGATGCGATTAAGATTGGCGATGCCGTTGGCCCGGGCGATAGCCCACATACTTACCCCGTAGCGCAGTGCGATACTGTACAGTGTCTCGCCACGCTGGACAACGTGAACAGTACCGGCCGGCGGCCGACCTGTTGGAATGACGAGCCGCTGCCCAACGTAGATGCGATTGGGGTTGGTAATGCCGTTGGCACGGGCGATGGTCCACATATCCACCCCATAACGGCGGGCGATACTGTACATTGTCTCGCCACGCTGGACAATGTGAATGATGCTACCCTTGGCCGGTGTCGCCAATACCGGCACGACGCTAGCAAGAAGCACCAGTGTCGTCACCATCACCAGTGTAATGGAAAGCCGCCTTTTGTTCATCTCACGCCTCCTTTCGTTTGGAAATCCAGGTATGTCCAGTTGACCAGTGAGTACAGAAATGATATACTTTATAAGAATAGGGTGCAGTTGCTTTCATTTCCCAACGGCACATTGCTTGCGTTCTTGCCACGAATTACACGAATTTTCACTAATTTTTCTCTTACATTCGTGTCAATTCGTGCAATTCGTGGCGAAATGCCCCCCGGAGAAACAAGAGCGTTTACACCCATAAGAATATCTATAGAGACTGTTCTTCGGACCACCTGCTATCATTATACTGTCGTTTAGACCTCTGTCAAGCGAGGATTCTCTATGCAAACTAACAGCCACACTGCCCACCGCGAGCGCAACCTCATCATCATCGCCGCAGTTTTTCTTCTCGGTGGTTCCATTACTCTCATAATCACCAATCTCCAATCCCCAGTCTCCAGTCTCCAACTTGCCCTCGTAATCTGGATACTCTCTTTCGCCACTGCCCACATCGTTCTCTCCCGCTATCTCCCCCACCGTGACCCCCTCCTGCTGCCCGTGGCGGCGCTACTGACCGGCTGGGGACTCTTGCTCATCGGCCGGTTGGCAATCAACTTTCTCCTGCGGCAAGCCGTCTGGCTGCTCATCTCCGTCGCTGCACTCCTGGCCATCATTCGACTGGGCCGCGACCTGCGCTGGCTGCGGCGGTTCCGCTACACCTGGCTGTTCGGGGGACTGGCGCTGTTGGCGACCACGCTCGTCTTCGGTGTCAATCCCTCTGGCTACGGCCCGCGCCTCTGGCTGGGAGTTTTGGGCATCTACTTCCAGCCCTCTGAGCTGCTGAAACTCTTGATGGTCGTTTACCTGGCCTCTTACCTGGCCGAGAGACGGGAACTGCTCATCTCAGAGGGATGGAAAGTCGGGCGCTGGCGACTCCCTCCGGTGGCCTACGCCGGCCCGCTCCTGGCGATGTTTGGTCTGGCGGTGGTGCTGCTGGCCTGGCAGCAAGACCTGGGCGCGGCCATGCTGTTCTTCTTTACCTTTCTGGCCATGCTCTACCTGGCGACCGGCCAGTGGGGGTACGTCGCGACCGGGCTGGCACTCTTCTTCGCAATAGGGCTGGCCGGCTACCGGTTCTCCGACCGGATCGCGCTGCGGGTGGACGGCTGGCTCAATCCCTGGCCGGAGGCGGCCGACCGGGCTTTCCAGATCGTGCAATCACTGCTGGCCTTTGGGGCAGGTGGAGTTTTTGGGCAGGGATTGGGACTGGGCAGCCCGATCTACATCCCCGCCGTACACACCGACTTTGTCTTCGCCGCCATCGGAGAGGAGTTTGGCCTGGCCGGGACATTGATCATCGTCGCGCTGTACGGGATCTTGACGTTGCGCGGCTTTCGCGTCGCCGCCCGCGCTCGCCACCCATTCGAGCGCTTCCTGGCCGCGGGGCTAACGGCCGGGCTGGTCATCCAGGCCTGGGTCATTATGGCTGGCAACGCCAAACTGGCTCCCATCGCCGGCGTCACCCTCCCCTTTGTCTCTTACGGCGGCAGTTCCATCCTGACCAGTTTCATCGCCCTCGGACTCCTCCTCCGCATATCCAACCACCCCATCCCCCAAACACGCACACCCTCAATCACCCACACACATCTTCTCCACCTGGCCCTTACCCTCTCACTGGCCCTGGTCCTCCTGGCCGTGACGTGCGGCTACTGGGCCGTCGTGCGAGCCGAGCCCCTGCGCGCTCGCGGCGACAACCCGCGACGCGTCCTCTACGAACAGCGCATCGTGCGCGGGCGTATCCTGGACCGAGACGGAACCGTACTGGCCGGCGTGGAGGTAGCGGATGACGGCACCGTCACGCGCCGCTATCCCATCCCGGAGGCCGCGCCGGCCCTGGGCTACGCCAGCCTGCGCTATGGCACCGGGGGCATCGAAGCGGCCTTCGACGCCGAACTGCGGGGGGAAGCTGACCGCAGCGTCTGGCAGGAGGCGTGGGATGAACTGCTCCACCGCCCGCCTCACGGTCACGACGTGCAACTGACGCTCGACACCGCGCTGCAAGTCCAGGCACAGCGGGCACTGGAGGGCTATGCGGGAGCCGTGGTACTGCTCGACGCTACCACCGGCGAGATCCTGGCCCTGGCCTCCAGTCCCACCTTCGCCCCGGAGCGCCTCGACGAGACGTGGGAGGCGCTGCGCGAGGATTCCGCCGCGCCGCTGGTCAACCGCGCCACCCAGGGCCTCTACCAGCCAGGGGCCGCTCTTCAGACCGCCGTCATAGCCGAGGCCTTGACCGAGGGCCTGGTTGGTCTCTCCACACCTGCTCTCAATGCAACGGCCACTCTCACCGTGGCTGGCGTGTCGTTGGGCTGCAGCACGGCCATCTCCGAGCCATACACGCTGGCCAATGCCTACGCCGCTGCCTGCCCGGCCCCTGGCGCAGATTTGGGCGAGCGATTGGGAACCGCCGGTCTGGCAGAGGCAGTGAAGCACTGGGCGCTCACCACCCCGCCCCCGCTGGAGATCCCGACCGAGGCAGTTGCTTGGGACGCGGACACACTCTCGACCACGACCGGCCTGCGAAACGAGGCCATCGGGCAGGGAAATCTAACTGCATCACCGCTGCAGATGGCGCTGGTGGTGGGAACGCTGGCCAACGAGGGAAGGATGCCCGCTCCGCGCCTGGTGCTTCGGGTGCAGGATGCGGAAGGAGAATGGCAGGAATACGCCAGCCTCGGGGAGCCTCGCGCCGTCCTCTCGCCAGATGACGCCCACGAATTGCTCGCGGCCTGGCGGCGCTACGGGGACGACATCGCAGGACACTGGGGGGTTGCCGTCGCCGGAGAAGGACAGCCGCCCCACGCCTGGTTCCTGGGAGTGGCCCCGGCAGACGCGCCCCGCTACGGTGTGGCCGTTCTCCTGGAGCATCCCGCCGATCCCCGCCGTGCGCTGGAGGTTGGAAGTGCGCTTCTGGAGGCGACTTTGAGTCGCTGACACACCTCCTATTCGCATAGCCTGTCTTTCTATCCAGGGCCTTCTTCCACAGCTTCAAACCCCATCAGACCATAATGACTATGCGAAAAGACCCACGGAGCAAAGTCGTCATCTACCAGGCGGCTCAGAGACAATGCCGATGTTCTTTGGTCCCTGGAAGAGAAACGTCACCCTCTCAAATACAACTCGATGTTCTCGATAGTAGCCTGCGATCGCCTCTATGAGCTCGTCACGCCCCAACTTGTCATCAGACCAGTAATTGCAGCACGGAATCAGGATCACAGGGCGGACGAGAGCGGCCTGGGCTACTGGGCGTGTCGCTTCATCTGGATGTAGCCCGACTATTAAATCGTAGTAATCGGCTATTGATGGCTCGAACGCCACAGCTTGATTGGGGACACCCTTGAGCGCCCATCCACGGGGGTCTACAATTTCACAATCGTAATTGTACTGCTTGCGCAGAATGCGACAGAGCATCCCTTGTCCGCCAGCGACGTCGGCGATGTGTTGAATACTCCTCCCGTATCTATCGTAGATAAACGCTGCGACGACTTCAAAGCGCTTGGCATCTCCGTGAAAACGATGCCGGTGTTTTCTTCCCATCCAACTTGCTCTCCAAAGAGGGTGCGGGGTCACAAGAAGACAGCAACCCTATCCACCCCGCTGCCGGCTTTTCCCCATCGGCTTCCTGGCATAAATGACGTGATCACTGTGGACAAACCACATCTCGGCGCTGCCCATCTCTCGCGGATGCCGTTTGTCGTGGAACAGGATGTAGCGCCTGGCCCAACTGACGTAGGCTTCCTCGGTGCGAATCGAGTAGTGTTTGACCCGGATGAGATCACGTATCTGGTCAAGTAGCTTTTTGGGTTGTGCGTTCATTTCAAGCTCCTGGGCGGTTGCATCCTCGTCGCAGTTGCTGTATACTAAACGCAAGCTCGACATCGTGATGAGCGGATATTGAGAACATACGTTCTGGTTTCTGGCTATTATACTCGATTTACCCCACTATGGCAAGTGTGTTATGCAGCCAAAAGCCCGCGTAAAACCCGGAAAAGGGTCATATGCCGGAAAACAATCGCGTAAAACACCCTAGCAGCTTGTCGGGGAGAAAGGGACTGTCCCTATTTTCGCGGCTTTTTCGGGCATAAGTGGGGCGTGCACTCCATATTTTGGCCTAAAAATGTGTCCAGGTGGGGCTTTTCTTGGCACAAAACGTTCTCTCCGACAGCCTGCTAGAGGGGTTTTATGCTGGAGAAGGCCCGCGTAAAATGTCATTTCCGGGTTTTACGG
>CAZMOT010000006.1:0-50841 GCA_964568065.1 uncultured Anaerolineales bacterium
GACCCCTTCTTCACCACCAAACCCGTGGGGCAGGGAACGGGACTGGGGTTGGCTCAGGTGTACGGAATCGTGAAACAGCACGAGGGATACATCGGGGTGGAGACGGAAGCAGGTCAGGGGACGACGTTCCGCATCTACCTCCCGATCCACGAAGCAGAAACAGCGGAGGCGGTCGCAGAAGAGAAGATTTCGGTCACCCCGAAGGGGAAGGGAGAGACCATCCTGATGGTGGAGGACAATGAGCGGGTACGGAAAGTGAGTCGGAGCATCCTGGAATCGCTGGGCTACCAGGTGCTGACCGCTGCAAACGGGCGGGAGGCGTTGGACACTCACCGCTCAGCGGTGGAGGCCTGTCCTGAGCGAGGCCCTGAGCTCGTCGAAGGGTGGAGTCGAAGGATAGACCTGGTGATCACGGACTTGGTAATGCCGGAGATGGGTGGCAGAGAATTGATCCAGGAACTGAGGAAGGCAAACCCCCACCTGAAGGGGCTGGCACTCACCGGCTACGTATTGGCCGATGATCTACAAGAGCTGCGGAAATTGGGAATCCTGGAGGTTATCCACAAGCCCTTCGACGTGAGCACCCTGGGGGAGGTCGTGCGCCGGGTTCTGGATGCGGACTGAGAGCGTGAGGCAAGAGTAGGCAAGGAATACGAAAATGGTGGATGAGAAAGAGCGCATCTTGATCGTTGACGACGACGAGAGCACCCGTAGAAGCCTGACGCTCATATTTGAGAACAAGGGCTATGAGACAGAGACAGCCAGGACAGGGCAAGAGGCCATAGAGAAGGCACAGAAGAGATTCTTCAACCTGGCTATCCTGGACATCAAGCTGCCCGATACAAAAGGGATAGAACTGGTAGCGCCTTTGAAGAAGATGCACCCCGACATGGTGATGGTCATGGCCACTGCCTATGCCACTCTCGAAACAGCGATGCAGGCCCTGAACGAGGGAGCGTCGGCCTACATCACCAAGCCCTTGAGCATGGACGAGGTGTTGACTACCGTGAGGGGGACACTAGAAAGGCAACGCCTGGTTGAGGAAAAACGGCGGGCAGAGGAAACGCTGCGGCAGCGCAACCGCGAACTGGCACTGCTCAACCGGGTGAGCCAGACCCTTAGTTCCACCCTCGACCTGGATCAGGTGCTCCTCACCGTCCTGGAAGAGGTGCGCCATCTGCTCGACGTGATCGTCTGCTCGGTATGGTTGATTGACCCGCGTACGGACGAACTGGTCTGCCAGCAGGCCACCGGCCCCAAAGACAAGATCTTGCGCGGCTTGCGCCTGGCACCAGGAGAGGGAATTGCCGGCTGGGTGGCTCGCCATGGCAAGAGCCTGATCGTGCCAGACACGCGGCGCGACGAGCGCTACTTTGAGGAGATAGAGCAACGGACCGGACTGGTGCTGCGTTCCACCCTCACCGTCCCGCTACAGGTCAGACAGGACGTGGTTGGCGTGCTCCAGGTGGTAGATGCAGAAGTTGACCGCTTCGGCACAACAGACCTGACTTTGCTGGAGTCACTGGCTGCGGCCGCAGCTATCGCCGTCGAGAATGCGCGGCTGTACGAGGAGACCGACAAACTGCGGGCCTTCCACGAGAATATCGTGCAGAGTATGGAGGAGGGTATCCTCCTCGAGGACGCCACAGGACACATCACCTTTGCCAATCCCAAGGCCGCAGAACTGTTGGGCTATACGCCTGGGGAGTTGATGGGCCAGCACTGTACGGACATCGTAGCTCCCGAAGAGGTGGCAAAGTTCGAGGAGGAGACTGCCAAACGGCCCCAAGGCATCGTCGGCCAGTACGAGACGGTTTTGCTGACCAAAGGGGGATGGCGGATACCCGTCATTGTCAGCGCCCGGCCGCTGTTTGACAAAGACCAGTTCATCGGCGTGCTCTCCGTTTTCACGGACATCACTGAGCGCAAGCGAGCGGAGGAACAGTTACAACAGTATGCGGCCGAACTGGAGCGAAGCAATCAGGAATTGGAAGAATTCGCCTACGTGGCCTCTCACGATCTGCAGGAGCCACTCCGCATGGTGGGGAGCTATGTGCAACTGCTGGCACGGCGCTATAAAGGCAAACTCGATACCGAAGCGGACGAGTTCATCGCCTACGCCACAGATGGGGTCACCCGTATGCAGGAGATGATCAATGGCTTGTTGGAGTACGCGCGTGTGAGTACGCGGGGTAAGAGATTCGAACCCACCGACTGCGAGGTCATTTTCGACCGCACCCTCACCAATCTACAGGTGGCGATTGAGGAGAGCAACGCAGTAGTGACCCACACCCCCCTGCCGACGGTGATGGCCGACGCTACCCAAATGGGACAGTTGTTGCAGAACCTGATCGGCAACGGTATCAAGTTCCACGATAAAGAGCCGCCGCGCATTCACGTTTCGGCCAGGCAAGAGGGGAATGAATGGGTCTTCTCCGTATGCGATAACGGCATCGGTATTGATCCCCAGCACGCCGACCGCATCTTTCTGATATTCCAACGCCTGCACACCAGGGCGGAGTACTCCGGCACCGGCATGGGCCTGGCGATCTGCAAGAAAATAGTGGAACGCCACGGAGGGCGTATCTGGGCTGAGTCGCAATCCGAGAAGAGCTCGACGTTCTACTTCACAATCCCAACAAAGCAAATGAGGCAAGCGAGGTAAACGACCATGAGTAGTCAAACACTCGGCCGACCTGTTGAGACTCTGTTAATAGAAGACAATCCCGGCGATGCGCGGCTGATCGTAGAAGCACTCAGCGAAAACAAAGAACTCGGCAACCTGCACGTAGTTAGGGATGGCATAGCAGCCCTGGCCTTTCTGCGCCGTGAGGGGAAGTACACCGACGCACCTCGCCCAGACCTCATCCTGCTCGACCTGCACCTACCCAGGAGAGACGGGCATAAAGTACTGGCAGACATCAAAGCCGACAAAGACCTGAAACGCATCCCGGTGGTGGTTCTGACCACCTCCGATGCCGCCGAGGACATCAGTGCAGCCTACGACCTGCACGCAAACTGCTGCATTACCAAACCAGTTGGCTTGGACCAGTTCTTCACGGTGGTAAAGTCCATTGAGGAGTTCTGGTGCACCATCGTGAGACTTCCAGAGCAAAAAAATGGACGATAAACCCATCAGAATTCTGTTGGTTGAGGACGAGCACGAATACGCCCGTCTGATGCGACGGATGCTGGCCAGTGTGAAGAAGATCGTTCCGGTCACCCCCAGGTTCGATCTGGAATGGGTCGACCAGCTCTCGACCGGAGTGGAGCGCCTGTCCACGGGAGGCATTGACGCGATCCTGTTAGACCTCATACTGCCGGACAGCCAGGGCCTGGACACCTTCGTCAGCGTACACGCTCAAGTACCACGAGTGCCCATCATTGTACTGACCAATCTTGACGATGAAGCGCTGGCTATTAAGGCAGTACAGCAGGGTGCACAAGACTACCTGGTCAAGGGACAGGTGGATGGCAACCTGCTGGTGCGCGCTACGCGCTATGCCATCGAACGCAAGCGGGCGGAGGAGGCGTTGCGGCGGTATGCTGAACGACTGACGATCCTACACGAGATTGACCGTGCCCTCCTGACCGCCCGGTCGCTGGAGGCAATCGCCGACACGGCCCTCGACCGCATTCGGCAACTGGTGGATTGCCAGCGAGCTGGGGTCGTGGTGTTCGACTTTGAGACCCACGAGGCCATACAACTCGCCATCCGCGTCGGCGACGAGACCAGGTTAGGAACAGGGGCGCGCATTCCGTTGGAGCTATCGGGTAGCGCGGAGGATCTTCGACGGGGCAAAGTCCACATGGTGGAGGATATCCTGTCCTTTCCCTCAACGGCTCGACTGAGCTCGCCAAAGTCAGGGTCAAGGCACCATTCCCAGTTGCCCTCAGTCATTCAAGCTCTGCATAGCGAGGGGATGCGCTCCTACATCAGCGCACCCATCATCGCACATGGCGAACTGATCGGTGCTCTCAACCTCGGAGCGGACAACCCCGGCTTCTTCGATTCAGAACACATCGCCATCGCCCGCGAGGTGGCCGATTCACTGGCAACTGCCCTTCAGCAAGCCCGCTTGCACGAACAAGCAGAACGCCACGCCGACGAACTGGCAGCCGTTATAGACCAGTTGCAGGAAGTAGACCGCTTCAAGAACAAGTTCATTCAGAACATCTCCCACGAGCTCAGCGCACCGCTATCCCTCATTCAGGGTTACGCCGATATGCTGGCAGCGGGCAAATTGGGAGAGTTACGACCCCAGCAGCAACAACCGGTGGCCTCCATCGCACGCCGCACTCGCATACTGAGCGAAATGGTGCAGGACATCATGCTCCTCCTGAAAGCCGAGGCCAGCCCACCCAATCCAGAGCCAACGCAGTTGGATAAATTGGCTCAGGCTGCCGTAGAAGACTTCCAGATAGCAGTCGAAAAGTCCAAATTGACGCTGCGCGCAGAGATCGCACCCCCCCTGCCCCCCGTAAGCGGCTATCCCGCCTACCTGCGGCGGGTGGTGGATAATCTGCTTGGCAACGCGGTCAAGTTCACTCCTGCCGGAGGAACGATCACCGTGCGGATGTGGCAGGAGGGGGAGCGGGTCGTCCTGGAGGTAAGCGACTCGGGTGTCGGCATCCCATCCGACCAGTTGGGGCGCATCTTCGAGCGCTTCTACCAGGTGAAGGAGCCTGCCCGTCGGAAGCGCGGCGGCATAGGGCTGGGCCTGGCGCTGGTCAAGGAGATCGTTGAGACCTACGGAGGGGAAGTCACTGTCGAAAGTGAGGTGGGTCAGGGAAGCACCTTTATGGTGACCCTGCCCATTTCCAAAGAATAGGAAACGAACGGATGCAGGTTGCTCCTGATCATGCTTCCCTGGCTGCTGCCGGAGTGAAAGAGATGGACGATAAACCTACCAAAGTCCTGCTGATTGAGGACGACCCCGAATACGCCTACTTGATGCGAGAGATGCTGGCCAACGTGAGGGGCGCTCTGTTCGACCTGAAGGTGGTCGACCTGCTCTCGAGCGGATTGGAACGCCTGTCCACAGGAGGCATTGACGTGGTCCTGTTGGACCTCATGCTGCCCGACAGCCAAGGATTCGATACGTTCGCCAGGGCACACGCTGAAGCACCACAAATGCCCATCGTTGTACTGACCAGTCTTAACGATGAGGCAGTGGCAGTGAGGGCAGTACGAGAGGGCGCGCAGGATTACCTGGTCAAGGGACAGGTGGATGGCAACCTACTAGTGCGCGCCATGCGCTATGCCATTGAGCGCAAGCAAGTTGAGAAGACGCTGCGACAGCGCAACCGCGAACTGACTCTGCTCAACCGCGCCAACCAGGCACTCGGTTCCACCCTCAACCTGGACCAGGTGCTCGTCGCCTTCCTGGAAGAGGTGCGCCACCTGTTGGACGTGCTCGCCTGCTCCGTTTGGTTGATTGACCGCGAAACCAACGAACTGGTCTGCCAGCAGGCCACCGGCTACAAGAACGAGGTCGTGCGCGGCTGGCGCCTGGCGCAAGGACAGGGCCTTGCCGGCTGGGTGGCTCGCCACGGCGAGAGCCAGATCGTGCCGGATACGAGGGCCGACGAACGCTACTTCGAGGGCGTAGATCGGCAAAGCGGACTGCTGCTCCGTTCCATCCTCACCGCCCCGCTGCGGGTCAAAGAGGACGTGATCGGTGTGCTCCAGGCAGTAGATACAGAGGTCGGCCGTTTCGACGCGACAGACCTGACGTTGCTGGAGCCGCTGGCCGCCTCTGCGGCCATCGCCATCGAGAATGCGCGTCTGTACGAGCAGGTGCGCGCCGGGCGCGACCGGTTGCGAACCCTCTCCCACCGGCTCGTGGAAGTGCAAGAGTCCGAGCGCCGCCACATCGCCCGCGAACTCCACGACGAGATCGGCCAGACCCTTACCGGGCTCAAGCTGGTGCTGGATATGGCCAGTCGCTCGCTGGCCGAGAACATTGAGAGCTACTTCAACGAGGCCCAGACACTGGTCAATGAGCTTATGACACAAGTGCGTGATCTGTCTCTCGACCTACGGCCAATGATGCTGGATGACCTGGGCCTGCTGCCGGCGCTGCTGTGGCATTTCAAGCGGTATACTGGTCAGACCAACGTGCGCGTGATTTTCACGCACACTGATATAGAGAGACAACGCTTTGCGCCGGAGGTCGAAACGGCCGCCTACCGCATTGTGCAAGAGGCGCTGACCAACGTGGCCCGACACGCCAAAGTGAGCGAGGTGACAGTGCGGATCTGGGCCAACCAGGACACGCTCAGTGTGCAGATCGAGGATCAAGGCAGCGGCTTCGACCACGAGGCTGCACTGGCCATTGGCATCTCCAGCGGCCTGGCCGGGATGCGTGAGCGCGCGGCCCTGTTGAGCGGCCAACTGACAGTTGAGTCGGTCCCAGGAACTGGCACTCGTTTGACGGCCGCATTGCCTCTGGGCGATCCGAGCGAAAAGTCGCAAGACGAAGAGAGCAAAGAAAACAAAGAGTAACACGTGCAACTCTTGCACCAACACGAGAATGCGAGAAGAGCAAGAGGAAACAGACATGACGACAATCGTGCTGGTAGATGACCACCACATCCTCCGACAGGGCCTGCGGGCCTTGCTGGAGGCAGAGCAAGATTTTCATCTCATCGGCGAGGCAGGCGACGGACTGGAGGCGGTTCAACTGGTCGAACGCCTGCGGCCGGACGTGTTGGTGCTCGACCTGATGATGCCTGGCCTGAGCGGCCTGGAAGTCACTCGACAAGTCTGCCAACGCTCACCGCACACCCGTGTCATCATCCTCTCAATGCACAACAATGAGGCCTACGTGCTGGAGGCGCTGAGAAATGGAGCGGCCGGTTACGTGCTCAAAGACTCCAGCGTAGCCGATCTGGTGCAAGCAGTGCGCGCGGTGACCGCTGGCAGACGATACCTCAGCCCGCTGCTTTCCGAGCGTGCCATTGAGGTCTATGCACAGAAGGCCCAAGAGGTCGCAGCGGACCCATATGAGACGCTGACCAACCGCGAACGAGAGGTGCTACACCTGGTAGCCGAAGGCTGCAGCAACACCAAAGTTGCCGCTCGGTTGTCAATCAGCCCACGCACTGCCGAAACACATCGGGCCAACATGATGCGCAAACTGGACCTGCATACCCAGACCGACCTGATCCGTTATGCCTTGCGGCGCGGGATCATACCGCTGGATGAATGACCACCGCAGTTAGCCGATAGCCACTGACTGCTAACCCCTGCTCCTCTGCTCCCCTGCAACCTACGTGCCTTTTCCGCACAAGTTACGTAGACCTACGGCACTAATTGCGTAGGTGTACGGATAGACAGGCGCGGCAAAAGCATATACCATTATGGCAACTCGCATACGGGTACGTTTGCTCTTGCCGCACAATGGCACATGGCCGGATGGGTGGATAAGATGAACCCTATTTCCGTTTTGCTCGTGGATGACAACCCTTCCTTTTTACGCATTGTAATGCGCTTCTTGCAGGGGTACGAAGATGTAGTCGTCGTCGGTGCAGCCAGTGAGGGCCAGAAAGTCCTGGCACAAGCCCAGGACCTGAAGCCAGATATCGTGCTCATTGATCTTTACATGCCCAGCACACCTGGCTTGGAGGTCATCTCCTGCCTGCGCACGGCACTGCCCGAAGTGGGCATCATCGCTCTGACACTGCTGGACGCTGACGGCTACCGGCAGGCAGCGCTGGCAGCCGGTGCGGATGACTTTGTCCCCAAGGTCACTCTGAATACCGACTTGCTGCCGGCTATCCGACGGCTAATGCAAGCCAATCGGCCTCAGAAATGAAGTGGCCCATAACGCCGCCTGAGGAGTGAGGGCAGTGTCCGGTGCAAGAGTGAGACAGACTTCTCTGTCGGCCGTTTGGACAGGCTAAAAGGCCCGTCCCACATGTCGCCTTGCACCGGGCACCAGGGCAGCGGGAGACGAGGAGAACTAGACAGGAGCAATCAAGATGGATTTGACACTAACTAATTCAGGAGACGCGCCTGACCAGCGGGACTTGGTGGCATTCCGACTGCATCGGCAGACTTACGCGCTGCCCATTGACCAGATCATACAGATCATCGAGATGGTCACCATCATACCCATCCCGCAGGTCAGCCGCTCGGTGGAAGGGGTGATCAACGTGCGTGGCGCGACCGTCTCTGTGGTCAACCTGCGCCGTCACCTGGGCATGCTAGAAATCCGCCCGCACTTGCACACCCCCATTCTACTCGTGCAGACCAGTAAACAGATGGTGGGGCTGGTCGTTGACGAGGTGATCGATGTGCTCAGTCTTCCGGTTGAGCAGATCACTCGCCCTACGGACATTCTCCCGGAAGGTCTGGGCGAGGTACCGATCCTGCAAGGATTGGCGCACACCGACAACGGCACGATGCTACTGCTCGATCTTGAGCACCTTTTCCTGCCCAACCAGGTGCACGCGCTGGCCCAAGCGACGGCGACCCTGCCCGAGCACGTTGGGACGTCAGAAAAGCCTTCTGTGGATACCCAGCCTGAGACCGTAGCTGAAGAAGCATCAGAAGAGCCGCCTGCAGAGACCCAGCCCAAGCCGGCTCGCAGGCGACGCAGAAAAGAATCCGACCAAGAGACGCCGAAAGAGCCATCCACAGAGACCCAGTCCAAGCCAGCTCGCAGGCGACGCAAGAAAGAACCCGACCAAGAGACGCCGAAAGAGCCATCCACAGAGACCCAGCCCAAGCCGGCTCGCAGGCGACGCAAGAAGGACAAAGCGACATCGAAAGAGACGCCCCTGGTTGAACCGGCACCAGAGGTTGAGACGTGACTATCATTGCTGCGAACGACACCGCCAAGCCCATCCTGTCATTGGGATACGGCGACTACCTACGCTTTAGCAAATTGGTGCATACCCGTTGCGGTCTGCACTTCTCGGACAAGCGTCACGCCGACCTGGAACGTGGCGTGCGGCAGGCCTTTGCCGCCTCCACCTGCACAGACCTGGATGAGTACTATCGCCTGTTGCAGCACCCCGATAGCAGCGCGGTGCACTTCGAGCGACTGGTCAACGCTCTCACCGTGGGCGAGACACACTTTTTCCGTGACGCGGGCCAGCTAGATGCCCTGTACAACCACGTGCTCCCCCAACTCATCAAGCGCCGGCGCGCGTTGCGCACCTTGCGCATCTGGAGCGCCGGTTGTGCCAGTGGCGAAGAACCCTACTCCATCGCCATGTTGCTGCGCGAACTATTGCCCGACGTGGACGGGTGGTCCATCACCATCCTGGGCACCGACATCAACACCGAGGCCCTCGACCGCGCGCGCCAGGCAGTCTACAGCGAGTGGGCCTTCCGCGAAGAGCGGGCCAAGCAGTGGCGGCAGCGTTACTTCGACCGGCGGGGCAATCGCTACGAGTTGATCCCGGCGGTGCAGCGCATGGCTACCTTTGCCCAACTCAACCTGGTAGAAGATGACTACCCATCCTACGAAACCAACACCACTCTTATGGATCTGATCCTATGCCGCAACGTGATGATCTATTTCACCGAATCCATCTCGCGCAGCATCGTCGAGCGGTTTTATGACTGCCTGACTTATGGCGGGTGGCTGGTGGTAGGTCACGCGGAGCATTCGCTCACCATCTATCGCCGCTTCCAGGTTCACAACTTTCCTGACGCCATCCTGTATGAACGCAGCAGTGAGCCCACCTCCATGCCCCAGGGCTGGGAGGATCTAGCTCCTCCCACGGCCGAAGACAAGTCCCCCACACCTGATGCTCAACCCAGCCCGCCGGCGAAGAAAGGGCAACGTGTCTGCCCACCTGAACCCAAACCCGAACCTGAACCCGATTTGGACCGCGTCTACATTGACAGCCTCCAGCGATTGGGCTACGTTGATCCTTTCGAGCGGGCCAAGGAGTTGCTGAGCTACGGGCGCTCGGAGGAAGCGCGGGACTTGCTCCTGACACAGGCCAAGTCCAGACCTCACCACGCACCCACCCGCATGTTGCTGGGCCAGGCCTACGCCAACCTGGGTTGCTGGGAGGAGGCCGAATACTGGTGCCGTCAGGCGATCAACTCCGACAGACTGGCACTCAAGGCCTATTACACGTTGGCGCTGGTGCTCCAGCATCAGGGACAACTCGATCCAGCTATCGCAGCGATGAAAAAAGTAGTCTACATTGATCGCCACAATGTGCTGGGACACTTTGGCCTGGCCGATCTCTACCGCAACAACGCCCAACTGCCCCAGGCACTCAAGTCGCTGGACAATGTTCGTCGTCTACTGAATGGATGCGGAGAAGACGAGTTGATCCCCGGCTCCGGCGGCATCACCGTCGGTAGCCTGCGGGAAACGATCATCCGTCAGCAGCAACAGTGGAGCGCCGAGGCATCCGGTTTGTAGAATGTAGATTGCAGGCGACAGGTTCAGAAATGAGGAATTGAGGAGCAAAAGATGAGTGATGCCAGGAAAACAAAGCAGCAACTCGTAGATGAATTGACACAAGCGCGCGCTCGAGTTGCTGAATTGGAAACATCAGAAGCCGAGCGCAGGCGAGCGCAGGAGGAAGCACAGCGGCGAGCGGCTCAGGCTGTGCTGATCTATGAAGTGGGACGGCGCGTGAGCGGTAAGCTGGAACCGGAGGCACTGCTGTCCGAAATCGTGACCGCCGTGCGTGATGCCTTTGATTACTATGGCGTGATGCTGCTGCTGCTTGACGATGAGGCCAAGTACCTGACTCTGCAGTCCATCGCAGGTGGCTACGTCGGCACCTTTCCCGAGGATCTGCGACTTGCCGTCGGGGAAGGGATGATAGGGCACGCAGCGGCGACTGGCGAGACTCAGGTCAGCGGTGATGTCAGCAAGAATCCTTATTACGTGCGCAAAGCAGGGGAGATAACAAGATCAGAGCTCGCGGTGCCTATCAAGAGTGGGCAGATGGTCATTGGTGTGCTCGATCTACAGAGTGACGAGTTTGATACCTTCGACGAGAGCGATGTGATAGCCATGGAGACATTGGCCGATCAGGTTGCTGGAGCGATCGAGAGTGCATGGTTGCACGAGAGAATTCAGCAAGAACTGACCGAACGCAAGCGGGTGGAGAAGGCACTGCAAAAAGCTTACGCAGAGGTGGAGAAACAGGTCGAGGAACAGACCGCCGAGTTGCAGCGAGAGATCGCCGAGCGTAAGCGAGCAGAGGAGGAGCGCGAACACCTGCAACAGGAGGTCATCGAGGCCCAGAAACGGGCCATCCAGGAACTCTCCACGCCCATCATTCCCATCATGAACCGCATCATCGTCATGCCCTTGATCGGCAGCATAGATACGCTTCGCGCCAGAGACATCACACGCGCCCTGCTGGCAGGGATCAGGGAGCATCGGGCCAAGGTCGTGATCTTGGATATCACCGGCGTGCCTATCGTGGATAGCGGCGTGGCGTCTCACCTGAACAAGACCATCCAGGCGGCGCGGTTGAAGGGCACGCACGCCATCGTCACCGGCATCTCCGACGCGGTGGCCGAGACCATCGTGGACCTGGGGATTGACTGGAGTGGCATCGAGACCCTGTCTGATCTGCAGACTGGGCTGCGGGTCGCACTGGCCAAGATGGGGCGGCGCATCGAGGGGTAAGCACGCTACAGATTAAAATGAAAGCCCTATGCGCGGTGTTTCACCGCAACCACTGGGAAGGGAGATCAAATCATGGGAAAAAGAGAAACAGACTGGGAGAAGTCAATCGCGGCGCTAGTTCGCGGAGAGGAGGAGTAGACAATGCCACCACTTTTCTGGCTGGACGTCATTGCTTTGAGCGTATCCACGGTGATCGCGGCCTCGCTGGTACTGATGGTGCTGGGAACTGGACTGAGGCGCACGCTCAACCGCCTCTTTGCCCTCTTCGCCCTGATGGAGACAGGCGTGGCCGTCTTCAACCTTCTCCTGCGCATGGCCCTATGGCTCAAAATGGGCAACCCGCTCCTTCTGAATGAACTGAGCACACTCGCCTCTATCTTGGCAGGCCCTTTGCTGCTGATGTTCACTGTGCGCTACCTCGACCGTCGTACTCGCTGGGCCGATCTGGCCGCAGCCTTGGGGATAGCAGCGATGGCCGTTCTGTCTATCCCTCTCTTCCGCCACCAACTGATTTTCAACCCTCACCTGAACGTCAATGGCACAACCACCACAGAGCTCAGCACCTGGGGGGGTGTGGCGGCACCGCTGCCTTTCCTATACCTGCTTTGGTCCCTGGTGCTCTTCTGGCAGGAGCGCCGCCAGGCCGGGGGGCTATACTTGGTGTGGAGCGTGCTGATCATGATGATCGGGTTTGTTGTGGCTGGGGGGCTGAACATCCCTATTCCGGCCATGTCCATCACAAATACCCTCGGCGTCACCATCCTGGGCTACGGGGTTGTCAGCCAGCAATTGCTCAACCCACTGCGGGAATTGACCGAGGAGTTGAAGCAAAGAGCAGCGGAACGCGAACAGGCGGCGGAGGAGCGCGCGCGCTTGCAGCAAGAGGTCATCGAGGCGCAGAAACGAGCTATCCAGGAACTCTCCACGCCCATCATCCCCGTTATGGACCGCATCATCGTCATGCCACTGATCGGCAGCATTGACACGCTTCGCGCCAGAGACATCACCCGTACACTCCTGGCGGGGATCAGGGCGCATCAGGCCAAGATCGTGATCCTCGACATCACCGGCGTATCCGTCGTGGATAGCGGAGTGGCATCTTACCTGAACAAGACCGTCCAGGCGGCGCGGCTGAAGGGCGCGCGCACCATCGTCACTGGCATTTCAGACGCAGTGGCGGAGACTATCGTGGACCTGGGGATTGACTGGAGCGGTATCGAGACCCTGGCCGATTTGCGGACCGGGTTGCTCGTCGCCCTAAGTAGCCTGGGCATCAAGCTGACAGAGTGAGGAGTTGACGTTGAATAAGGAAGTAAGAAATGAGCAAGACAAGAAAAGCAAAAGAGCAACTCGTGAATGAATTGACACAAGCACGCTGTCAGATTGCCGAATTGGAAGCATTAGAACTGAGTGCACTGAGGAGGTAGGTCCATGAGCACATCTGTCATTGCCCGTATGCGACGATCCAGTATCCACCGCACACTGCTGATCTTCAGCCTGGCGCTGGTTATCTTGCTGTCGTTGGTCTTCGCCGTGGTCGGCTCGTCGCTCGCCTACCAGGCTTTGATGCGGGAGGGACGCGACTCACTATCGTCTGTAGCCGATCTTAAGCAGCGGGAGATCGAGCGTTGGGTCGAGGAAAGAGAGAAAGACCTGGACATCCTTGCTGCTGAGACCGCGCCTCAGCAATCTCTGCAGACGATGCTCGACAGCCCGGAGGGGAGTAAGGAGCGCCTGATGGCCCATTCTGACCTTGTTATGCGTCTGGCCGCTTTCCGGCGCAAGAAGGTGGCGTTCGCGGAACTCTTCCTGCTGGACCCTGAGACGGGTGTGATCGTGTCCTCCACGGCGGTAAGGCGAGAAGGAGAAGCCTATCCTGAAGAGGCGTACTTCCGCGAGGGGCGAGAGGGACCTTACTTGCAGCCACCCGCCTACGATCCGGCGCTCAGCGCACCCGCGATGCTGATCGCTCGGCCTATGGAGGGATCCGACGAGGAAGTGTTGGCCGTCCTCGTCGGGCGGGTCAACCTGGCCGACCTGGGCTTGTTGATTCAAGCAAAAGCCGGGCTGGGCAGGACAGGCGAGACCTATTTGGTGAACGCAGAGGGTCTCTATGTCGCTGGTAGTCAAGATCCGGGTGCTGTTCCTGAGAGTACCCTGGAGAGCGTTGGCATCCGGTCCGCGCTGAACGGTGAGGCAGGGGTGGAGCAGTACATCAACTACCGAGGCGAAGAAGTCATTGGTGCCTACCGCTGGCTGCCCAAGATGGGCGTGGCCCTGCTCGTCGAGCAGAGCCGGTCCGAAGCGGTGGCGGCCGCACTTCGGCAGGCGCTCGCGATGGTGGGTGTGACCGTCGTGGCGGCTGCCGTTGCCTCAGGAATGGCCCTGCTTCTCACCCGTCGTATTGTCGGCCCCATCGTCGAACTGACGGAGGCAGCCACGAGGATCTCCGCTGGTGACCTGGAACGTGTGGCCAAAGTGGAGCGGGAAGATGAGATTGGGGCATTGGCGCAAGCCTTTAACCACATGACGGAGCACTTGCGCGAGATGCTGCGCAAAGAAGCGGAGCAAAGCGCTGAACACGAGCGCTTGCAACAGGAAGTCATTGAGGCGCAGAAACGGGCCATCCAGGAACTCTCCACGCCCATCATCCCCGTTATGGACCGCATCATCGTCATGCCACTGATCGGCGGCATTGACTCCATGCGCGCCAGGGACATCACGCGCCGTCTGCTGGCGGGGATTCGCGAACATCAAGCCAAGGTTGTGATCCTGGACATCACCGGCGTGCCAGTGGTGGACAGCGGCGTGGCCGATTACCTGAACAAGACCATCCAGGCGGCGCGGTTGAAGGGCGCGCACGCCATCGTCACCGGCATCTCCGACGCGGTGGCCGAGACCATCGTGGACCTGGGAATTGACTGGAGCGGTATCGAGACCCTGAGCGATCTGCGGACCGGGCTGCGGGCGGCGCTGGCCATGATGGGCCGGCGCATCGGGGGAAAGGCAACGTTCGATTAGGAGATACGCACATGAAGGTCAACCGGAAAACAGACAATGCAGGGGGCAACTGGAACGGTCGCTACACCAGACCGCAGAGCACACGCCCGACCATCGGCCTGTTGATCGAGAATACCGCGGGCGTGGGAGAGTACCAGTCCACCCTGTGGGCTGGGATCACCGACGCAGCCCAGGAAAAAGACGTCAATCTGATCTGCTTCACAGGTGGGACGTTGGGCTTCTCACCCTACAACGAGTTTGAGAATCAGCGCAATGTGGCCTACGACCTGGTGACTACGGAAAACGTTGACGGTCTGGTAATCAGTGGTGGCTCGCTGAGCAGCTTTGCGACCCCGGAAGAGATCAGGAGTCTCTATGACCGCTACCTTCCCCTGCCGATGGTCAGCATTGCAGTGTCGTTCGCAGGTATCCCCAGTATATTGGTGGACAATGACAAGGGCATGCGTGACGTGATCGTCCATCTCATTGAGACTCATGGATACCACCATATCGCCCTCATCCGCGGGCCCGAAGGCAACGCGGAGGCAGAGCAAAGGTACCGCGTCTACACCGATGTGCTGGTCGAGTATGGCCTTCCCCTCGATCCTGATCTCGTCGCGCCCGGCGACTTCTCTCCCGCCTCCGGCGCAGCGGCGATCCGCCTGCTACTCGAGCAGCAGAAGGTTGACTTTGAGGCCGTGGTGGCGGCCAACGACAATATGGCTCTTGGTGCGTTGGAGGCGTTGCAGGCGCGGGGGATACGGGTGCCGGGTGACGTGGCCGTGGTGGGTTTCGACGACATAGAGGAGACCACGGCCGTCACACCTCCGTTGACCACAGTGCGGCAACCAATATATGGACAGGGAAAACAGGCGGCAGAGATGTTGTTGGCGCTGCTGGCAGGCGAGGAAGTGCCTGAACAAGTAACGCTCCCCACGCGGCTGGTGGTGCGCCGGTCGTGCGGGTGCGAGTCCTCGGCGGTGGTGCAGGCCGCAGCAGGGCTGCGGGCCGCGGTGGGCCCGGTGAAGGCGAGCCGCAAGAAGTTCGAGGCCGTCCTGACCACGCAGCGGGAGGAGATTCTCGCCGGAATGACGCGGGCGGGGGGAGAGCTTGGGGGGAGTCTAGACCCCGCGTGGGCAGGGCAACTGCTGGATGGCTTCGCCGCCGAGTTGGGAGGAGAGTCAGCCGGCGCTTTCTTGGCTGCCCTGGACGAGGTCCTGCGCCAGGTAGCGGCGGCCGCTGGTGACGTGGCCGTATTGCACGGGGCGCTCTCCGCGCTGCGTCGTTACACATTGCCCTATCTTGACGATGAGGCTTTGTCTCTGGCCGAGGATCTCTGGCAACAGGCCAGGGTGATGATTGGGGAGACAGCGCAGCGAGCACAGGTGTACCGGACGTTGCAGGCAGAGCAACAGACTCACACATTGCGCGAAATCGGCCAGACGCTGATCACTACGTTTGAAGTGAACGAACTGATGAATGTGGTAGCTCAGGAACTGCCACGATTGAGCATCCCGAGTTGTTATCTCTCTTTGTACGAGCAACATCCTGAGCTTGTCGAAGGAGGACACGAGATGCTCGCCCAAAGGTCCAGGTTGATCCTGGCCTACGACGAGAATGGGCGTGTCGAGTTGGAGACCAGCGGCCGGCGTTTTCTCTCCCATCAGTTGGTGCCAGACGGGATGTTGCCCCGCGAAAGGCACTACAGCATCGTAGTCGAACCTCTATACTTCCGGGAGGAGCAATTGGGCTTTGCGCTTCTTGAGATGGGACCGAGAGAGGGAGCGGTGTATGAGACACTGCGCGGGCAACTCAGCAGCGCACTGAAGGGCGCACTGCTTCTTCGGGAGCGCGAGCGGACAGAGAAGGCACTGGAGAAAGCATACGCCGAGGTGGAGAAGCGCATCGAGGAACAGACCGCTGAGTTGCAGCGAGAGATCGCCAAGCGGGAGCGGGCGCAGGGGGAGAGCGCGCGTTTGCAACAGGAGGTCATTGAGGCTCAGAAGCGGACCCTCCAGGAACTCTCTACACCCATCATTCCCATTATGGAGCGCATCATCGTCATGCCGCTGATCGGCAGCATTGATACGCTGCGCGCCAGAGACATCACACGCGCCCTGCTGGCAGGGATCAGGGAGCATCGGGCCAAGGTGGTGATCCTGGACATCACCGGCGTGCCCGTCGTGGACAGCGGCGTGGCGTCTCACCTGAACAAGACCATCCAGGCAGCACGGCTCAAGGGCGCGCGCACCATCGTCACCGGCGTCTCCGACGCGGTGGCCGAGATCATCGTGGACCTGGGGATTGACTGGAGTGGCATCGAGACCTTGGCCGATTTGAGGACCGGGCTGCTCGTCGCCCTAAGCAGCCTGGGCATCAAGCTGACAAGGTGACAAGGAGACCAAGAGAAACACGCAACGCGAATCGCCGGAGTAATCATGGCTACAAAAGCCGAATTACAGAAACAGGTAGCGGAATTAAAGGCAATGCAGGCGAGGGCTGAGGTACTATATCAAATCAGCCGTGGCCTAAGCGCAGCCCGTGACGAACATGAACTGCTGCAAGTCCTGGCCCAGCCCGCCCGGGAGGCCGGAGCCTTCAGGGCAACCCTATTGTACATTGACCTGGACGGGGCCGGTCAGCCTGAATGGCTCGAACTCGTTGCTTCCCTGGAGCAGGAGGACACGCCTGCTGTTCCGGTGGGGACACGCTACTATGTGCCCAAATTTCCTCTCGCCCACCTGTGGCTGGACAGCACATACGGGCCGCTATTCATCGCCGATATTGCCACAGAAACACGGGCGGACGAAAATGCCCGGGATACATACGCCCAGATGGGTATCCAGGCCACGGTGATCATTCCACTGACCCAAGCCAGGCGCTGGGTGGGACTCTTGTGCTTCTATTGGCGCGAGCCGCACGAATTCGGCGAGCAAGAGCTGGCAATCTATCATGCCCTCGTTGATTTGGCTACCCCGGCCGTAGAGAGCCACCGCTTGGCCAAAGAAGCCCGCGTCCGTGCTGAAGAACTGGCCGTGCTGAACGAGCTAGGCCAGGCGCTCACCACCCGCCTGGACGTGGATCAGGTGCTGGAGGAGGCCTACCGACAGGCCACCCGTTTGGTGGATACCACCAACTTTTACATCGCCTTCTACGATCCGGAGAGGGACGAAGTCGCCTTTCCCTTCGTCCGCGACGTCACGGAGGAGAAGATTGAAACCCGTCGTGCCGGCGAGGGCCTCACCGAACACATCATTCGCAGTGAGAGCCCGCTTCTCATTCAAGAGGATCTGCCCAAGCGGATGGGAGAGTTGGGGATTGACTCGATCGGGCAGCTTGCTCTCTCCTGGTTGGGGGTGCCGCTGATCGTCGGCGACAGAGCGATAGGGGTGATGGGCGTCCAGAGTTACACCATCCCCCGCCTCTACGACGAACACGACCGGGATTTGCTGACCGCCATCGCCAGCCCGGTGGCCATCGCTCTTCAGAACGCCCGCCTGTTCGAGGAGACCCAGCGTCGAGTGCGCGAAGTGCAGTTGCTCCACGACGTGGGTCTGGCGGCTGCCTCCGGGGTACGACTGGAGGAGACCCTGCAGGCTGCCGCGGAGGCCCTGGGCGCTGAGTTTGAGGACACCCTCGTGGCTCTTATGCTGCTGGATCCAGAGAGCGACACGTTGCGCGTGGAGGCTAACGTCGGTTATTCCTTCGACATGGTCAAGAATCTAGGCCTTCCATTGGGCGAAGGCATCACCGGCTGGGTGGCGCAGCACGGCGAGCCGGCCCTCGTGCCCGACGTGCGGCTGGATCCCCGCTACTATAGCGCAACCTCCGATACCCGCTCCGAACTATGTGTCCCCCTGGTCGCCGGCTCGCAGGTCATCGGCGTCATCAACGTCGAGAGCCCCCAGGTCAGTGCCTTCACGGACGATGACCAGCGGCTACTGAGCACGTTGGCCAGCAACCTGGCTGTGCTCGTGGAGCGCGCCCGGTTGTTCGACAACATGGAACAGATGGTCGCTCAACGCACGAGAGAACTGCGGGAGAGCCTCGAGAAGAGCGCCCGTTTGCAGCGGCAGGTCATCAAGGCACAGAAGCGGGCCATCCAGGAACTCTCCACGCCCATCATTCCCATCGTGGACGCGCCCGGCAGGGCGGGCGGCATCATCGTCATGCCCTTGATCGGCAGCATTGATACGCTTCGCGCCAGGGACATCACCCGCTCGCTGCTGGCGGGGATTCGAGAGCACCGCGCCAAGGTCGTGATCCTGGACATCACCGGCGTGCCCATCGTGGACAGCGGCGTGGCGTCTCACCTGAACAAGACCATCCAGGCGGCACGGCTCAAGGGCGCGCACGCCATCGTCACCGGCATCTCTGACGCGGTGGCCGAGACCATCGTGGACCTGGGAATTGACTGGAGCGGTATTGAGACCCTGGCCGATTTGCAGACCGGGTTGATCGTCGCCCTGGGCAGCCTGGGCATCAAGTTGACAAGATGAAGAATGAAGAATGGAGACAAGAACAGGCACGCAACACGTTTCACGTTTCACGAATCACGGAGGTAAATCGTGGCTGCGAAAGTCGAATTACAAGCACGGATCACAGAACTAGAAGCGGCACAGGCACAGGCTGAGTTACTGAATCAAATCAGCCGTGACCTGAACACGGCCAGCGATGAAGATGAGTTGCTCCAGATCCTGGCCCGGCCCGCCCTGGAAGCTGGGGGCTTCCAGGCCACCCTGATGTACATTGACCTGAACGAGGCCAGGGAGCCGGAATGGTTCGAGATAGTCGCCATCTGGCAGCGGAAGGGCACACCGGCCTATCCGGTCGGTGCACGCTTCTACCTGCCCGAATTCCCCTTTGCCCGTCTGTTTATAGACAACCCAGACGAACCACAACTCATTGCCGACGTCACCACCGACGAACGGGTGGACGAGAATCTCAGGGGCGTGATGGCCCAAATGGGCACCCGTGCTATGACCCTCGTCCCTCTGACCCAGGCCGGGCGCTGGGTGGGGTTTCTCTCCTTGATGTGGGAGGAACCGCACGAGTTCAGCGAGCAAGAGGTGGCAATCTACCGTGCCCTCATCGGCCTGGCCGCCCCGGCCGTGGAAAGCCGCCGCCTGGTGAACAACCTGGAACAAATGGTCGAGGAGCGCACGACGGAACTGGGGAAGTCGCAGCAGATGTTACAGTTGGTTCTGGATGCCATCCCCATACGCGTTTTCTGGAAGGACAAAGAGCTTGGTTATCTGGGTTGTAATCAGCTCTTCGCCGATGATGCGGGGCTTGACTCACCTGAAGAGATCATCGGTAAGAACGACTTTGAGTTAGCATCGGCAGACCAGGCAGAGCTTTATCGGTCTGACGATCGCCAGGTGATCGAGTCGGGTACGCCCAAACTCAACTTTGAGGAACCGCAAACCTTGCCCGATGGCTCACAGATGTGGTTGCGGACGAGCAAAATTCCGCTGCATGATGCGGAGGGCAATATTTCGGGCGTTCTCGGTACTTATGAGGACATCACCGAGCGTAAGCGGGCGGAGGCCGAGCGCGAACGTTTGCAACAGGAGGTCATCGAGGCGCAGAAACGGTCGCTCCAGGAACTCTCCACACCCATCATTCCTATCATGGAGCGCATCATTGTGATGCCGTTGATCGGCAGCATTGATACGCTTCGCGCCAGGGACATCACGCGCAAACTACTGGCGGGGATTCGAGAGCACCGCGCCAAGGTCGTGATCCTGGACATCACCGGCGTGCCCATCGTGGACAGCGGCGTGGCGTCTCACCTGAACAAGACCATCCAGGCGGCACGGCTCAAGGGCGCGCACGCCATCGTCACCGGCATCTCTGACGCGGTGGCCGAGACCATCGTGGACCTGGGAATTGACTGGAGCGGCATCAAGACCCTGGCCGATTTGCGGACCGGGTTGATGGTCGCGCTGGCCAAGATGGGGCGGCACATCGAGGGACAGGCTACCGACAAGTCAAGAAAGAGATGAGAGGGTTTAGCGCAATACTAACGGGAGGTGACAGCTAGAATGAAAGCGACGAGGAAAACGAAAGCGCAACTCATAGCAGAATTGGAGGAAGCGCACGCGCGAATTGCTGAATTGGGAATGTCGGAAGTCGAGCGCGAACGGGCCGAGGAGGCATTGCGAACCAGTGAAGAACGGTTTGCCCTGGCCGTACGGGGCTCGCATGACGGGTTATGGGATTGGGATATGCTAAACAACACACTCTATTGGTCTCCGCGTCTGAAGGAGTTGCTTGGCTACGCTGATGATGAACTCGACGTTGACTTTGAGATATTTGAAACACACCTGCATCCAGACGACAAAGAACATACAGGGGCGGCCATAGAAGCTCACCTGAAGGATCGAGTGCCGTACGATGTGGAGGAGCGACTACTCACCAAATCGGGCAAGTACCGTTGGTTCCGTGCCCGGGGACAGGCACTTTGGGACGAGGCCGGTCAGCCCGTTCGCATGACCGGGTCTATCACCGACATCACCGAGCGCAAGCGGGCGGAGGAGGCGCTGGAGAAGGCCTACGCAGAGATAGAAAAACAAGTCGAGGAACGTACCACTGAGTTGAAGCAGGAAATCGCCGAGCGTGAACGTCTGCAAGAGGAAGTCATGGCGGCACAGAAACAGGCACTCCGCGAACTCTCCACCCCCATCATTCCCATCATGGAGCGCATCATCGTCATGCCGTTGATCGGCAGCATTGATACGCTGCGCGCCAGAGACATCACACGCGCCCTGCTGGCAGGGATCAGGGAGCATCGGGCCAAGGTGGTGATCCTGGACATCACCGGCGTGCCCATCGTAGATAGCGGCGTGGCGAGTCACCTGAACAAGACCATCCAGGCGGCGCGACTCAAGGGCGCGCACACCATCGTCACCGGCATCTCCGACGCGGTGGCCGAGACTATCGTGGATCTGGGAATTGACTGGAGCGGTATGGAAACCCTGAGCGATTTACAGACCGGCCTGGTCGTCGCCCTCAACAGCATGGGAATCAAGCTAAGTACAAGCAGCAAGTAGAAATACGCAGCATACACTACATACCACCAATTACATCAAAGGGGTTAGACAATGGAGATAATGGAAACAACCACAATAATTCAAAAGCTAGAAAGTCTGCTGCTGGTATCCGTACCGCGTGACCTGACGGACAACGATGTATTACAGTTGCGCCGCCAGGTATTGCGAGACATCCGCCGACATAACTCGCGCTGGGTGCTACTGGACTTTTCGCTGGTGGACATCTGCGATAGCTTCTTCGGACGCTTCATCCATACCACAGCCCAGATGGCGGAGTTGATGGGGGCAGAGGTCATCATCTCTGGACTGCAGGACGCGGTGGTCGAAACCATGGTGGAACTGGGGATGACCCTGCCCAACATTCACGCTGTGCTGGACCTGGACGACGCGCTGGCATTGAGCAGAGAAAGCCAACAGGCCAGCCAAGCAGCGGGTGGGCAAGACCCCGGTGAGCCCCTCAACCCCGCTCTGGCCGAACTCGGTCAGGCCGACGGCGAATCAGTGGATGGGGATGCCAATTCGACATTCGCCGATTTGACCAAGGAGTAGCACATGGTAGAAAAAGATTCGAATCAGGTGCAGTTCTCTATCCGCTCATTGATGGATGTGGTGAGGGCACGGCGGCGTGGACTGGAGATCGCATTGACGATGGGCTTCCCACATGCAGAGGCCACCAAGGTCGCCGTGGTCATCTCCGAACTGGGACGGAATATCGAGCGCTACGTAGGAGAGGGCACCATTACCCTGACCACGCACGTCGGAGCGGATAAACACATCGAGATCGTCGTGGAGGACCATGGCCCGGGCATCGCTGACGTAGACCGTGTCCTGGCGGGCGGCTACTCGACCTCCAAGGGGTTGGGGTTGGGAATATCGGGGTCCAGGCGTTTGATGGATGAGTTTGAGATCCAGTCGGTAGTCGGCGAGGGAACGACGATCAAGGCTATCAAGTGGTTGCGCTAAGAGTTCCGCAGGAGGAGGTGGCGACCGTGCCCAATCACATCGCCAATAGCATCGCAAATGATATTATAAATGGAACTGCAGGTGAAACACGCGTGACGGTCCGTCGAGATACCGACACCGTGATCGCCTGTCAGAGAGGCCATGCGTTAGCGGCGCAGTTGGGCCTATCAAGTAACGACCAAGTCGTCGTCGTCATCGCCATCTCGGAAGTGGCGTGCAACATCATTGAACACGCAGGTTGTGGCGAGATTATCCTCAACTCTGTCTACCAGGACGGCAAGCGCGGCATCGCTGTCGTAGCCCGCGACGAGGGACCGGGCATCCCCGACATCAAGCACGCCTTACAAGATGGCTACTCGACGGGAGAGGGTCTGGGACTGGGCCTGTCAGGAGCAAAGCGGCTGATGGACGAGTTTGAGATCGTCTCCCAGGTCGGCAAGGGGACGACGGTGAAAATGAAGAAATGGAAGCGTGAGCATGAATAAAGAGACCAGCGACACCTTACAATTGATTGAGTGGGGCGTTGCTGCACGGGCACTGGGCGGGAGAGCCGAATCAGGCGACCAGTACCTGGTCGAGCCGTTTCCGGGTGGCGTCCTGGTGGCGGTCGTGGACGGATTAGGCCACGGCCCCAGGGCGGCCACCGTCGCCAAAGCCACCATCGCCGCACTGGAAGGGTACGTCCAAGAACCCGTCGCCCTGCTGATTGCACACTGTCACGAAAAGCTGAAGAGGACGCGGGGCGTAGTGATGAGTCTGGCGTCGTTCAACGCTCCCGATGGAACGATGACGTGGCTGGGCGTGGGCAACGTGACGGGCTTCCTGTTGCATGCTGATGCAAAGGCTGGCCGAGGGCGCGAAGCGCTGGTGACACGCGGAGGGGTGGTGGGTTACCAACTGCCGACACCGCGCGCTGCTGTCATCCCCGTCTCGCGCGGCGACACGCTCATCTTCGCCACCGACGGCCTCCGCAGTGGCTTTGTCGAAGGGCTGACCTTGGATGACCCGCCGCAGCAAATAGCCGAGCGCATCTTTGCCCAGCACGGCCGGGGGACAGACGATGCACTGGTGTTGGTCGCCCGCTACGTCGGAACCAATGATACCTCGAAAGCCTCTGAGACTTCCAAAGTTGAAAATGGGGAGACACAATGAACGCAAATAGTTCAGGCCACGAACAGAAACGCGCTTTTGATTGGGAAGGTGCGCGCCAACGCATCGCTGAGGCTAACGCGGTCCTGGCAGGGATAGGCGAAATCACACCGGAGATGTTGGAACAAATCCTGGCCCAACGTGCTGCACGACTGGCCCAGGTACCCACCCAGGAGGACGAAGGCGAGCAGATTGAACTGGTGCTGATCAAACTGGGGCATGAAACCTACGGCCTCGACGCGCAGCACGTCTTTGAAATCAGGCTCGCCAAACAGATCACCCACGTGCCGCGCGTGCCCGACTGGGTGGCCGGCGTGGTCAATCTGCGCGGGCGCATCCTCTCAGCGATTGATCTGCGCCGCTTCTTCGGCCTGCCGAGCGCCGAGGGCAACAGCACCAACAGCCCTGAGACTGACTTTGGCGAGCTCGGTCGAGCCGTCGCAGGGACGGCTCACCTGGTGGTCGTTGAGACGCCAGACATGGAGGTCGCACTGCTGACCGACGACGTGCTGGCGGTCGAGGAGTTGCCGGCCGACCGGGTGCAGGACGCTACCGGCACGGTCCGGACCATCCCCCCGGAATATGTGCGTGGGGTGGTGGCACACAAGGACGGAGACATATCCACAGATGGAAGTGACTCTATGATAGTGGTGCTGGACCTGCCGGCCTTGCTGGCCGACGAACGACTGATCGTTCACGAAGAAATCGTCTAGATCGGGAGATGTATCATGGCCATTCTGAATAAAATCCAACCAAGATCAATCCAGATAAAGTTCACGTTGGGAGCAGGACTCTGCATGTTCCTGGCAGCAACAATCGTCATCGCTTACGCGGCGGTGTCGCTATACAGCACGGAGAAAGACATAGCTGATGAGCACGCTGTCACTGTGGCGAAATCGCACGCTATGCACATGAAGGCGGAAATTGAGGTGGCGCTCGACGCGGCGCGCACGTTGGCCCAGGCTCTCTCGGCGGTCAAGTGTGAGAATCTCGATTTGAGCCGCGAAGAGGTCAACGCCATGCTCAAGCAGGTCCTGGCCGACAACCCGCAGTTCATCGGTGTCTACACCCTCTGGGAGCCGGACGCTTTCGACGGCCTGGACGCGGAGTGTGCCGGCACAGAGGGACACGACCAGACCGGTCGGTTCATCCCCTATTGGAGCCGGAGCGCAACAGGCCAGATCCAGGTCGAACCCCTGGTGGATTATGAGATAGAAGGTCCCGGCGACTATTACCAGTTGCCCAAGAAGACCGGGAAGGAATGCATCATAGACCCCTACGTCTACCCCGTGCAGGGCGAGGACGTACTGGTCACATCCCTGGTCGTGCCGATTATGGCCAACGGCCAGTTCTACGGCATCGCCGGGGTGGACCTGGATCTAGAGTTCCTCCAGGAGCAAGCCGACGAGGTGGACGTCTACGATGGGGCGGGAGTGCTGGTCTTGATCAGCAACAACGGCACGCTGGCAGGAGTGACGGGCCAGCCGGAACTGGTCGGTGAGCACATGAGGAATATCCACCCGGACTTTGAGGAGGACATGGCCCACGTCCAGCAAGGCGAGGAGAGCATCGAGGTGATGGGGGACGAGTTGGAGGTATGGGCGCCGATACGATTCGGCCACACGGTGACTCCCTGGTCCGTGAACCTCCTCGTCCCCATCGAGAAGATCATCGCCGAGGCGACCACTTTGATGGAGCGGATGATCGGGATCGGTGCGTTTCTGGCTGTTATTACTCTGGCGCTGCTCTGGGCCGTGGCCGGACAGATGGCAAAACCTATCAGGAAGATCACCGACGTCGCCCAGGCCATCGCCCGTGGCGACCTGGCGGTCGAGGCCGATGTCAAATCGAGAGATGAAATAGGCGTATTGGCCGACGCCTTCAACCAGATGGTCTTCCAGTTGCGCGATATGCTGCGCAATGAGCAGGAGCAACGCGAGTACGTGGAAATGATGGTTCGGCAATACGTCGAGTATGCGACGGCGGTGGGGCAGGGCAATCTGACCCTTCGGATGGATCTCGACGGGAACGAGCCCGGAGAAGTGAGCGACCCGCTGCTCATGCTAGGGTATAGCTTGAACGAGACGACGGCCAACTTGCAGAGCATGATCGCCCAGATTCGCGAGGCAGCCAACAATCTGAGCTCGACTGCGGCGGAGATCCTGGCCGCCACCACTCAGCAAGCCTCCGGCGCCAACGAGCAATCGGCCGCCATCTCCCAAACCACCACCACCGTGGACCAGGTCAAGACTATCTCGGAGCAGTCCACCCAGCGCGCCCAGGAGGTCGTGGATACCTCCCAGCGCACCGTCGAGGTCGCCCGCTCCGGCCAGCAAGCCGTAGAAGAAACCATCCAGAGCATGGCGCTGATCAAAGAACAAGTCGAGTCCATCGCCGAGAACATCCTGGCCCTCTCCGAACAGACCCAGCAGATCGGCGAGATCATCGCCAGCGTCAACGACATCTCCGCCCAGTCCAACATCCTGGCCCTCAACGCCTCCGTCGAAGCCGCACGCGCCGGAGAGCACGGCAAGGGCTTTGCCGTCGTCGCCGTCGAGGTGCGCAACCTGGCCGAGCAGTCCCGCCAGGCCACCGCCCAGGTCAGAGCCATCCTCTCCGACATCCAGAACGGCATCAACGGTACCGTGATGGCCACCGAGGAGGGCACCAAGGTCGTCGACCAGGGCGTGCAGTTGGCGGCGCAGGCGCAGGAGACCATCGGGCAACTGGCTGGTGTGATCGAAGAGTCGGCCCAGGCATCCATGCAGGTGATGGCCGGCGGGCGGCAGCAGGCCAGCGGCGTCGAGCAGATCGCAGTGGCAATGCAGAACATCAACCAGGCCACGCTGCAGAGCCTGGCCAGCACCCGCCAGGCGGAGAAGGCGGCCCAGGAACTGAACGACCTGGCCCGCAGCCTGAGCGAGATCGTAGAGCATTATCAACTGTAATGCGTGCAGCATGTTACGTGACAGAACACGAAACAGCACGGCAAAAGGGAAGTAAACAAAATGACAGCAAATTCAGTTGGCATTGCCAGCACCGGCGCGGAAGAGGCCAGGGGAGTGAGACTATCAGCGCAGTCTCACGAGCAGGAGTCCATATATCTAAGCATATTGGCACTTACAATGGTACTCCTTGCCAGTATCTATCCACTGTTGGCGAACTCGACGTACGAAGGAAGTTCGGACCTTCATGCCACGATCGAGATGGTAGGGGCGCTTTTTGGTGTGATTGCGGGAATTGCGCTGGTCGCGCATTTCTACACCCTGGGCAATCGCTTCCAACTACTTATAGGACTGGCCTTCTTTGTCAACAGTGCCGAAGACTTTGTCCACGGCCTTTTGGCCTTCCGCAATCTATTCGGTCTACATGCTTCGTCCCTGGCACAGTCTATTCCCGCAACATACGTGACCGGGCGGCTGCTGCTGGGGGTGATCCTTCTCCTTGCGCCATCCATGCCCACATGGCTCGGGGAAAGCAAAGACCCAAAACGCGAAACGAAATGGATATCATTAGCCGTCGTGACCGTTAGTGTGGCGCTCACGGCCCTGGCCTTCCGAATTCCTCTGCCGAAATTCATCTACCCCCACCTTCTTATTTCCCGCCCGGTAGATTTTCTGTCGGCTATCGTGCTGCTTGTCGCTCTGATCGCTTTCCTCCGGGAGTATCATCGAGAGCGCGACATGCTCACCTGGTGGATTTCGCTCTCGATAGCTGTTAACGTTGTCGGGCAGGTGCTGATGTCGTTCTCCAAGTCGCTCTACGATCCTTTCTTCGACATTGCCCACGTCTACAAAGTGCTCGGCTACATGATCCCTCTCCTGGGCTTTTCCCTCTACCAGATCGCGATCATCACCGAGCGCAAGTGGGTGAAGGAGGCACTGCGAGAGAGCGAGGATCTGCTGCGTGTAGTCGTTGACGCCACCCCAGCCCTTATCATGGTCAAGGACCGGGATGGCAAGTTTGTTCTGGCGAATAAAGAAACAGCCCGACTCTATGGGCACACACCTGAGGAAATGGTGGGAAAGAATCTCCCTGAGCTGGTTGATATGTCTCCATCAGACAGAATAATATTTGACGAATACCTGGAGGGTGATCGAGAGGTTATTGACAGCAAACAACCCCACTTTATACCAGAAGAACCGCTTACATTTCCAGATGGTACGACCATATGGGTTCAAACCACCCAAGTTCCCTTGGCCATAGAAGGCAATCCAGACTGCATGCTCTCAATTGGGACAGATGTCACCAAGCGCAATGAGATACTGCGCAGAGAGCACGAACAACACGAACATTTGCAGCACCTGATCATCCAGATTCGCGAGGCGGCCAACAACCTCAGTTCCGCCGCAGCCGAGATCCTGGCTGCCACCTCGCAGCAGGCGTCTGGTGCCAATGAGCAGTCGGCCGCCATCTCCCAGACCACCACCACCGTGGACCAGGTCAAGACCATCTCGGAGCAATCCACCCAACGCGCCCAAGAGGTCGTGGATACCTCCCAGCGCACCGTCAAAGTCTCCCGCTCCGGTCAGCAGGCCGTGGAGAACACCATCCACAGCATGGCGCTCATCAAAGAGCAAGTCGAGTCCATCGCCGAGAACATCCTGGCCCTCTCCGAACAGACCCAGCAGATCGGCGAGATCATCGCCAGCGTCAACGACATCTCCGCCCAGTCCAACATCCTGGCCCTCAACGCCTCCGTCGAAGCCGCACGCGCCGGAGAGCACGGCAAGGGCTTTGCCGTCGTCGCCGTCGAGGTGCGCAACCTGGCCGAGCAGTCCCGCCAGGCCACCGCCCAGGTCAGAGCCATCCTCTCCGACATCCAGAACGGCATCAACGGTACCGTGATGGCCACCGAGGAGGGCACCAAGGTCGTCGACCAGGGCGTGCAGTTGGCGGCGCAGGCGCAGGAGACCATCGGGCAACTGGCTGGTGTGATCGAAGAGTCGGCCCAGGCATCCATGCAGGTGATGGCCGGCGGGCGGCAGCAGGCCAGCGGCGTCGAGCAGATCGCAGTGGCAATGCAGAACATCAACCAGGCCACGCTGCAGAGCCTGGCCAGCACCCGCCAGGCGGAGAAAGCAGCCCAGGAACTGAACGACCTGGCCCGCAGCCTGGCCGAGATCGTGGAGCAGTACCAGTTATAGAACTGAAAATGGGAACGATTATGCTCATCTGGATTAAACAATTCCTTATCGCGCTGGTTTTTGAGGACGATGGAGATACGACGCGCAAAGCCGGGAGGTAGATTCATGAGCACATCCGTCACTGTCCGTACGCGACGATCCAGTATCCGCCGCACGCTGCTGATGTTCAGCCTGGCGCTGGTTATCTTGCTGTCGCTGACCTTCGCCGTGGTCGGCGCGTCGCTCGCCTACCAGGCTTTGCTGCGGGAGGGACGCGACTCACTATCGTCTGTAGCCGATCTTAAGCAGCGGGAGATCGAGCGTTGGGTCAAGGAAAGAGAGATAGACCTGGACATCCTTGTTGATGATACCGCGCTGCAGCAGTCTCTGCAGAGAATGCTCGACAGCCCAGAGGGGAGTAAGGAGCGCCTGATGGCCCATTCTGACCTTATTAGGCACCTGGGCACTTTCCAGCGCAAGAAGGTGACGTTCGCGGAACTCTTCCTGCTGGACGCTGAGACGGGTGAGATTGTGTTCTCCACGGCGGTGAGGCGAGAAGGAGAAGCCTATCCTGAGGCGGCGTACTTCAGCGAGGGGCGAAAGGGACCTTACTTGCAGCCACCCGCCTACGATCCGGCGCTCAACGCACCCGCGATGCTGATCGCTCAGCCTGTGGAGGGACCCGACGGGGAAATGTTGGCCGTTCTCGTCGGGCGGGCCAACCTGGCCGACCTGGGCATGTTGGTTCAGGCAAAAGCCGGGCTGGGCAGGACGGGCGAGACCTACCTGGTGAGCACAGAAGGTCTCTACGTCGCTGGTAGTCAAGATCCAGGCACTGTTCCTGAGGGTACCTTGGAGAGCGTTGGCATCCGATCCGCACTGAACGGTGAAGCCGGGGTGGAGCAGTACATCAACTACCGAGGCGAAGAAGTTGTTGGTGCCTACCGCTGGCTGCCCAAGATGGGCGTAGCCCTGCTCGTCGAGCAGAGCCGGTCCGAAGCGGTGGAGGCCGCACTTCGGCAGGTGCCCGCGATGGTGGGTGTGACCGTCGTGGCGGCTGCCCTTGCCCTAGTAATGGCCCTGCTCCTCACTGGTCGTATTGTAGGCCCCATCGTCGAACTGACGGAGGCGGCCACCAAGATCGCGGAGGGAGACCTGCAGCGCAGTGCCCCTGTGCGGCGGGCGGATGAGATAGGCACGTTGGCTCAGGCCTTTAACAGCATGACCGACCAGTTGCGCCAAAAACTGAACGATGAGCGCGAGCAGCGCGAGCACCTGCAAGCGATGGTCGCCGGGTACATGACTTTCGTGGCCAACGTCGCCAGAGGAAACCTGAGCACACGACTGGACCTGGACGGCGACGGCCGGCAAGACGACCCGCTCATCATCCTGGGGCACAACCTCAACGAGATGGTGGACAACCTGCGCGATATGACGACGCGGACAAAAGAGGCCGCCCAGAGTCTCAGTGCCGCAGCCGCAGAAATCCTCGCCGCCACCAGCCAGCAAGCCACCGGTGCCAACGAGCAATCGGCCGCCATCTCCCAGACCACCACCACCGTAGACCAGGTCAAGACCATCTCCGAGCAATCCACCCAACGCGCTCAAGAGGTCGTGGATACCTCCCAGCGCACCGTCAAAGTCTCTCGCTCCGGCCAACAAGCCGTAGAAGAAACCATCCAGAGCATGGCGCTCATCAAAGAGCAAGTCGAGTCCATCGCCGAGAACATCCTGGCCCTCTCCGAACAGACCCAGCAGATCGGCGAGATCATCGCCAGCGTCAACGACATCTCCGCCCAGTCCAACATCCTGGCCCTCAACGCCTCCGTCGAAGCCGCACGCGCCGGAGAGCACGGCAAGGGCTTTGCCGTCGTCGCCGTCGAGGTGCGCAACCTGGCCGAGCAGTCCCGCCAGGCCACCGCCCAGGTCAGAGCCATCCTCTCCGACATCCAAAACGGCATCAACGGTACCGTGATGTCCACCGAGGAGGGCACCAAGGTCGTCGACCAGGGCGTGCAGTTGGCGACGCAGGCGCAGGAGACCATCGGGCAACTGACCGGTGTGATCGAAGAATCAGCCCAGGCGTCCATGCAGGTGATGGCCGGCGGACGGCAGCAGGCCAGCGGCGTCGAGCAGATCGCAGTGGCGATGCAGAACATCAACCAGGCCACGCTGCAGAGCCTGACCAGCACCCGCCAGGCGGAGAAGGCAGCTCAGGAACTGAACGACCTGGCCCGCAGCCTGGCCGAAATCGTGGAGCAGTACCAACTGTAGAAGGATTACTGTGCACGAGGAGGACAAGGATATGCTTACTCGAATTCGACAATTTCTGGCAGCGCCGGTCTTTGAGGACGACGAAGACAAGACGCGCATCGCTGGCCTGCTCAACACCATCCTGCTCGCCGTTGTGGCGATTGCGGTGGCTTATGGCATCTTCTCACTTATTACATACCCCGACCCAGTGCCCGTCGTGACGATTATTGGTGTAGTAGTCCTGCTGGGGCTGGGTGGGCTATCCTTGATGCGGAGGGGCCATGTTCAGCTGACCAGCGTGTTGCTGTCGTCTGCCCTGTGGGTGATCATGACTTTCGTGGCTTTGGTCTCTGGTGGGGTGCGAACCCCTGGCTTCGTCATTTACAGCGTAGTCATTATTGTCGCTGGCTTGCTTTTGGGTGGGCGTGCCGGGATTATCTTTGGCGGCTTGAGTGCTGTAGCCGGAGTGGGAATCCTGTACGCTGAGAGCAACGGTCTCTTGCCCCCGCCTCTCATAACCACCACGCCGGTTTCCATGTGGGGAGGGCTGACTGGTAACTTCGTCGTAACAGCGTTGTTGCTGCACCTCGCTACACGCAGCATCACCAACGCGCTTGAGCGGGCCCGCCGCAATGAGCATGGCTTGGCCGAGAGCAATCGTGAGCTGCAAGCTGTTCGCGCGTCGTTGGAACGGCGCACCAGGTATTTGCAGGCTACGGTTCAAGAGTACGTCCAGCATATGGCGGAGGTTGGACGAGGCAACTTGGCCACCCGCCTGCCCCTCGACGGCGACGGGCGTAAAGGGGACAACCCGCTGATTGTGCTGGGACATCAGTTGAATGAGACGACAGCCAGTTTGCAGGATATGATCACCCAAATTCGCGAGGCAGCCACCAACCTGGGTTCCGCCGCCGCCGAGATCCTCGCCGCCACCTCACAGCAAGCCTCCGGTGCCAACGAGCAGTCGGCCGCCATCTCCCAAACCACCACCACCGTAGATGAGGTCAAGACCATCTCCGAGCAAGCCACCCAGCGCGCCCAGGAGGTCGTGGACGCCTCCCAGCGCACCGTCGAGGTCTCTCACTCCGGCCAACAGGCTGTGGAAAACACCATCCAGAGCATGACCCACATCAAAGAGCAAGTCGAGTCCATCGCCGAGAACATCCTGGCCCTCTCCGAACAGACCCAGCAGATCGGCGAGATCATCGCCAGCGTCAACGACATCTCCGCCCAGTCCAACATCCTGGCCCTCAACGCCTCCGTCGAAGCCGCACGCGCCGGAGAGCACGGCAAGGGCTTTGCCGTCGTCGCCGTCGAGGTGCGCAACCTGGCCGAGCAGTCCCGCCAGGCCACCGCCCAGGTCAGAGCCATCCTCTCCGACATCCAAAACGGCATCAACGGTACCGTGATGTCCACCGAGGAGGGCACCAAGGTCGTCGACCAGGGCGTGCAGTTGGCGACGCAGGCGCAGGAGACCATCGGGCAACTGACCGGTGTGATCGAAGAATCAGCCCAGGCGTCCATGCAGGTGATGGCCGGCGGACGGCAGCAGGCCAGCGGCGTCGAGCAGATCGCAGTGGCGATGCAGAACATCAACCAGGCCACGCTGCAGAGCCTGACCAGCACCCGCCAGGCGGAGAAGGCAGCTCAGGAACTGAACAGCCTGGCCCGCAGCCTGGCTGAGATCGTGGAGCAGTACCGGTTGTAAAACGTAAAGCCTAGGAGGACAAAAAATGTCCCTCGCTGCCAAGATTCGAGAACAACTGATCAGTTCCTTTCGCATCGAACTGGCCGAGCACCTCCAGACCTTGACTGACGGCCTGCTGGCACTGGAGCAGGGTGCTGTCACCGGCGAGGAGCGCCAGGCAACGCTGGAAAGCATCTTCCGCGCTGCCCACAGTCTCAAGGGGGCCTCCCGCGCGGTGGGAGTCACCATGGTCGAGCAATTGGCGCACGCGCTCGAAAGCACGTTGGATGCCATGCAACGCGATACCATCAAGCCGACGCCGGAGCTCTTCACCACCTGTTACCAGGCCCTCGACGCGATCCAGGGTGTGCAGACGGCCTACGAGACTGGTGAGCTCACGCCCCCGCCACAGGCTTTGCAGGCGCTGGCCGACCTGGAATCGCTCCGCTCGCGTCCCCAGGCTGCCCGCGCGACCGCGGAGGTCAACGCAGAGTCGGAACCAGCAGCCGCTCCGGCCGCACCCCCGGCCCCCAAAGAGCCACCCGTCGTGGAAACGACACCACCCGCCACAAAGCCCGTAAAAACAGCACCTACAGCCGCCCCGACCAAGCCGCCGCCCCCTGGCGATACGATGCCAACGCCAGCGACCACTACCACCCCCACCCCTGCGGTTGCCGGGGGAGATGAGACCATCCGCGTCTCCGTGAGCAAACTGGACGCGCTGATGGCCCAACTCAGCGAACTCCTCGTCACCAAGATCCGTGCCGAGCAATGGCTGACTCAAGTGCAGCAGTACCAGGAGTTCATAACCCTGTGGCAAAAAAACTGGCTCTCCGTCCGCAGCGCCTACGGCCGACTGATCCGCCAGGGCATTGGTAGCAACGGCCACAATCAGTCGGAGAAAGATATGGCCTCCTTGCTGGACTACATCGGCACCAACCAGGAACGACTGCGCGAAACGAATGCGCTGGTCAGTGAACTGTCGCGCCAATACGCCAACGACACGATGCACATGTCGCTGGTGATTGACGAACTGGAAGAGGAAATCAAGCGCGTCCGCATGCTGCCCCTCACCACCATCACCGGCACCTTTGGGCGCATGGTGCGTGACCTGGCACAGGAAGAAGGCAAAGACACCGTGCTCCAAATCATCGGCGGAGATACCGAACTGGACAAGCGTGTCTTGGAACAGATCAAAGACCCGCTGATCCACCTCTTGCGCAACGCCGTGGATCACGGCATCGAGTCACCGGCGCAACGCGAGGCGATGGGCAAGCCGCGCCGAGGCACTATTACCCTCACGGCCGAGCAACTGGGCAAAGACGTGGTCTTATGCGTCTCCGACGACGGAGCCGGTCTGGACATTGAGGCCATCCGCCGAACCATCGCGCGCCAGGCCAGGATTGATGAGCAGACGCTGAGTGAGGACGACCTGAAAGAGGCCATTTTCAACGCCGGGGTTTCCACCAGCCCCATCATCACCGATATCTCGGGACGCGGGGTGGGCCTGGACGTGGTGCGTCGCAACGTAGAAGCGCTGCACGGTCGCGTTGACGTGGATTGGACACCTGGCGCCGGATCGGTCTTCACGCTGACCCTGCCGCTGAGGTTGACCAGTTCACGCGGGCTGCTGGTGCGCGTCTCCAACGGACTGTTCGCCATCCCCCTCAACACCATTGAGCGCATCACGTACATCAGCACGGAGGAGATTTCGCCCCTCGAAGGACAAGACACGGTGCTCTGCAACGGGCGCCCGATCACGCTGGTACGTCTCAACGATGTACTGGGTCTACCACGGGTCAACGTTCAGCGCGACGAGGCACGCATCCAGGCCGTCATCCTGGCGGCCTCCGAGCGCCGCATGGCCTTTGCCGTGGACGAGTTGGCCGGCGAACAGGAGGTCGTCATCAAGGGGCTGGGCAAACAACTCCTGCGCGTCGGCGGCATCGCTGGCGCGACCGTGATGGGCACCGGCGAGGTGGTCCTGATCCTCAATCCAACCGACCTAATCAAATTAGCTATGCGGGGCGAACGCCGTTCTGTCCTGGACACACTGGCCGAGATGCAGGCCCCCGAGGTGGCGCGCGCTCAGCGGCGCATCCTGATCGTAGACGACTCGATCACGACGCGCACGTTGGAGAAGAATATCCTGGAGGCCGCCGGATACATCGTCCAGTTGGCGACCGACGGCCAGGAGGCACTGAACACCATCGCAGCCGACGGGGCGCCCGATCTGATCGTCTCGGACGTGGCGATGCCGCGACTGGACGGGTTTGACCTTGCCCGGCGAGTCAAAGACGACCCGCACACAGCCCACGTGCCGGTGATCCTGGTCACGTCGCTGGACTCGCCCGAGGACAAAGCACAGGGTATTGAAGCCGGCGCCGACGCCTACATCGCCAAGTCCAGCTTCGACCAGACCAACCTGTTGGAAACGATTGAGCAGTTGATTTGAGATGCAGCTTACCGAGGATCTATGCTCCCTTGAGGAGCCATGGCGCACGCGGTTTCTAGTGCTAATCGCCAACCATGCGACCGGCCAACAATGGGATGGCCAAGTGCCCGACCGGAGCGAGGTGACAGCCTGGCTGGAGGAAGATGCCGCACTGCAGCGCCAAATAGCGCTGATGCTGGAAACGTGGAGGAAATAGACTGATAGGAGAGAGCAATGACAAAGAAAATTAAAACAGTTCTGATCGTAGAAGACAGTCCGGCTCAGGCACTTGCACTTGGACAGTTGTTGGAACAAGAAGGACTGCAAGTGTTCTGGGCACCTGATGGGCGAATCGGATTGACGATGGCGCAACAGCACCAGCCGGACGTGATCGTGCTAGATATCGAGATGCCCACAATGAACGGCTTCGAGACCTGCAAACACCTGAAGGAGAACCCCCAGACGGCCGACATTCCCGTCGTGATGTTCACCAGTCTCGACGCCGCCGCTGCGGCAATGAAGGGAATCGACCTGGGAGCAATTGACTTCATCCCCAAGGATGCCTTCTCTAACACAGTGCTACTGGAGACGTTGCGCCAGTTGCACATCCTGGAAAGCACTCAGACGGCGAAAGATAGCTGAGATGAAGGCTGAACGCGACCCCAGACCCACTAAAGTGACAGGAGCGACACATGGCAAAGAATCATAAAACAGTTCTGATCGTAGAAGACAGCCCGGCTCAGGCAATTGCGCTTCGACAGTTGCTGGAGCAGGAAAAACTGCAAGTACTCTGGGCACCCGATGGGCGAACCGGATTGACGATGGCGCAACAGCACCAGCCGGACGTGATCGTGCTCGACGTCGAGATGCCCGAAATGGACGGCTTTGAAACCTGCCGGTGCTTGAAGCAGGACACACAGACGGCTGACATCCCAATTGTGATACTCACCGTTCACAACGGGACCACTGCAGCAATGAAAGGAATCGACCTGGGAGCAATTGACTTTATCCCCAAGGGCGCCTTTTCTGCCGCGGTGCTTCTGGAGACATTTCGCCAGTTGGGCATCTTGGATGGCACTGAGGCAACGGAAGATGTATACGCTAAAGACTGAACGTGATCCCCTGGCTCGCGCTTGCGACCACCAGGCAATGGGCGTCGTGCTCACCAGCATGGGCGACGACGGCGCTGAAGGATTGGAAACACCACACCGAGCAGGCAGGCTGACCGTGGCCCAGGATGAGCAGAGTTGCATAGTCCACGGGATGCCACGAGATGGAATCGCCAGCAACACAGTGAATCGAGTGATCACACTGGATCAAATCTCAGTGACGCTCAACCGACTGGCACAAGGTCAGAATAAAGGCGGTGTCCAATGAATGAAAGTCATACCATAACGATTCGCAGCGAGTTTGATGTTATCACCGCACGCATGAAAGTGCGCGAACTGGCCCGGCTGCAAGGCTTTGCCATCACCGACCAGGCGCGCATCTCCCTCGCCACATCCTCGTTGGCCGACACGCTGGGACTGGGAAGAAAACATCAGGGTCAAATCGTCGTTGAGTGCGTGAACAACGGAGAGGAGAGCGTAGGCATCCGAGTGGTTTGTACAGCAGCCAGAGACGTTGATTCTGACCTCACACCGGAGTCACTCAAGAACACAGGATGGCTGGTTGACAATTTGACCGTCGAAACGCTGCCACCCGACGACGTACAGGTCACTGCAGTCCACTGGGCACCATCAAGGAGATGACCATGTCCGAAACCGTGACAATCCTGGTGATTGAAGACAGCCCTACACAAGCGTTGCACTTGCAGGCGCTGCTGGAACAGAAGGGGTTAAACGTCGCAGTGGCCAGCGAAGGCCAGACGGGTCTGCAAATGGCGCAACAACTACATCCCGATGTCATTGTACTAGACGTGCAGATGCCCGAGATGAACGGTTTCCAGGTCTGCCAGCAGCTAAAAGCCATGCGCGATACGGCCGACATCCCGATCATCTTGCTCACACGCCACGACGACGACGAAAACGTCGTAATGGGCTTGCAAATGGGTGCGATTGATTATATACCCAAAGATGCTTTTGCCGACGCAGTTCTACTTGAAACGCTGCGGCAAATGGGGTTGATTGTACCAGGCGCCAGAAAGATATAGTGCCGTTAGTACACCAGCACACGGAGCAGGCAAGCCCCATGTCTCAGACAGCTCAGGGGGAGACTTGCTGCCGAGAAACCGGGGGTCTGAGAACCACCGCTGGCAAAACGCAGTTAAAGTATCAGGTTATCCCAATGAAAGACATCATTCGAGTGCTAGTAGTTGATGACTCCCCGACCATACAGGCGATATTGGTCAGCATGTTACAGGATACGCCTGGTTTCGAGGTCGTGGGCCAGGCGCGAGACGGGGAAGATGCCGTGCGACTGACCTCCCGTCTGCGGCCCGACGTGATCACTATGGACATCCGTATGCCCCGTATGGACGGGCTGGAAGCGACCAGGAAGATCATGAGCACCACGCCCACGCCCATCGTCGTGATAACGTCCGCCGTCTACGATGAGGATCTGAACGTTGCCTTCAACGCCATCGCGGCCGGTGCATTGACGGTGGTCGAAAAACCCAAAGGTCTTGGACCTGAGGCCTATGAGGCCGTGCGCGATCAACTGGTGACCACCATCAGGTTGATGGCCGACGTGCAAGTGGTCACCCTCTGGCCAGACCGCCAGCCGCCCGCCAAGCTGCCCAGCACAGCGGCCGACGTCGAATTGATCGCCATCGCCTCCTCTACCGGCGGCCCGGGTGTGCTGCGCCAGATTCTTGGTGCCTTGCCCGGAGACCTGTCAATCCCCATCGCGGTCGTGCAGCACATCACGCCCGGCTTTGCACATGGGTTCGCCCAATGGCTGGACAGCGCGACCGAGTTGCGGGTGACGATTGCGGAACACAATGAATTGCTCGCACCAGGGAGAGTCTTGATCGCGCCAGATGACACCCACATAATCGTTGCCACCGGCGGCATCGTCCGACTTGACCACTCACCGCCGCTCAGGGGCCTGCGGCCCTCGGCCACACACCTGTTCGATTCGGTAGCGGAAACGTATGGAGCCGCCGGCGTCGGCGTGGTGTTGACAGGAATGGGCGAAGATGGCGCCGACGGCCTGGAGAACCTCCGGCGGGCTGGTGGGTGCATTATTGCCCAGGACGCAGATAGTTGTGTGGTCTTTGGGATGCCGAAAGAGGCCATCGAACGCGAAATCGTGGACCACGTACTATCGCCAGACAAAATCGCATCACTGCTTAATCAATATGATGGACGCCACAAACAGAATCAGTAGAGGATTTCACTCCAGAAACCTGTTTTCAGAGTCGCAGAACCAGTCTGCTAACCAGAGTAACCGTGGGGAGGAATGAATCATGAAAGCAAACACACAGCACACAGAACATAAGAACGCACAGACAGAGCCCACATCGTCGATCGAGCGTGTAGCCCTGGCATCCATTGCCGATGGCGTGATCGCCAGCGACATTGACGGCCGGGTGACCTTGCTCAACCAGGCCACTGCCCGCATGATGATGATAGATCCCCAGGCGGCAGTGGGTGACCAGATCCACGCCCTCTTCGAATCGTGCTCCGCCCGATCTCACCTGGAAATGATGGATGCACTGGATCGTTTGTACGCCGATCCCTACACCCATGAGCAAAGGGGAGAGAGCACTGAGATGACCATCGAAGTTGGCACACGGGCCATCCAGGTGCGCCTTTCCCCCATGCTCACCGAGATGGGCCAGTTCCTGGGGATCGTGACCGTGCTGCGCGACGTCACACGCGAGATCGAGGCCCAACAGGCAAGAAACGATTTTGTCCTCAACATCTCCCAGGAACTGCGCGCGCCGCTGACCGCCATCAAAGGATACAGCGAACTGCTGTTGCAGCAAACCTCCGGGAAACTCGACGAGCAACAAAAAGATTTCTTGCACATCGTTCATAACAGCGCCGATTGCCTGGTCGCGTTGATCAACGATCTGCTGGATATTAGTCGCATTGACAGCGGCCAACTGGAACTGGACATCCACCCCCTCCAGATGGATGCGATTATCCACGACGTTGCAGACCTGATACGCCCGCAATGCGATCGGAAAGGTCTGCATCTGACAGTCGAGGTTCAACCCAACGTTGGGTCGGTATTGGGCGACAAGAACCGGATCACGCAAGTGGTCGCCAACCTGGCCGGCAATGCCTGTCGCTACACGCCAGAAGGCGGGCACATCACGCTCTCACTGGCACGCTCCGAGGATGAAGACGAGGTACGGGTAGACGTCACCGATACGGGCCCCTGCATCGCCCCGGAGGACCAGGAACATGTATTCCAGCGTTTCCATCGGATGAACGTCCCAACCGCCTCTGAGATCCACAGCACTGATCTGGGACTGCCGATTGCCAAGATGCTGGTCGAAATACAGGGTGGACGCATGTGGGTGGAAAGTAGCTCGGAACAAGGCAATACCTTCTCATTTGTCCTGCCCTTGCATACCGAAGCGCCGAGTGATGTCGTCAGCGAAAGAGTTGAGCCTTCCGAGGCAAAGCGCACTGTGCTGGTAATCGAAGACGACCTTGACGTCACTCAACTCATCACACTGCAACTGCAACAGGAAGGGTTTGACGTGCTCACGACTGAACTGGGTGAGGAAGCCTTGTCGTTGGCACACACCGAGCACATTGACCTGATCACGCTAGACATGATGCTGCCCGACATCACTGGCATGGAAGTGCTGCGCCGGCTCAAGACTGACCACGAGACAGCAGATATCCCCGTGATCATCGTCTCCGTGCTGCAACCTGATGGCGGCGGCGCTGGGTGGGGCGCTGCCGACCACATTACCAAACCCTTTGCGCTGGATAAGCTTCTAGACAGCATCCGGCGCACACTGGAGGAGGCGTAGCGAGCGAATCGCCCTGCAGCAAGTTGCGGAGCATTCGCAGCGGAATGTTTGCGTTGGGAGCTGCCGCCCCCAAACCCTCGCTCGCCATTCCTCCCCCAGCGAGCTAGGGGACATCCTGGCAAATCTGGTGAAGCACCCCGGCTACATCAGTCGGGGTGCTTCTGTCTTGACGCCCTTCGTAGCATCGCGTAATGGCCTACACCAGCCCGGTGACCACTGTCCACAAATGCTCGTCAATACGTCACCACGCCGGACTCGCCAGGTGGGCAATTTTGACCCCCACCTCGCGCCAGGTGATCTTGGAAATCCCCAGTTTCTGGCGCAGTTTATCGGCCGGCATGCCTGCCCGGTAGTCGCGTACCGCGCACGTCCAGCGCAACATCTCAAACGAGAGAGCGTGAGGGAGTTCAGCCTGCCGCGCCACATTGGCCAAAACGTACTCCAGGTTGCGAGCGGTGCAGGGGAATAGCGGTTCCTGCGGCTGGTACTGGGCGCGGTACTCAGCCAACACCGCTGGCCACCACACCGGCAGACGCAGTTTGCGCTCCTTGTGACGACGGCGAGGGTTGGCATAGCGGATCCACAGCACCGGCTGAGTGGGATCACTGAAATCAAAGTGGTTCATCACGATGTTCATGCATTCGCCCTTCTTGATGCCAGTATGAAGGAGCAACGTCACCAACAAGTGGGGGCGGGCATCCGGTTTCTCGGCGTGGCGCAACGCCTGAGCCCCCCCTAACACTCGCTCGACCTCGGCATCGGAGAGTATCTGGGGCAGTGGCGTCATCACTGGCTTGTGAACCACGGGGGCAGCCGGATCGTTGGGAAGTACGTCCGCCTCAGCCAGCCAGCCGAAAAAGACCTTGAGTGTAGTCACGCGCCGGGCCAGCGACTTGGGGCTACAAGGCACGCCGCGCTCGTGTACCAGCCAGCGGATGAAGCGATTGAGATCCTGGGTGGAGATGACGCCAATGGCAGTCCCCACTCCGATGAACTGGGTCAGAATATTGAGATCTGAGAGGAAAGCCTTGATAGTGTTCTCAGCAAAGCCCTGCTGCTGCATGTGAGTCTCGAAGCCGCTTATGGCGGCGCGCAGCGAGACGTGGGCACTGAGGCCCGGTGACGCAACGACTGGTGGAGACTCCTCCCTGAGATCATGAACATCCACATCAGGCAGGGATAATTGCTCGGCCATTGCACACCTTCCTTTCGTATAGTAGTTCGTCTGAGTGTATTCTACCCTCAAGCAAGAACGATGTCAAACGCAGTACACCAACACGTGTGGGCTCTGTCAAGAGCCTTTACCCCCGAGCTTACGCAACCTGCACCGCGTTTCACGCTTCCCGTCATTGCTGTCAGGAGCACCTGACAGCGCGCAACGTATCACCTCCTGGGGTGTTCTATTATGTGAAACTACCTATTCACAGGAGGGCACTTATGGGACCCATCAAGATCATTCTCAGCCCAGTTGCGGGCCGGGGGTATGGAGCGAGGGTCGAGCCTGAGTTGCGCCGGCTTTTGAAGGCGGAGGGGCTCGCATTCGACCTGGTGCGCACGGCCAGGCCGTGGCACGCGGCGGAATTGGCCGAACAGGCAGCCAATGATGGCTTCGAGATCATCGTCGCCGTGGGCGGCGATGGCACGACCCACGAAGTAGTCAACGGCCTGATGGCAGCGTCGAAGGATGGCGTGACCGGTATCCTGGGCGTCATACCCGTCGGCTCCGGCAGCGACTTTGCTCACAATATAGGCATACCCCCCGACCTGAAAGGAGCATGCCGGAGGTTAGCACACGGCCAGACTCGAATCGTGGACGTGTGTCAGGTCACGATACCGGGCCATCCCCCTCGCTACTTCGATAACACCGTGAACGTCGGCTTTGGCGGCATCGTGACGCTTGAGGCCCGCAAGGTCAAGTGGCTGCGCGGGATGGCACTGTACCTGCCCGTCGTCGTGAAGACGGTCTTTCTATCCCAGGCTCCACGGGTGACCATCGAAACCGACGATCAGGAACTGGCACTGCCGGCAACGATGATCTGCATCGCCAACGGGCCACGCGAAGGAGGCGGCTTCTTCTGCACCCCCGACGCCCTGCCCGACGACGGGCTCCTGGACGTCTGTATCGTGCGAGAGATAGGCCGACTGGCCATGCTAGGTCTCATCCCCCACTTCATGGATGGCACTCACGTGGATCGCGAACCGGTCACCATGACCCGTACCAGGCACGTGACCATCTCCTCGCCAGACGACCTGATCGCTCACATGGACGGTGAGATGCTGTGCACCGACGCCCACCGGATAGAGTGTGAGATCATCCCCGGGCAGTTGCGGGTGCGATGCTGAAAGGTGCAATGACGATGATCGAACTTATCTTGGCTGGGGCATTGGGATACCTGCTGGGCGCGATGCCCACGGGCGTGCTGGTATCTCGGGCGTTACGAGGCCAGGATGTGCGCGAGCAGGGCAGCGGTCACACCGGCGGGCTGAACGTCTCTCGCGTGGCTGGCGTATGGGGCGGCGTTTTGACCGGTGTGGTAGACACCCTCCTGGGAGTGGTAGCCGTTGCCGGGGCCGGGCTGCTGGCGGATACCCCCTGGGCCGCCACAGCCGCTGGTGTGATGGCGATTGTAGGCCACAACTGGTCCGTCTTTATCCGCTTCGGCGGCGGCATCGGCCTCTCCACGCTGACGGGCGCTCTGCTGTGTCTGGACCCCCTGCGCACGCTGGGGGCGTTGGTCGGGCTGGTGCTTTTCTGGCTCATCCTGGTCGGGCTGCTACACTTCCACCGCGCCCGCTCCACGATACTGGCGATGGCACTGGTCGGGCCACTGCTGTGGACACTTGGGTTTTCGCCACCCGGCATCCTGCTCGGCGTGCTGGGCGGGGCGGTGGTCATCATCAAGACGCTCCCCGACTGGAACAGGAAGTACGATTAAACACAAGGTGCGACGCACTTAAAGTGCGTCGCACCTCTCTACCGCGCGAGCGACACCTCCGCCTTCACAAAACCACCATTGGAGTCCGGGAGGTCGAATGTTCCGCTCTGAGCAAGCAACCTCCATCCCTGGTAGACCCTCCAGCGAAACGGCCCCTTGCCCAGGTCGGCCTCGGCGACCCACCACATCTTCCTGCCCACAACCTCTCCGCTCTCGCCGATTTCGACGTCGTCCAGCGCTCCCTGCCACCCCTCGACGTCGTGCCAGTAGCCCCACTCATCCTGCCATTGAACGACGGTCCACAGGTCTTGCCAGTGGGACTTTTCCCACGGCCACGTAGAGGGGAATTGGGCGCGCAACTCAATGGAGCCTCCGGATGGCACGGGCTCGGACAGAGGTTCGGGTTGAGTCGTGGGCTGGATCGTGGGCTGAGGCGTGGGCCGAGGCGGCAGTTGTGCCAGCACGGGCTCCGTCAGCGACGGTAGCAACGCCGCCGCCAACAGGGCGCAAACGCCAACGGCGATACACACTGAGCAGATACGAATTCGTTTTGGGGTCATCATCACACCTCTCTCAAGTTTCACGCTTCACGTTTCACGGTCTGCGTGGCAGATCGCCATACCACGCCGGCAAGACATCCCACACAGCAGGAGGCTCTGCCTCGCTCCCGGCGGCGCTTGAATACACCGGCCCTGCGACGTTGTTGTACGCCTCCCCTCTGATCTCGTGGCTCTCCAGCACCACGCCGTAGATCGTGTCCGCGTTGGCCGAGTCCACCTGGGCGTAGATCGGTGTGCCGGCAGGCAGCGGCCAGGAGACCTGGCTGTAATCCGCCACATAGTAGGCGCCACCGACGGTAAGCGTCAGCACGTCGCCCGGCTGCATATCTGCGGTGACACCCCACACCAGTCCCTCGTCGGCCAGGTCGTTCCAGATCTGATTGACGGCGGTGGGGACGGGGTCGGGGTTGATGTAGGCGTCCACCCAGAAGTCGTCGCTGACGGGGGTGTTGCCCTGGTTCGCGATGACGACCTGCACGCCGTTGCCGGTGGCGACGATGCTTTGCACCACCAGATCGGGTGCAAAGGTAGCACCTTTGAAGACGATGGGGAGGTAGATAGGCTTGCTGTTGATGAACGTGCAGGTAACGGTTTCGCCGGCACTCACGTCGATGTTGTCGACCGGGCTACCGTCGTCGCACGTGGCACTGGACAGGTTCCAGCCGGCGGGCACCGTCTCCGTCACGCTGTAGCCCGAGCCCAGCAGAACCAAGGTGCTTTGGGGCGTACTGGTGTCAGCCAGGCTGAACTGCCGATTCAACATCGAAGGATCACCTGTCAGCGCGAAATCAAAGCTCGTCGGATCCCCCGATGGTCTTGTCACTTTGTCAATGACGATCGTGCCCAGGGTAGTTACCTCCAACTCATCCGTCGCGGAGCTGGCTGTGATCGCCTGACCATCCATGTTGGCCTCGACCTCGCTCGTTGTATTCACGAACGTGCCTAGTGAGCCGCTGACTGGCACTTGCAGAGACACGTCAAAGGTGCACGACGTCCCTGGCGCGAGGTTCCCGCCGGAGAATGAAAGAAGGTTCGTCCCGCTGATCTGGGAACCGGTGCCGCAGACGTCGGTGGCTGGCAGGCCAACCGCGACGAGGCCCGAAAGGGCAGCGTTCAGGTCGTCGGTGAAGGCGATGTCCGTGGTACTTGAGACCGAGCTCCTGTTGATGGCGGTGAACTCGAGGGCCACAGTGTCGCCGGGAGCGACCGGATCGTCGCTGAAGGACTTGGCGAGCAATAGCACCTCGTCCACGAACAGGTTGTCCGAAGCCGGGGTGACCGTGACCGGCGTGCCGTCCATGTCGGCCGTAGCCAAGCTGGTTGTATTGACATACTCGCCGGGCGGGGCCGTGATGGGCACCTGGAGCGTGACGCTAAAGGTGCACGACGTCTGCGGCGCGAGGCTCCCGCCGCTAAAGCTCAGGTTGGTGGTGCCGTCAATCTGGGAACCCGTACCGCAGATGTCGTTGGCCGGCAGGCCAACCGCGGCGAGACCCGAAAGGACGGCGCTCAGGTCGTCGGTGAAGGCGATATTCGTGACACTCGATAACGGATTGGTGTTGCTGAGGACGAACTGGAGCGTCACCGTATCGCCAGGGATGGCCGGATCGTCGGTGAAGGATTTGGAGAGGGTCAGCCCCGCGACCTTGAGCTCGTCGTTGGCCGAATCCCCTGTCACCGCCACCCCGCCCACCGTGGCCGTGACGTCGCTAGTCGTATTGGTGTGGTTTCCGGCGGCGGCCCCGGCCGGCACCCGGAGCGTGACGTCAAACGTGCACGACTCTCCCGGCGCAAGGCTCCCGCCGGTAAAGCTCAGGTTTGTGGTGCCGGCGAGCTGAGAGCCAGAGCCACAGGGATCGGATAGGGGCAGGCCAACCGGTGTGAGACCCGAAAGGACGGCATCCAGGTCGTCGCTGAAAGCGATCCCGGTGGCGGTGGCGGCCCCCTCGCTGTGGTCGAGGGTGAACTCGAGAGTCACTGTATCGCCGGGGATGACGGGATCGTCGGTGAAGGACTTGGACAGGGCAGGTGGTCCGACTACCACGAGGTCGTCGGTGGCTGGACTCCCAATCAATGGCACACCGCCGACCGTGGCGGCGATATCGCTCGTGGTATTGGCATAAGTGCCGTTCGGAGCGTCCGCGGGTAGCTGGAGCGTGACGCTAAAGGTGCACGACGCTTCCGCTGCCAGGTTGCCACCCGTCATAGCGAGGTGCAGTTCCCCAAAGGGGAGAATGCTGGTGGTCGTGACGATCGTGGACCCTGCCCCGCAAAAGCCGTCGGCCGGCAGCCAGGGCACCGAGATTCCCGCAAGCATGGCGTTGAGGTTGTCGGTGAAGACGAAAATCGCCGCGCTCGAGTCCAGGCTGGTATTGGTGATGGTGAACTGGAGGGTGACGGTGTCGCCGGCGGCCACCGGATCGTCGGCAAAGCTTTTGGTCAAAACCGGCACCGGTTGCACGATGAGATAGTCCGTCGCAGAGTTTCCCGTCACGCCATCGCCACCGATATTGCCCGTGACTGAACTCGTCGTGTTGGCGTAGACCCCCCAGGGAGCCGCGGATGGCACTTGCAGCGTGACGCTAAAGGCGCAGGAGGCTTCCGGGCCGAGGCTGCCGCCGGTCAGGGTGAGAACCGAGGTGCCGGTGAGCTGAGAGCCAGAGCCACAAGGGTCGACCAGCGGCAGGCCAACCGCCGTGAGACCCGAGAGCGCGGCGTCGAGATCGTCGGTGAAGGAGATGTTGGAGGCCGCAGAACTCCGGTTAAAGTTGGTGATCACAAAATCGAGGGTGACGGTATCGCCCGGGGCGACCGGATCGTCGGTGAAGAACTTGTTCAGGAGTAACTCAAAGAAGGTGACTTCGAGCGTGGCGGTCGCCTTACCGTGCGACAATGCCGAAGGGTACCCTGACGTCAGGTACTCCGTGCCTGACGTCAGGTCCTCCGTGGTGTTGTCGAGCAAGCCGACGGCAGCGGCGATCACATCAACGGTGACGTTACAACTCCAATCAGCCGGAACCGAGGCGACACTGTAAGGAGCATAATTCGTAGTGTAGCTGATAACGCTTGTTCCGGGGACGGCGGTGAGAATGCCGCCGGTGCAGGTGGTCGCCGCATTGGCAGGGTTGGCGATCAGCATCCCGGTCGGCAGGTTATCGGTGAGGTTCAAATAGTCCACCGCCGCCTCGTTGCCGGTGTTATCAATGATAAACGTCAGGGTGCTGGTTCCCCCAAAGTTGATAGGGTCCGGCACAAAGCTCTTGCTGAACCCCAGCCGCGTCTCATCGACGGTCAGATTGCCGATGGCGGGGCCGCTGTTACCGGCGCTCGACGTCAGGTCCCCCGAGGTGTTCGTGTGTACCCCCGGGGTGCTGCCGGTCACGTTGACGCTGATGGTACACCCGCTATTGGCCCCGAGCTGGCCTCCACTGAGGCTGATGGTGGTGCCGCCATCCGGGGCGGTGAGAGTGCCGCCGCAGTCCGACGTGGCGCTCGCAGGGGTGGCGATTGTCATCACTCCAGCCGGCAAGATGTCCGTGAACGCCATGTCCCCCACTGAGTTTACCTGGTCTTCGTTATAGATGTAGAAAGTGAGCGTGCTGACGTTGCCGACCCCAATCGTATCCGGGGTGAAGGATTTTGAGAACGACGGCGGAGCCGTTTGCGCAAGCGATGGTGAGGCCAGCACAAACAGCAGACCAAACAGAATGACTAGGGCTTTGACTTTGGTTGGCATGTTTCTTCCTCCTCGCAAAATGCGCTCGAAATCGCCCTTCGACAGGCTCAGGGTGATTTCTCGCTAAACACCGGTCGGGAAGTCAATGTCATTAAGATAAGAGACCATCCCAGACCTGACAGGTTTCACAGGCCACTTTTCGGCGTAAATATGCCCCTGATCAGGTCGAATCTAGCTCAAAATGGCACCTTTGGAAGATACTGTTGGCTTACTACCTTTTATGCGAGATCAAGCCCATTCTAAGGCCATTTTTGCCAGCCCAGTGGGAGAAAAGCCTCGTTTTTTGCCCTTTTTGGGGCGCCATCCCTCAAAAATCGAGTTTGCCAACAGTATCTTTGGAAACCTGTCAGGTCTTAATGACATTGGTCGGGAAGTTATTCTTTTACGGTCACTCAGATTAGAGCACGCTTTAAGAGTGTCTGCATCTAGACCTCGGAGGTCTCCAAGAGCTATTTCGCGTGGCAAGATGGCGACAGATGTGGCCATTTTGCTCTTGAAAAAGCACTCACGAGACCTCCGAGGTAGGTTTTTCCTTAACCAAGGGTTCTTTAACGGACAACTGCCTGGATCTGACCAAGTTGGCTATGAGGCCGGGTCTGCGCACAAGACATACGCTATTCCAATCCCCAGCAGCAGCACAATCACAACTTTGGTTTTGTTGACCGCCACAATCTTCTCACTGCTTCCGATGCCGATTTACGACAATACCAACAACCAATAGACTCCCAAGGAACAACCCCCCCAGAGGCAGACTGTAGGTGCGATTGTTGGTCGCCCCCGCGGCTCCTTCCAGGGCGCTGAGGCGTACTTCCAGGTCGGAGTTTTGCTGTTGGAGCGCCGCAATGGCGGCATCCTGTTCCTGTACGGTGTCAGACAAGGCCTGATTCTCGGCATCCAGTGCCTTAATGGCCTCAATCACGTATGCGTTGAAATCGTGGGGAAAGTGGAGTGCTTTGGCCTTCTCGCCTTCGGGAATCAACTCTTGGTCGCTTCCTTGTACCTCGATTTCTTCGACCCAGTCTGGGAACACCTTTTCCAATTCCTGGGCAATCAGACCAGCTCTTGTTCCTGCGCTATGTTCTTCTGGATTGACCCACTCGAAGGTTACACCCTGCAACTGGCTGAGCAAATCGAGCGCCTCTCTACCGTCAATGTGGTGAATGTTCTCCTTCAATCTTGCATCTGAGGAGTTGGACCACGAACCACCGCCTGGTTTGCCGGCAGAGCCATCGACGTGCAGTAGGTAACCTGGACTCATTGTCCCGATGCCGACGTTGCCTCCGCTCTCGATTCTTACCCGCTCAAAGCCGCCTGCCTTGAGCACCATGTCATCGGTCATAGCGCCGATTGCGACCTTGTAGTTTGCGGTTGTGTTGCCGTCTTTGAGGTCGAGCCAGCAGTTTGCGTCACCACTTTGCACACGCATCACGGCATCAGCTGTAGCGTGATAAACATGGAACCGCCTGCCTGGGGCCGTCCCAATGCCGACGTCGCCGCCCGAGGCAATGGTCACTCTAGTGGTTTCATTTGTGACGAACTCCAAGTCGTGGCTAGTTACGGAGCCGAGCTGAACGACATCCCCTCCTGCGGAAAGCATGGCCGTTGCGCCACTCGTTCGTTCAGCTACAAACACTGCGTCCTCTCCTGTCGTTTCTAATTCCATTGGAGCACTTGGCGACCACGTCCCAATCCCGACTTTCCCATCGGCCTTGAGGCACAGGCTGCTGCTGGGCGCTCCGGGCTGGATTCTGAAGGGCAGCCTGGAACCATTTGTGACGTCGCGTATAAAGAAGTTCGTCTCGTTGCCGGCCACGTCCCATCCTTGCGCCGTCCATCCCGACGAGCCATCCTGGTCCAGCCGGACAGTCGGGGTGTCTCCATCAACGATGTGCAATTCTACGTAGGGTACGGAGGTCCCCAGGCCCACCCTTCCATAATCCTCAACGTAGAGAGCATGGTTGGGGGCTCCGGATTCAATTCTAAACGGCGTTCTCCCTCCGGTGGCATCTTCAACGGCGAAATAGCTCGCGCCGCCGCTGGTGGTGTCGTTTATCCGTATGCGCCAGTCGCCCGATGGAAAAGTTCCGACGCTGGTATCCTCGAAATAGATGCGCAGGTTGTTCTCCTTGAGCTTGATCGTGTCGTAACCGAATGACTCCCCATTATAACAGTCGAAGCCGACGCACAGGCTACCGGTGATAATCACGTCATCATAGTGGAGGACGTCCTGCGGGGCCAGGGGGCTGAGGAGGGCTGGGTCTTCAAAGGGGCTGAGGAGGGCTGGGCCTTCAGAGACGCCGCCCGTAACAATCGCGCCATCCATGATGGTAAAGTATCCGGATTGCGTCTGCACATATTGTGGCAACTTGCCGGCCTCCTGCAGTTGCTCCACCATGGCGTCGCTATCTCCAGATTCTCTGGCCGCTATCAGGGCGGCGCGCGTCTCCGCATCCACCACCGGCACCACCCGCAGCTCGTAGGTGTAGGTGCCGTCGGGGTAGCGCTGCCCTTCCGGGTCAACCAGCCCAAACGTGGGGACACTGCCGGGCTCAAACTCCTGGCGGTAAGTCAGGCCGTCCGGGCCGGAGATGGTCAAGACCAGGCCATCGTTTTCTACTTGCGGCTGCCACTCGATTCCCGATGCATCAATGATCACCACAGCGATCGGGCCATCGCCCGGTCCTTGTGCCATCATCGTTGTGCCGTTCAGACAAACGACGAAAGCCAGCAGGATCAGGATGAGCAGCGAAGGCCACTTCTTGCTCGTTGAACGTTTGCGTGAACTTTTGTACATGGTTTTCCTCCTTGCACATACTGGTTTTTTACTCGTTGAGCGTTTGCGTGAACTCTGATTGTACATGATTTTCTTTGTATACTGTAGTCAGGGCGACTGGACTGACAGTATGCATCTCCTTTCTTTCAAGATTAAGTTAGGCCATCGCCCTTGGCCGAGAGACAGGTGAGAACAGCATTGGTCTTGGCGAAGCCTATGGCTATCGCAGACAAGGATGTTGATTCCGCCTGTCTCTCACAATCGACTTTTCGCGTCTTCGCTACCAAAGTATACCTGGGACGAGGAGAACCTCACCAGGGTATTCGCACCGTCGGACGGATGCGCAGCACCCGCGACGACCGTGTTAAGGACTCTTGTGGCTCATCCAGCTTGGGCCACCGTTGACGAGAAACCTGTGGGGCCGTGCTGTTTCTATTTTGTGGCAGGTCAGCCACGCAAAGCTGCCGACGATTCAGAACCGGCAGCTTCTCCCAACCTACTTGTCATAGGAAGTATACTCGTCTTGTTGAAATATGCAAGAAGGAATTACCCACAGCAGCAATGAAGAATACGCGGGCTGGTGATGGGGCGCTAAGGTGAGACAGGGGA